>DVJN01000004.1 GCA_018716755.1 Candidatus Alectryocaccomicrobium excrementavium
AGCAATCGGGACGAGAATGTATTTTTCTCCGCAAATGCAAGGCATTTGCTCCCGAAAAATACCAGAAATGACGTACACGCCGTCATTTCTGATTAGAACCTCTTTTCCCGAGGCTTTGTCAAGGCTCTGAATGGGAGCCCCTCATGCAAGGGGCTCCCATTAATTATTGGCAGGATAGTATCGCTTACAGCTGGCCCATCTTTTCCTTGATGGCCGCATGTGCCGCGGCGAGGCGGGCGATCGGCACGCGGAAGGGTGAGCAGGAAACGTAGTTCAGGCCCACCTTGTGGCAGAACTCCACGGAGGACGGGTCGCCGCCGTGTTCGCCGCAAATGCCCAGCTTGATGTCCGGACGGGTCTTGCGGCCCAGCTGCGCGGCCATCTGCACCAGGCGGCCGACGCCCTTCTGGTCGAGCTTGGCGAACGGGTCGCTCTCCATGACCTTGTTATCATAGTAGGCGGAGAGGAACTTGGCCGCGTCGTCGCGCGAGAAGCCGTAAGTCATCTGCGTAAGGTCGTTGGTGCCGAAGGAGAAGAACTCGGCCTTTTCGGCGATTTCATCCGCGGTGAGCGCAGCGCGCGGGATCTCGATCATGGTGCCGACCTTATAATCGATCTTGGTGCCCTTTTCGGCCATGACCAATTCGGCGGTCTTCACCACGACATCGCGCACGAACTCGAATTCCTTCACGTCGCCGATGAGCGGGATCATGATTTCCGGATGGATGTTGTAGCCATCTTCCTCGCGCACCTCAATGGCGGCTTCGATGACCGCGCGGGTCTGCATTTCGGCGATTTCCGGGAAGGTAACCGACAGACGGCAGCCGCGGTGGCCCATCATGGGGTTGAGCTCCTGCAGGGACATGATCTTGCGGATCACGGCCTCGGGGGTCACGCCCAGCTGGTTGGCCAGCTCCGCGATTTCCGCAGTGGCGGTGATGTGCGGCAGGAACTCATGCAGCGGCGGATCCAGATAGCGGATGGTCACCGGGCGCTCCTGCATCACCTTGTAGATGCCCTTGAAATCGCCCTTCTGCATGGGCAGCAGCTTGCGCAGGGCAGCGCGGCGCTGATCCTCGTTGTCCGAAAGGATCATCTCGCGCACGGCCACGATGCGGTCGCCGCTGAAGAACATGTGCTCCGTGCGGGTGAGGCCGATGCCTTCCGCGCCAAAGCGCACGGCGGCGGCGGCGTCTTCGGGCGTATCGGCGTTGGTGCGCACCTGCAGGCGGCGGGCTTCATCCGCCCAGCCCATCAGGCGGGCGAAATCGCCGGTGAGATCCGCCTCAACCGTGGGCAGCGCTTCGCCATACACCTTGCCGGTGGAACCGTCCAGCGACATATAGTCGCCCTCGGCGTAAATGTGATCGCCAATCTGCAGCACCTTGGCGTTTTCATCCACGGTGATTTCACTGCAGCCGGCCACGCAGCAGGTGCCCATACCGCGCGCGACAACCGCCGCGTGCGAGGTCATGCCGCCACGGCAGGTGAGGATGCCCTCGGAATGGTTCATGCCCTCGATGTCCTCAGGCGAGGTTTCGTTGCGCACGAGCAGCACTTTCTGCCCGCTCTGCGCGGCGGCGGTGGCGTCTGCGGCGGTGAAATAGATGCGGCCGCAAGCGGCGCCCGGGGAAGCCGGCAGGCCGATGGCAACCGGCACAGCGGAAGCCAGGGCCTTCGCGTCGAACTGCGGGTGCAGCAACGCGTCGAGCTGCTTGGGTTCCACCTTGAGGATGGCCTCGTCGGTGCTGATCATGCCCTCGTCCACCAGGTCCACGGCGATCTTGAGGGCGGCAGCGGCGGTGCGCTTGCCGTTGCGGGTCTGCAACATGTAGAGCTTGCCGCGCTCGATGGTGTATTCCATATCCTGCATGTCGCGATAGTGCTTTTCGAGCGTATCCGCGATGTTGGCGAACTGCTCGTACACTTCGGGCATGATGTTCTTGAGGGTTTCAATCTGCTGCGGGGTGCGGATGCCGGCCACGACGTCCTCGCCCTGCGCATTGATGAGGTATTCGCCATAGAGCTTCTTTTCGCCGGTGGCGGGGTTGCGGGTGAAGGCCACGCCCGTGCCGGAGGTGTTGCCCATGTTGCCGAAGACCATGGACTGCACGTTCACGGCGGTGCCCCAGTCGCCCGGGATATCGTTCATGCGGCGGTAGTAAATGGCGCGCGGGTTGTCCCAGGAGCGGAACACGGCCTTGATGGCGGCGATCAGCTGCGTCTTGGGATCCTGCGGGAATTCCTCGCCCTTGTTCTCCAGATAGATCTGCTTAAAGCGGCGCACGACTTCCTTCATATCGCCGGCGTCCAGATCGGTATCGAAGCGCACGCCCTTGGCCTCTTTGAGTTCATCCAGCACGTCTTCGAACTTTTTGCGGTCGATCTCCATCACCACGTCCGAGAACATCTGGATGAAGCGGCGATAGGAATCATAGGCAAAGCGTTCGTTGTCCGTCAGCTTGGCGAGGCCCTGCACGGCGACATCGTTGAGGCCCAGGTTGAGGATGGTGTCCATCATGCCGGGCATGGATACGCGCGCGCCCGAGCGGACGGATACGAGGAAGGGGTTTTCCATGTCGCCAAATTTCTTGCCGCAGATTTCTTCCGTCTGCGCAAGAGCGGCATCAATCTGTTCGAGGATCTCGGCGGGGATTTGCTTATTGTTGTTGTAATACGCGGTGCAGGCTTCCGTGGAAACGGTGAAGCCCTGCGGCACCGGCAGGCCAAGCGCGGTCATCTCCGCCAGGTTCGCGCCCTTGCCGCCCAACAGGTTCTTCATGTCGGCACGGCCTTCGCGGAACAAGTAGACATACTTGTGAGCCATTCGTTTTCCTCCTTACAGGTTACAGGCTTCCTATTAAATATGGCTTGTGACAAGTTATTATAAACTGAATTTACCAGTAGGGGCAAGCGAATTTATGTTAATCTCTTGTGCAGGACACGCCGCGCCAGCGCTATTCGCCGATGATCTTGATGAGCACGCGTTTTTGGCGCTTGCCGTCGAATTCAAAATAGAAAATCTGTTCCCAGGGGCCAAAGTCCAGCTTGCCCTCGGTGACGGCGGCCACCACCTCGCGGCCCATGATCGTGCGCTTGAGGTGCGCGTCCGCATTGTCTTCATAGCCGTTGTGCCGGTAGCGGGAATAGGGCTTTTCGGGCGCCAGGCCCTCGAGCCATTCCTCAAAATCCGCGTGCAGGCCGCTCTCGTCGTCGTTGACGAATACGCTGGCGGTGATGTGCATGGCGTTCACCAGGCACAGCCCCTCGCGGATGCCGCTCTCGTCGATGGCCGCCTGCACGTCCCGCGTGATGTTTACCAGCCCGCGGCGCGCAGGCAGGCGGAAAAACAGTTCTTTGCGATAGGATTTCATGGCCGTTTTTTCGCTCCTTTTTTCTTTGGTCCGGCGCAGCTTCCGCCCGCGCACGCCCCGGAATACGGGCAGTGCGCACAGCCGGAGCGGCCGCCGGTTTTCACAAAGGCCACGCCGCGGCGGATCAAAATCCACGCGGCGAGGCCCAAAATCAAGACGCCAATTGCGATGCCCACTTAAAGGAACAACCTCCCAATCTGGTACACCAGCAGCGCGGCGAGATATGCCGTGCCAAACTGGATGCCCAGCGACATGCCCAGATACTTGCGGCTGCCCAGCTCGCGCCGCATGGAAGCAATGGCAGACACGCACGGCGGATACAGCAGCGTGAACACCAGGAAGGCATACGCCGCCAGCGGCGTGAACTGCCCCGCCAGCGCCGTGCTCAGCGCGGCGGAATCCGCCGCGGAATAGAGCACCTGCATACTGGACACCACGGCTTCCTTGGCTACCAGACCGGAAAGCAGCGACATCACCTTTTGCCAATCGCCAAAGCCCAGCGGCACGAACAGCGGCGCCAGCAGCTTGCCCAGCGCGGCGAAGATGGAATCCGCGCTGTCCTCCACCATGCGGAAATCGAAGGAAAAGCTCTGCAAAAACCAGATGAGCACGCTCATGGCGAAAATCACCGTGCCCGCGCGCGTGAGGAAATCCTTGGCGCGGATCCACAGCCGGCGCAGAACGTTGCGCGGCGTGGGGAACCGGTAGGGCGGCATCTCCATCACAAAGGGCGTTTGCCCGGTTTTGAAAACCGTGCGCCGCAAAATCAGTCCGCAGGCCACCATGATCAGCATGCCCAAAAGGTACAGGCTGAACACCACCAGCCCCTGATAGCGCGCGAAGAAGGCCGCCGCGAACAGGCCGTAAACCGGCAGCTTCGCCCCACAGGACATGAACGGCGTGAGCAAAATCGTCATGCGGCGGTCGCGCTCATTTTCCACGCCGCGCGCGCCGATCACCGCCGTGGTGGTGCAGCCAAAGCCCATCAGCATGGGGATGAACGAGCGCCCGGAAAGCCCCAGGCGGCCCAGCAGCCGGTCGGTGAGGAAGGCTGCGCGCGCCATATACCCGCTATCCTCCAAAATGGAGAGAAAGAGGAAGATGAGCAGAATCTGCGGCAAGAACACCACCACGCCGCCCACGCCCGCGAACACGCCATCGCGCACCAGCGCAACCACCCAACCGGGCGAATGGATGGCGTTCAGGCCCGCTTCCGCCGCCTGTCCCAGCAGGCCCACGAGCCATTCCACGCCATCGGAAAGGAAGGTGCCCACCGGGCCGAAGGTGAGGTAGAACATCACGCCCATCAGCACCAGGAAAATCGGGAAGGCCAGGTATTTGTTCACGAAAACGCGGTCGAGCCGCTCGGTGAGGTCGTCCTTCTGCGTGGCGCGGCGGCGGTACTGTGCGCGGCGCATGGCCTCGTCGATAGCCGCATAGCGCGCAGTGGACACCAGCGTCATCCCGTCGATGTTGGGGTAGGTTTCGCGGCCGCGCTCGATGTATTTTGCGATGGCGGAACGGATTCGCGTGCGCTGCTCATCGGTGAGATAGGCGTTTTCGCGAATCATCTCGTCGCCTTCGAGCAGCTTCATGGCCACCCAGTCCGTGGGCGGGGCGTGATCCTCATCGCCCTCGTCGTAGTAGCCGCCGATGTGCATGTGCGCGTCGGTGGCGGCGTGGTCATCGTCGCGGTGGCTCTCGTCGCGGTGTTCGTAGTGCTCTTTTTCGTCAAAGGCGCTGTGCGAATCGTCCCCGCCCAGGGCGGCCACGATTTCGCTCACGGCCAGGCGGGTGTTCGCATCGTAGCGCTCCACGGGCCGGGGAATCGCGGGCGTTTTCGCCTGCTGGTAAATGGCGGCGAACATCTCGTCAAACCCCACCCGGCGCTTGGCGGAAATGGGCACCACAGGCGCGCCCAGAAATTTGGCCAGCGCCGCGCAATCCACGCCGCCGCCATTTTTGCGCACCTCGTCCATCAAATTGAGCGCCACCACCACGGGCCGGGAAAGCTCCAGCAGCTGGAAAGTGAGATACAGATTGCGCTCCAGGTTCGTGGCGTCCACGATGTTGAGCACCACGTCCGGCGAGTGCTGGGCAATGAAATGCCGCGTGATGTTTTCCTCAATGGAATAGGGCGAAAGCGAATACACGCCCGGCAGATCCACCAGTGTGGCTTCCTCGCCCTCCAGCTCAAAGCGCGCCTCTTTGCGCTCCACGGTTACACCCGGCCAGTTGCCCACATATTGGTTGGAACCGGTGAGCGCGTTGAACAGAGTGGTTTTTCCGCTGTTCGGGTTGCCCGCCAAAGCGATGGTAATCATGCGCCCGCCTCCCGCACCAGGATTTTGCAGGCGTCCTCCGCGCGCAGGGCCAAATCATAGCCGCGCAGGGAAACCTCCAAGGGATCGCCCAGCGGCGCGCGCCGCTTCACCCGCATCGCCGCGCCCGGCGTGATCCCCATTTCGATCAGCCGCCGGCGCGTGCGCCCGTCCAGCCGGATTTCGCACACCACCCCTGTGGCTCCGTCCTTCAGCTCGCTCAATGGCCGTTCCATCCACATTCCCCCCAGTATAAAATCTCCACCAACATTCATGATACATGCGCCCTTTTGCGCTTTCAAGCCATTTTATCGTAAAACCTGCGTAAAACCCATGGAACTTAACCCGCGGCATGTATAATGAAGCGTTGGAATTCGCAACACCATCCATCACACAGCGGGGAGGAACCGTTTTTTGGAACAGTATGACGCAATCGTCGTGGGCGCGGGGCACGCGGGCTGCGAAGCCGCACTGGCGCTGGCGCGTATGGGGCACAGCACGCTGCTTTTGACCCTGAACCTGGATAGCATCGCCCTGTTGCCTTGCAACCCCGCCATTGGCGGCACGGCCAAGGGGCATCTGGTGCGCGAACTGGACGCGCTGGGCGGCGAAATGGGCCGCGCCATCGATGAAACGCTCATCCAGTCGCGCATGCTGAACACCGGCAAGGGCCCGGCGGTGCATTCGCTGCGCGCGCAGGCGGACAAGCGCACCTATCCTTTGCGCATGCGGCGCGCGCTGGAAAACCAGCCCCGCCTGAAGATCCGCCAGGCGGAAGTGATGCGCGTTGTGGTGGAGCACGGCGCGATCACCGGCGTGGAAACCGCCACGGGCGCGCGCATCCTCTCCCGCGCGGTGATCCTGTGCGGGGGCGTGTATCTGAAGAGCCGCATTCTCATCGGCGACCATTCCTGGCTGGGCGGCCCGCAGGGACTGGTGGCCGCCACGGGGCTCACGGATTCGCTCATCGACCTGGGCTTTTCCATCCGCCGCTTCAAAACGGGCACGCCCGCGCGCGTGGACGGCCGCACCATCGATTTTTCCCGCATGGAGCCGCAGCCGGGCGACGAGCCGGTTACGCCGTTTTCCTTCCTTACGGACGAGCCGCCGCAGAACAAGGCCCTGTGCTATCTGACCTACACCACCGAGGAAACGCACGAAATCATCCGCCGGAACCTGCACCGCGCGCCCATGTACAAGGGCACGGTGCATGCCACGGGCGCGCGCTACTGCCCCTCCATCGAGGACAAAGTCGTGCGCTTCGCGGACAAAACGCGCCATCCCGTGTTCCTGGAACCGGAAGGCCTCAGCACCGTGGAATGGTACATCCAGGGCGTTTCCACCTCCCTGCCCGAGGACGTGCAATATGAAATGTACCGCACGATCCCCGGATTGGAGCACGCGGACATTTTGCGTCTGGCCTACGCCATCGAATACGATTGTATCGACCCCACCGCCCTCAACAGCGCGCTGGCGGCCAAGCACATCGCAGGGCTGTTCTTCGCCGGGCAGATCAACGGCACCAGCGGCTATGAGGAAGCCGCCGCGCAGGGCATTTACGCGGGCATCAACGCGGCCATGTATCTCGAGGAGCGCGAAAGCGTGATCCTGGGCCGGGCGGACGCGTACATCGGCGTGATGGTGGACGATCTGGTGACCAAGGGCGTGGACGAGCCCTACCGCATGATGACCTCGCGCGCGGAATACCGCCTGCTGCTGCGGCAGGACAACGCGGACTTGCGCCTGACGGAAACCGGCTACCGCGCCGGGCTGGCCAGCCGGGAGCGTTACGAGCGCATGCTGCAAAAGAAGGCGGCCACGGAAGCGGCGCTTAAGCAGATCCGCAAATCTCCGGCGCTGTTCGAGGCGCTCAAGCGGCCGGACGCTTCGCTCAGGGATTTGCCGGGCGCGCCGGAGCTCGCGGGCGATGTGGCCGAGCAGGTAGAAATCACCATCAAATACGGCGGCTATATCGAGCGCCAACAGGCGGAAATCGAGCGCTTCCGCCGCATGGAAGAACGCCTGCTGCCCGAGGATTTGGATTATCTCGCCATGGACGGCCTGCGCATTGAGGCGCGGCAAAAGCTGGCCGCCGCGCGGCCCCGCTCGCTGGGGCAGGCGGCGCGCGTGCCGGGCGTTTCGCCGGGCGATGTGAGCGTGCTCATGGTGTATTTGGAAAAATTGCGCCGCAGGGAGGAACGCGCATGAACGCAGAATTCATCGACCGGTTAGCCCAGGGGCTTTCCGCCATGGGCGTGCCCTATCGCGCGCCCATGCTGGAAACCCTCGCGCGCTTTCAGGAAAAGCTGCTCGCGGCCAACGCGCGCATGAACCTGACGCGCGTTGGCGCGGAAGCCTGCGAGGCCGTGGACCGCAACTATCTGGATTCGCTCGCGCCGCTGGCGCAGGGGCTTTTGCAAGGGGCGAAGGCTGCGCTGGACGTGGGCAGCGGCGCGGGCTTCCCGGGCATCCCCCTGTGCGTGCTCGCGGGCGGGGAAACCCGCTTTGTGCTGGTGGATTCGCTGGGCAAGCGCGTGGCCTTTTTGAACGAGGCCATCGCCGAATTGCACCTCAACGCCGAGGCCGTACACGCGCGCATGGAGGACTTCGCGCGCGCGAATCGCGAACGCTTCGACGTGGCTACGGCCCGCGCGGTCGCGCCCGTGGGCGTGCTGGCGGAATGGCCGCGCGCATGGACGTTTCGCCGCTATTCCGCGCGGTCGCGCCCGTGGGCGTGCTGGCGGAATTGGCCCTGCCCGCGCTCAAGCGCTCCGGCCGTCTCATCGCCTATTAGGGCCCGTCCGCCGCGCAGGAAGTGGCCGCCGCGCAGAATGCGCTGCGCACGCTCGGCGGCGCGAGCGCGCAGATCCTGCCCGCTCCCATCCCCGGCCGGGATTGGGCGCACACGCTGGTGGTGGTGCAAAAAGCGCAGAAAACCCCCGCGCAGTATCCCCGCAAGGCGGGCGAACCTTCGCGCAATCCGCTGTAAACAAGGGTGTGAAGGGGACATTTGCATGAGCAAACGACGATTGGGAGGAAAAGGTTGTGGCCGAACGAAAAGCTACCGCATCCATTGGATTTGAAAAGCAGATTTGGGACGCGGCCTGCGTCTTGCGTGGAAATTTGGATGCTTCGGAATATAAGAGCGTGGTGTTGGGCTTGATTTTCCTCAAGTACATTTCAGATAGTTTTGAGGAAAAGTATCGGGCGCTCGTCGAAGAAGGCGACGGCTTCGAAGAGGATATTGACGAATACACCGCCGAGGGCATCTTTTTCGTGCCCCCAAAGGCGCGATGGAGCGAGATTGCAGCAAAGGCGCACACGCCGGAAATCGGCACCGTGATCGACGATGCGATGCGTAGCATCGAAAAGGAAAACAAGCGGCTGAAAGACATTCTGCCCAAGAACTTTGCCCGCCCCGAATTGGACAAGCGGCGCCTGGGCGATGTCGTTGACCTGTTTACCAATATTCAGATGATCGAGCACGGAAGCGAGAAAGACATTCTCGGCCGCACGTATGAATACTGCCTCGCCAGGTTTGCAGAGCAGGAAGGCAAGCTGGCCGGGGAATTCTACACCCCCTCCTGCGTGGTCCGAACGCTGGTGGAAGTCCTTCAACCTTACCATGGCCGCGTCTACGATCCCTGCTGCGGCAGCGGCGGCATGTTCGTGCAGTCAGCAAAATTCATCGAAAACCACAGCGGCAACATCAACGATATTTCCGTTTATGGGCAGGACGCCAACCCCACCACGTGGAAGCTGGCCCAGATGAACCTTGCCATTCGCGGCATCGATGCTGATCTAGGGAAATTCAGCGCCGATACCTTCTTCAACGATTGCCATCCGACCATGCGCGCCGATTACATCATGGCCAACCCGCCCTTCAACCTCTCGGACTGGGGCGCGGATAAGCTGGCAGATGATCCGCGGTGGAAGTACGGGATGCCGCCGGCGGGCAACGCCAACTTTGCATGGTTGCAGCACATGATTTATCACCTTGCGCCCAACGGCAAAATCGGCATGGTGCTGGCCAACGGCTCGCTCTCCTCGCAGAGCGGCGGCGAAGGCGAAATTCGCAAAAACATCATCAATGACGATCTGGTGGAATGCATCGTGGCCATGCCGTCCCAGTTGTTCTACACTACGCAGATTCCCGTCTCCCTGTGGTTCCTCGCCAGGAACAAAAAGCAAAAGGGCAAGACGCTATTTATCGATGCGCGGAAAATGGGAACCATGGTTACCCGCAAGCTGCGCGAACTCACGGACGAGGACATCCAAAGAATCGCCGGAACGTATAAAGCCTACGCCGCCGGGACGCTGGAAGATGAAAAGGGATTTTGCGCCGTCGTGACCACGCAGGATATCGCCAAGCAGGATTATATCCTCACGCCGGGGCGCTATGTCGGCATTGAGGAACAGGAGGACGACGGCGAGCCCTTCGAGGAAAAAATGCAGCGCTTGACTTCTGAATTGTCCGAGCTTTTTGCAAAGTCGCATGAACTGGAAGAAGAAATCCGGGAAAGATTGGGGGCGATTGGGTATGAAGTCTGAATGGAAATCTTCAACAATCGGCAGTGTATGTTTAGTCGTAACTGACGGTTCTCATTTCAGTCCCCAAAGTGTTGATAATGGTGAATATATGGTGTCTGTCAAAGACTTTACTGCATATGGTTTTGACTTTTCTTCTTGTCGCA
>DVJN01000046.1 GCA_018716755.1 Candidatus Alectryocaccomicrobium excrementavium
TGTTCAAAAGGCTGCAACATTTGCTTTTATGTCTGAAATGATTTCTCTTATTCCTTTTATGTTTGCCTGCACTTATATTTATGGCGCTGCAAAAGCAGTTCCTACAGCATTTGGATTGAGTTTTGCGGTAACCATTTTTGTGTTTACGATTGCACTTATCGTTTTGGAATGGAAAGAACGAAAAGGAGCAGAGAATGATTAAAAATCGCATTAAAGAATACAGAGCAAAGTATGACATGAAACAAGAGGATTTGGCAAAGTTAGTAGGTGTTCGCAGAGAAACAATAGGGAATTTAGAAAAAGGCAGATATAACCCGTCATTGGTATTGGCATGGAATATAGCAAAAGCATTCAATGCTTCAATTGAGGAAATTTTTACTGTTGAAGATTAAGATAGCAAAGCCAGCCGGGCCAGTCAACGGTCAAGATGAACGGCGCGTATGTACCGCGTGAAGTGTCCCCCCAAAAGTTAGTCTCTGATGTCCAACTTGGGGGCACTTCAGGTCCTTGGGAACACAGGTCATCCTTTGCTTCTCTTATTCTAACAGCTTAGGCAACGAGATGCCCCCCCGGCTGGCTGCCGGGTGGCTGCAAATATATTGCAACAGGGTACGCTGCAAGCCGCCAGGCGCAGCAGGGTGGCCATTGCGAATTGTGGATAGCTTGCTCCCCCGCCACCAGGGGCTGTGAAAAAACCAAAAGTTTTTTCACAGCCCCGCGTTTTTCCTTATGCGATGCGGTGCAGCGCAAGGGTGGCGAAGGTATCCGTGAGGGGGACTTCGATCGCGTTGTTGGTGACCACGGCCAGGATGGTGCTCCGGTCGGTGGTGATGATGGCTTCCGCCGAGTACACCGCGCTGTTGACCGCGCCCGCTTTCACCACGCGGATCAGCGTGCCGGGCACGACGACGCCATCAACCGTGAGGGAGAAAGCCGTGTTGGCAGTCATGCTATCGGGCAGGTTGATGGTGTAAGCCACGCGGTAGGTGCCGGGCTGCGCCAGCACAATGGAGCCGTTTTCCTGGCGCACGCCCGTGGGGGAGACGTGATACACCCCGTCGAAGGGGATGGCCTCGCCCGCGCCCAACAGCAGCGGGCCGGCCTGGGTGAAATAGCCGTAGGTGGGGTAGAAATCGTTGCTTTGGCAGCAGTCGGCCACTTCCGTCAGCGTGCCGCACGGCCCGTCGTAAAACGGTTCCGGCACGCGCGGCTGCACGGTGCGGACGGTTGCCGCGGCGCTTCGCGCACAGGCGGGAAACGCCTGAAAGAAACCTGCCGCGCGCAGCGCAGCGCCCGGCGTAACCTGCGCCGCGCTCCGGCACGCGCATGGGCAGGACGTGCGCCGCCTTTCTTTGATTACGTATGCCACGGGAAATTCTCCTTTCGCAGAGATTTCAATTCACTATATGCCTGCGCGCGCGCACTTGCCATTCCAGGAAATTTGCGGTATAATAGGGACAAGGGCAAAGCCGAGGGCAAATGGGCCGGCGGCTTGCTTTGGTGTGAACACCGGCAAACTGCGCTATACTGATAGGGCGGGTTTGCCGCAATCCATTTGATTGTTGGAGGCAGGAATGGCCGGAACCCGAAAAAAACCGCAAAACACAAGCCGCAGCAGGAAAACGCAGGAAAGCGCGCCGCCGCGCCAGCCCAAAAAGGAGGCCGCGGGCGTGTGCCTGATGGGCCTGGCGTTGATTCTGCTGTATTTCTCTTTTGCCGGCGGCGATATTGGCATCCGTCAGTTCCTTCAGGGGCTGGCGGGGTATATGCTGGTGGGGCTGGCGCTGGTTGTGGCGTGGATCGGCGCTCTTTTGGCGCTGGGCAGCCGGGAAAAGCGCATTTCGCCGCTGCGCGTGGTGGGCATAGCGGTGCTTGCCGCGTGCGCGTTTGGCTTTGCGCATATCTTCGTGGCGGATGCGCTTGCCGGCCGCCTCGCGGTGAAGGGCTTTTTGAATTTTGTGGCCCTGTCGTATGAGGAACACGCGGGCGCGGGCGCGCTGGGCGCCATCGTCTGTTGGCCGCTGTACGCGCTCCTGGGCGCGTGGGGCGCGGGCATCGCCATGGTATTCATCGCGCTGATGGATCTGGTGCTGATGCAAAAGATTTCCGTTTCGGAATTTGCCGGGCACGTGCGCGAGCACGTGCGGGAATATCGCGCCGCGCCGCGGCCCGAGCGCCGGGAGCGGTCCGCGGATCCGCCGGTGATGGGCAGCCTGTACATTGAGAATGTGAATGGCGGGCGGCGCAACCGGCGAGCGGTGGAAGAAGAAAGCATTCTTTCGCCCATTTCCGCAAGCATCCCCTCTTCCACTCCGGGCGGGCAGGAAGCGCGGGAACGCACCCGCGCGCGCGCTGCGCGCGAATCCGTGCCGCGCGGCGGGGAAGAGGAGATGGAGATCCCCCGCGTCACTCCTTTCGCGCCGGAGAAGCGGCGGGAGAGCGAGGAAGCGCCCAGGGAGCATAAGCCCCAGGCGCGGGAAGAAAAGCCAGCGGTTCCGGCCGCGCCGCTTCCCAAAATTGAACCTGTGCCCATAGAGCTGAAGGACGACGAGGAGGAGCCTGCCGCGCAGGCGCCTGCGCCATCTGGCGCGGGCGCGGCGGGAAGTGAACCGGCCGCGGCGGACGGAGGGGAGGCGGAGGAATACAGCTATCCGCCCATTGAATTGCTCGCCCCGGTAAAGCCCAGCGCCGCGCAGGATTCGCGCGACGCGGACGCGGCAAAGGCCCAGCGCCTGGAGGAAACGCTGCGCAGCTTCGGCGTGGAAACCCGGCTCACCGGCGTGGCGCATGGCCCGGCGGTCACGCGGTTTGAACTCAAGCCCGCGCCGGGCATCAAGGTCAGCCGCATTACTTCGCTGGCGGACGATATCGCCCTCAACCTGGCGGCCATGAGCGTGCGCATTGAGGCGCCCATCCCGGGCAAGGACGCCGTGGGCGTGGAGGTGCCCAATGAGGAGCGCGAGAATGTGCAGCTGCGCGAGGTGCTGGAAAGCCCGGAAGCGCGCAGGAACCCTTCCCGCCTGGCCGTGGGCCTGGGCAAGGACAACACGGGCCGCTTTGTGATCGCCGATATCGCCAAGATGCCGCACGCGCTGATCGCGGGCGCGACGGGTTCGGGCAAATCCGTGTGCATCAACTCGATCATATGTTCGATTCTTTATCGCGCGTCGCCCGCCGAGGTGCGGCTGATCCTGATCGACCCTAAGGTCGTGGAATTGAGCGTGTACAATGAAATCCCGCACCTGCTGGTGCCTGTGGTCACGGATCCGCGCAAGGCTGCCAGCGCCCTGCAATGGGCCGTGTGCGAAATGACCGACCGCTACAAAAAATTTGCCGCGCGGGGCGTGCGCGGCATCAAGGGCTACAACGCCGCCTTGCCCGAGGGGGAATCCCCCATGCCGCAGATCGTGATCATCATCGACGAGCTGGCGGATCTGATGCTGGTCGCCCCCGGCGAGGTGGAGGACAGCATCCAGCGGCTCACCCAGCTCGCGCGCGCGGCGGGCATTCATCTGGTGATCGCCACGCAGCGCCCGTCCGTGAACGTGATCACGGGCGTGATCAAGGCGAATATCCCCGTGCGCATCGCCTTCCAGGTGGCTTCGCAGGTGGACAGCCGCACGATTCTGGACGCGGCGGGCGCGGAAAAGCTGCTGGGCAACGGCGATATGCTCTTCGCCACCTCCACCACGCACCGCGTGCGCGTGCAGGGCGCGTGGGTTTCGGACGATGAGGTGCAGAAGATCACCCACTACCTCGCGGAGCACCACGAGGCGGAGTACAACCACGATGTGATCGAGCACATGGAAAACGCCGAGCTGAGCGACGCCGAGCGCGAAGAGGCCAGCGAGGAATACGACGAACTGCTGCCCAAGGCCATCGAAATCGTGATCGACGCGGGCCAGGCCTCTATCTCCATGTTGCAGCGCAAGATGAAGATCGGCTACGCGCGCGCGGGCCGCTTGATCGACGATATGGCCGCGCGCGGCATCGTTTCCCCCAGCGAGGGCGCAAAGCCCCGCGAAGTGTTGATGACAAGGGAACAATTTCAGCAGATGTTTGGAGAATAACGCATGAAAACCGTGGGAATCGTGTCGCTGGGCTGCGCCAAGAATCGCGTGGACAGCGAAGTGCTGCTCGCGCTGCTGCGCGCGCGCGGGTATGCGATCGTGCCGCCGGAAAAGGCGCAAATCGCCTTTGTGAACACCTGCGGCTTCATTGAGCCGGCCAAGGAGGAATCCATCGGAACCATTCTGGACTTGGCGGCGCGCAAGGGCAAAGGGCTGGAAAAGCTCTATGTTACCGGCTGCCTCGTGCAGCGCTACGCGGACGAACTGAAAAAAGAATTGCCCGAGGTGGACGGCTTTTTGGGCGTGAACGAATACGAGCGCGTGTTTGAAATGATGGAATCCCAGGAGCGGCCCGTGTTTTGCGGCCCGGGCTGCCGCTTTCCGGAGGCGGACCGCGTGCTCACCACCACGCCTGGCACGGCCTATGTGAAGATTTCCGATGGCTGCGACAACCGCTGCGCCTACTGCGCCATCCCGCTCATCCGCGGCGCGTATGCCTCGCGCCCCATGGAGAGCATCCTCGCCGAGTGTAGGCGGCTGGCGGCGGAGGGCGTGAAGGAAGTGACGCTCATCGCCCAGGATACCTCGCGCTATGGCACGGATTTCGCGCCCGGCACGCGCCTGCTGCCCGCGCTCTTGCGCCAGGTGGCGGGCATGGGCTTTGAATGGGTGCGCGTGCTGTATTGCTATCCGGATACGGTGGACGATGCGTTGCTCGATACGCTCGCGCACACGCCGCACGTGGTGCCCTATCTCGATTTGCCCCTGCAGCACATCAACGCGCGGCTGCTGCGGGCCATGAACCGGCGCGGCAGCCCGGAATACATTCGCGCGCTGGTGGAAAAGTGCCACGCGCTGGGCATCACCCTGCGCACGACGATGATCGTGGGCTTTCCCGGCGAAACCGAGGAGGAATTCGAGGAATTGCTCGATTTTGTGGACGAGGCGCAGTTCGACCGGCTGGGCGCGTTCACATTTTCGCCCGAGGAAGGCACCGCCGCGGCGGAGATGGACGGGCAGATCGATGAGGACATCAAGGCCGAGCGGCTGGACGACTTGATGATGTTGCAGCAGAGCATCGCCATGGAAAAGAGCGAGGCGCGCCTGGGCACGCAGCCGCTGGTGCTGTGCGAGGGCAAAAAGGGCAAATCGTATTATGGCCGCTCGCAGATGGAGGCGCCCGAGAGCGATGGCAAAATTTGGTTCACCAGCGAGCGGCCCATCGCGCCCAGCGAATTCGTGCGCGTGAAAATCACCCGTGCGGAGCCCTACGACCTTTACGGGGAGGCGGTGCAATGAATCTTCCCAATAAGCTGACGCTTCTGCGCGTTTTGATGATCCCGGTGTTTTGCGTGTTTTTGCATTTTTCGCCGGATAGCACGCTGTGGCGCTGGCTGTCGCTTTGCGTGTTCGCGCTCGCCTGCCTGACGGACTGGCTGGATGGGCAGATCGCGCGCAGGCGCAATCTGGTGACCAACTTCGGCAAGTTCATGGATCCCATTGCCGATAAAATTCTGGTGATGAGCGCGTTCGTGATGCTGGCCGCGCAAAACCGCATGGAAGCCTGGGCCGTGGTGGTGATCCTCGCCCGGGAATTCATCGTGAGCGGCTTCCGGCTGGTGGCCGCCGAGGGCGGCGTGGTGATCGCGGCCAGCACCATCGCCAAATACAAAACCGCTTCGCAGATGTTCGCCGTGCTTTTGACCATCGTGCTGGTTCCCGGGCCGTATGCAATCATCGCGCGGATCGTGCTGTACGTTTCCGTGTTCCTCACGGCGCTCAGCGGCGCGGATTATATCTGGAAAAACCGGAAATTCCTCAGGGGATAAACATAGCGGGAGGGATACCAATGATCGCGGAAATTTTATCCATCGGCACCGAGCTGCTCATGGGCCAAATCGCCAATACCGACGCGCAGTATATTTCCCGCCGCCTGGCGGAGTTGGGCGTGAACCTTTACCGGCACACCACCGTGGGCGATAACCCCGCCCGCGTGAAGGAAGCGCTGGGCGAGGCGATTGCCCGCGCGGATATCGTGATCACCACCGGCGGCCTTGGCCCCACGGAGGACGACCTCACCAAGGAAATGGTGGCGGAATTCTTCGGCCTGCCCATGGAAATGCACGCTCCCAGCCTGGAAGCGCTCACCGAGCGCATGAACCGGCTGGGCCGCGAGATCACGCCCAACAATTATAAGCAGGCCATGATGCCCCGGGGCGCGATTGTGATGCCCAATTTGCGCGGTACCGCGCCTGGCGCAATCGTGGAAAGCGGGCAGAAGGCCGTGGCCATCCTGCCCGGCCCGCCGCACGAAATGCAGGATATGTTCGAGCGCCAGCTCGCGCCCTACCTGCACGCGCGCACGGGCGTGCGCATCGATTCGCGCTTTTTGCATGTGTGCGGCATTGGCGAAAGCTCGCTGGAAACGCTGCTGCTCGATTTGTTCCACAGCGAAAATCCCACCTTGGCGCTCTATTGCGGCGCGGGCGAGGTGCAGGCGCGGCTTTCGGCCCGCGTGGGCGCGAACGAGGATAGCGCGCCCCTGCTCGATCCGCTGGAGAAAGAAATCCGCCGCCGCGCGGGCCGCGCGGTGTATGGCGAAGGCCGGAATTTGACGCTGGCCGCCGCCGTGGTGAACGCGCTGCGCGCCGCGGGCAAAACCGTGGCCTGCGCGGAAAGCCTCACCGGCGGCATGCTGGCCTCCAGGCTGGTAGATGTGCCCGGCGCGTCCAGCGTGCTGGGCGAGGCGTATGTTACGTATTCCAATGAGGCCAAGATGCGCCTGCTGGGCGTTTCGAAAGATACGCTGCGCCAGTTTGGCGCGGTGAGCGCGCAGTGCGCGCGCGAAATGGCCGAGGGCGCGCGGCGCGCTTCGGGCGCGGATTTCGCGCTTTCCACCACCGGCATTGCCGGGCCGGATGGCGGCACCCCCGAAAAGCCCGTGGGCCTGGTTTATGTGGGCGTGGCCAGCACGAGCGGCTGCGAAGTGCAGGAATTGCACCTGCGCGGCGAGCGCGATTGGATTCGCGAACTCACCTGCGTGAACGCGCTCAACGCCCTGCGGCTGGCGCTAGGAT
Organism: Candidatus Alectryocaccomicrobium excrementavium; assembly: GCA_018716755.1. Lineage (GTDB taxonomy): Bacteria > Bacillota > Clostridia > Christensenellales > Aristaeellaceae > Alectryocaccomicrobium > Alectryocaccomicrobium excrementavium. Next base: position 7,148 of record DVJN01000046.1, read on the forward strand.
AATTGGGAGGAATGGTTATGCAATATAAGGTTTGCGACGCGCACTGCGATACGCTTTCCCACCTTGTGAGCGGGGGCACGCTGGAAAACGCGACCATCACGCCCGAGCGGCTCGCCGCGGGCGGGGTTTCGCTGCAAGTGTTCGCGCTCTTCGCGACCTATGGCCGCGGCATCGAGCCTTACGAAAAGGCGCGCAGGATGCTTTCGGCCGCCGGGGAGTTTCCCGTGCCCGTGCTCACGGGCGCTTTGCCCGCCGCACTGCCGGACGCGCCCACGGGCGTGTTCTCCATCGAGGGCGGCGAGATTTTGCAGGGCTCGCTGGAACGCTTTGCGGAGTTCGACGCGGCGGCGCGCGTGCGCATGATCGCGC
>DVJN01000047.1 GCA_018716755.1 Candidatus Alectryocaccomicrobium excrementavium
CGTGAGGGCGAGAATTGAAATTGTAATATCGAACCAGCTGCATATCTCCAAAAGGACCGCCCTCCCGTGAGGGCGAGAATTGAAATAATAACAAGCCCTGCTTGCAAGGCAGGGCAGAAAGACCGCCCTCCCGTGAGGGCGAGAATTGAAATTAAAAAAATACGGCACGTAGCCATTGACACCTGGTGACCGCCCTCCCGTGAGGGCGAGAATTGAAATGTGATGTAGATGATGAGCGGTTGCGACCGCTTGAGACCGCCCTCCCGTGAGGGCAAGAATTGGGATGGACAGGTCGTTGGCATACCATCATGTGCAGATACTTGCGTGTGGCGATGCGCATGCTTCATCGAACGGAAAGCATAGCGAGCTGCTCGCCGCCGTAGGACACCGCCAGATAGGCCACACGATTTTCATCAAAGGCATCCGGCAGGAGCGTGGTGGAACAGCTTGCGCGTTCCCGATAGGGCAAGAGATTCTCATTCGCGTCTGCGAGCGCGAAGGAACAATAAGCGCCATCGCGAATGAGGGCGTCATCCACTTTGCCACACAGGGGACAGAGCTGCTTTCCCAGGGCAGAGGCCGCGTTACCGTACATGCCAATGGGGCTTTCTGTGGCCTTGCATGCGGGATCCAGATGGGCATAGGGATCATCGGGAGCGCCAAAGACGCCGCTACTGGAGTAGTAGACCAGATAGGGAAGGAGGCGTGGCGCGATGTGCGGCGCACGCGACAGATCGACGGAACAATCGGTTTCCAAATACAGCGAGAATGGCGTGCGGACGAGCCTTGCGGAGGCGATGTGCAGGAAATCTTCCACGTTCGCATCCTCAAGAAGAGGCGTTGCCGAAAGAATCGATTTTTGCACCGGGCAAGCAAGCAGCAGCCGCGTTCCGCCGGATTGGACGGCAAGGGCCCTGGTAGCAAACGGCGCGTTGTGGCCGAGGGAATTCTGGTATAGCAGTACGCTCGCACCTTCGCGAAGGATCCGCGTGAAGGATGACTCTATGGTTACGATGCGCGGTTCGCCCGGGTATGACGGCAGTTCTGTTGGGGCGGGGGAGGCTGGCGCGCGATCTTCGATCACGATCCATTCGCCTTCTCGCACGGGTGCAATTTCAATCAGCGTGTGCAGCGCGATACCGTCGTAGAGCGCCTCGCGCATGGTGAGGCGGAGAAAATCGTTCTCCGCCGTGGCGCAATCGCGCTCTAGCAACGGCAGAACTTCTTCATAAGGCGCGATCAGCGAATCCCGCAGCAATTCCAGCAGCTGGCTGGGCGCGCTTTCCGCCCCAGCGGTGCACGGGATAAGGAAGATCAGGGCCAGGGTCAGAAATATCATTTTCCCGCGCATTTTTTTCCTCCACAATCTGAATGTTTTTTCGGTCGGCGGCGCAAAAAGCGCTGCCGACCCCCAGTTTAAGCCGTTATGCCCGGCCAACGCTGCGCAGGATTTGCGCGGCGGGCGCGGGGATGCGGCCCAGGTAGTCCGGGCCGACGTTCAAGAGATAGTTGATGCCGCGCTCGTTGAGGTGCCGCTTGAGCTCGAGCACGCGGCGCGCGTCCTTCCAGTTGTTGTCGAAGGACTTATAGCCCCAGGTATCGTTGAGGGTGGCGGGCGTTTCGAAGAGGCCGCCGGAAAGGTATTCCTCGGGAATCTGGTTATCGCCCAGGGACCGGTAATCGCCCAGGCCGTTGCCGATGCGCGAGTTGATCAGGCAATTGGGCTGATAGGCGCGCACCATGTCCACCAGCGTCTGGCTTTGCGCCGGGGAAAGCGTGGTGGGCGTATCAAACCAGATCAGGCACAGCTCGCCATATTGCGTGAGGATTTCTTTCACTTGCGGCACGATTTTGCTTTCAAAGCACTGCGAGTAGTCCTTTTTGTCGTTCTCTGGAAAATCCCAGTCGTTGGTCCAGGCCATGCACTCGTCATCGTGCGGGCCGTGGTTTGTGTGGCCGCGGGTGTAACCGCCGCCGTTGGGCTCGCTCCAGTCCAGATCCTGCGAATAGTATAGGCCCAGCTTCATGCCTTTGCGCGCGCAGGCGTTCGCCAGCTCCTCCACCACGTCGCGGCCAAAGGGCGTGGCGTCCACGATGTTGAAGCGGCTCGCGCGCGAACGGTACATGGCGAAGCCCTCGTGGTGCTTGGCGGTGAACACGATATAGCGCATGCCCGCATCCTGCGCGAGGGACACCCATTCTTCCGCGTTGAATAGCATGGGATTGAAGGCGCGAGCGAGCGCGTGGTATTCCGCGTTCGGGATGCGGAAACGCGATTGAATCCATTCGCCGATATAGGCCATGCGCTCGCCTTTCCACTCGCCTGCGGGCAGGGAATACAGCCCCCAATGCACCATCAGGCCGAATTTTGCCTCCCGGAACCATGCGAATTTGTCCATAACCTTTTCCTCCTGCAATTGAGTTTTTCCGGATTTTGTGGTATACTGCTATATACATCATAGCGTGTGTAAGGACGGCTGGAAAGAGCCGAAAGCGGCTTTTTTGCGCCCAAAATCGATTTTTTGGAGCAATGGATATGGATGTATGGTTTTACACCTACGGCTGCGGCTATGCGCCGCCCGGCTGGGCGATTCAGAGCCTGCCATACACCAACCGGGTTTATGTGGTGCTGGGCGGACGGGCATTTTTTCTCTCGGATGCGGGGGAAAGGCCGCTCCTGCCGGGCTGGTTGTATTTGTTCCCGCACAGGCTGCCTTTTCGCGTGAGGCAGGAGGAAAGCGACCGGATTTTTCACATGTACTTTGACTTCATGCTTGCGCCGCCTCTGTTGGGCGAGACGCTGGTGGAAATGCCGGTGGAGCAGGGGTCTCTGCTGGCGCACACGGTGGAATGCCTGCGGCGCACCGTGCATGCGCCGGGCGACTCCGCGCGCGCAGCGGACGAACCGCTCGTATATGGCTATTTTGCCAACTTGCTGCGGCTGATTTTCCGGGAACACCCGGATTTGCCCCTGAGCGATGAGCGCATGACCGGTGCGCTGCGCCGCATTCATGAAGAATTTGCCCGGCCGCTCACGGACGAAGTGCTGGCGCGCACGGCGCATATGGAAAAGAACCACTTCATCCGCGTATTCCGCCGCGCTACGGGCATGACGCCGCACCAATATTTGCGCGAGTGCCGCCTGAACCGCGCGATTGCGCTGATCAAAGCGGGCGAAACCGTTTCGCGCGCGGCGCAGGCGTGCGGCTATGAGAGCGCCTCCAGCCTGTCGGCCGCCATGGTGAAGAGCCGGGGCGTGCGGCCGGGCGAAGTGCGGCGCGGCGAGGAAAGAAAATGAGAGGAGAATTCCCTGCAATGGCGATGGAAGCAGCCAAGATATTGGCGACAGAATTCAAAATTCAATCCTGGCAGGCCGAGGCTGTGATCCGGCTGCTGGACGAGGGCAACACCCTGCCGTTTATTGCGCGTTACCGCAAGGAGCAGCACGGCGAGCTGGACGACCAGAAATTGCGTGAAATCGCCGAGCGGCTGGCGCAGTTGCGCGCGCTGGAAGCCCGGCGCGAAGAGATCGCCGCCTCGTTGCAAAAGCTGGAAGTGTGGACGGAGGAATTGCAGCGCGCGCTGGATGCGGCGGGCACGATGGGCGAGCTGGAGGACATTTACCGGCCTTACCGCCCCAAGCGCCGCACGCGCGCGATGATCGCCCGGGAAAAGGGCCTGGAACCGCTGTGCGACATTTTGCAATTGCAGGCGGAAAAGCGCAAGCCGCCCGAGGAGTTGGCCGCGCCCTTTCTCAGCGCAGAAAAGGGTGTGGAGAGCGAGCAAGCCGCGCTCGCGGGGGCGATGGACATCCTGGCCGAGCGCGTGAGCGACGATGCGCGCGTGCGCGCCAAGCTCAAGGCGCTTTATCTGCGCACGGCCCAGGTGCGCACGCGGGCTGCGAAGGAAGAGGACAGCGTATACCGCATGTATTATGAGCATCAGGAACCCATGCGCCTGATGGCTTCCCATCGCGTGCTGGCGGTGAACCGCGGCGAGGCTGAGGGCTTTTTGAAGGTCAGCCTGGAGGTGGACGCGCAGCAGGCGGAAAACGAAGTGTGCGCGCTGTATGTGCGGCCGGGCAGCACCACCACGCCGCTGGTGGAGGCGGCCGCGCGGGACGCTTACAGCCGCCTGATCGCGCCCTCTTTGGAAAATGAGCTGCGCGGCGATTTGACCGAGCGCGCGCAGGAGGCAGCCATCCGCGTGTTCGCGCTCAATTTGAAGCCGCTGCTCATGCAGCCGCCCGTGCGCGGCAAGGTGGCGATAGGGTTGGATCCGGGCATTCGCACGGGTTGCAAGGTCGCGGTGGTGGACGCCACGGGCCGCGTGCTCGATACGGCCGTGATCTATCCGCTGCCCTCGCATGGCAAGGTGGAGCAGGCGAAAAAGACGGTGGAAGCGCTGATCCGCAGGCACGGCGTTTCGGTGGTTGCCATTGGCAACGGCACGGCTTCGCGCGAGACGGAGCAGTTTTTTGTGGACGTGATGCGCGAGATGAGTCTGGGAAGCGGGCTTTCCTACATGGTGGTGAGCGAGGCGGGTGCGTCGGTGTATTCGGCCTCCAAGCTCGCGGCGGAGGAATTCCCGCAATTCGACGTATCGCTGCGCAGTGCGGTGTCCATCGCGCGCCGGTTGCAGGATCCGCTGGCGGAACTGGTGAAAATCGATCCCAAGGCCATTGGCGTGGGCCAATATCAGCACGATCTCAAAGAAGCCCGGCTGGACGAGGCGCTCGCGGGCGTGGTGGAGGACTGCGTGAACGCCGTGGGCGTGGATGTGAACACGGCCAGCCCTTCGCTGCTTTCGCATGTGGCGGGCATCAATGCCGCGGTGGCAAAGAACATCGTCGCCTATCGCGAGGAAAACGGCGCGTTCGCCTCGCGCGCGGCGCTCAAGAAGGTGCCTAAGCTGGGGCCGAAGGCGTTTGAGCAGTGCGCGGGCTTTTTGCGCGTGCCGGGCGGCAAGGATCCCATGGAAAACACCGGCGTGCATCCGGAATCCTATGCGGCGGCGAAAGCGCTGCTCAAGCTGTGCGGCTGCTCGCTGGAAGACGCGCAAAAGGGCCTTTTGCGCCTGAAGGCCGAAGAGAAGGGCTACAAAAACCTGGCGGAACAGACGGGCGCAGGAGAGCCGACGCTGCGCGATATCGTAAAAGAGCTGGAAAAGCCGGGCCGAGACCCGCGCGATGAACTGCCCCCGCCGCTTTTGCGCACGGATGTGCTGGATATGGACGATCTTGTGGAGGGCATGGAGCTCAAGGGCACGGTGCGCAACGTGACGGATTTCGGCGCGTTTGTAGATATCGGCGTGCACCGGGATGGGTTGGTGCACATTTCGCAGCTTTCTGGCCGGCGCGTGCGCCATCCCAGCGAGGTGATTTCCGTGGGCGATGTGGTGACGGTGTGGGTGCTTTCCGTGGAGAAGGATAAGAACCGCATTTCCCTCACCATGCGCAAGCCGGTGGGCGCGCCGTGAAGCAAAATTTGCTTGCCGAAATCTTAGACTCGCGGCAAGCCCAATATATAACGCTCTTCCGCTTTGTGTGTTCGACACTTCAGCTTCGCTAGAGGAGTGCCGCGCCCTGGCGGTATTGCGCAGCATTTTTGCGCCCGGTTGCACCTTTTTACCCGGAAAAGGCGTAACCGGGAATTTTAGCAAAATCTGCCGAAATTGCATCTGAAACGATTGGAAACTTCTGAACTTGCGCCCGCCATTATCAGCCGCTATCGCAGTGCGGCAAATTTTGGCCTGCTCACCAACGCATGGCACCTTCGATTGGACGCTGAACTTTCACTCCTTCTCACCAAATTGGTATAAGCAACCCTAAAATTAATATAAAAGCTATATATATATATATTGACAAAATATACAGCATATTGTATACTGATAATTAAAGCGA
>DVJN01000005.1 GCA_018716755.1 Candidatus Alectryocaccomicrobium excrementavium
CAGCGGTCGGGGCGGGAATGCATTTTTTCCCGCAAACGCAAGCGTTTGCTCCTGAAAAAATGCCAGAAATGACGTACACGCCGTCATTTCTGATCAAAGCCTCGTTCTTCTGAGACTTTGTCAATACTCTGACGAATCCGACGTGCACGCCGCCGGGGACGATTGAAGCTTAAGGGGTTGCGGCGCCTTAACAACCCCGGGGCAGGGGGACGCTGAGTGGTACCGCATTGCGCGCGTTTAACGCGAAAATTTCCTGCAGGAATGGCAATGAAGAAAAAATTGTGCTATAATATAAAGATGCGGAGGATAGAAAGATGCGCAGCATGACGGGATACGGGCGCGGGAGCGCGCAGATCGACGGGCGGCAGATGACGGTGGAGCTCAAGAGCGTGAACCACCGTTTCCTTGATATTGCCTTCCGCATGCCCCGCAGCCTTTCGTTTTTGGAAGAAGATGTGCGCCGGGCGCTGGGCGAGCGGCTGTCGCGCGGGCATGTGGACGTGTACATAAGCTACCAGAACCTGCGGGAAGACGCGCGCACCGTACTGGTGGATCCGGCGATGCTATCGGCGCACAAAAAAGCGCTGGAAGAGATCGCCCGCCTGAGCGGCGCGCGGCTGGACGTTACGGCGCTGGAACTTTCTCAGCTGGCGGACGTGGTGAGCGTGCAGGAAGCCGAAGAGGACCGCGAGGCCGTGGCGGCGTTGCTGCGCGCGGCGATTGAGCCCGCCCTGAGCGAGCTGATCGCCATGCGCGAGCGGGAGGGCGTGGCCATGGCGGCGGATTTGGCCCGCCGCGGGGAAACCATCGCACAGGCGCTGGAAGCGGTCGAGCGCCGCGCGCCGCAAACGGTGGAAGAATACCACGCGAAGCTGCGCGAGCGCGTGGCCGCACTGCTGGAAGCGCCTGTGGATGAATCCCGCCTGGCCGCCGAAGTGGCGCTGATGGCGGACCGCAGCGACATTTCCGAGGAAATCGCCCGCCTCAAGAGCCACATCGTCCAGCTGGGAGAATTGCTCGCATCGGCGGAACCCGTGGGGCGCAAACTGGATTTCCTGGTGCAGGAGTTCAACCGCGAAGCGAATACGATATCCTCCAAATCGCAGGACATTCCCATTACCCGCGCCGCGCTCGATATGAAAAGCGAGATCGAGAAGCTGCGCGAACAGCTGCAAAACGTGGAATAGCCGCCCGCCCGGACGGGGGAGGGGCATTCTGCGGGCGAGTGAACACGAGGAGGAACGGCATGGCCATCAAATTCATCAACATTGGCTTTGGCAACATCGTATCCGCAAACCGCATGGTCGCAATCGTCAGCCCGGAAAGCGCGCCCATCAAGCGCATCATCCAGGATGCGCGCGATTCGGGCAAGCTCATCGACGCGACCTATGGCCGCCGCACCCGCGCGGTGATCATTACGGACAGCGAGCACGTGATCCTTTGCGCGGTGCAGCCGGAAACGGTCGCCCACCGGCTGGACGCGAAGGACGCTGCCGCCATGGAGGATGAGGAAGAATGATGGGCCGGCTGTATACGGTGTCTGGCCCGGCGGGCGTGGGCAAGGGAACGCTGGTGGATCTGGCGTGCGCGATGGATCCTTCCCTGTTCCTGTCCATTTCCTGCACCACGCGCGAGGTGCGTCCGGGCGAAAAAGACGGGGTGAATTACCATTACATTTCGGAGGCGCGCTTTGACCAGATGGTGCGCGAGGACGCCTTTTTCGAGTGGGCAAGCGTGCACGGGCACCGCTACGGCACGCCGTGCGCGCCGGTGGAGCAGGCGTTAGCGGCGGGCCGGAGCGCAATTTTGGAAATCGATGTGCAGGGCAGCGCGCAGGTGAAGCTGCGCCGGAGCGATACCATCCGCATTTTCGTGCTGCCGCCCAGCTGGCAGGCGCTGAAGGGCCGGCTGATCGCGCGCGCGCGCGATCCGCTCAAGGATGTGGCTGTGCGGCTGAAGAACGCCTATCACGAGCTGGAAGAAGGCCTGAAGTTCGACTACGCCATTGAAAATGGCGAGCGGGAAGCCGCTGCGCGGGATTTACTGCGCGTGATCCGCGCGGAGGATCCCGGGGAATTTGCCCTCGCGCGGCAGCGGGGCAAAATCGAAGCATTGCTGAATAGCTATGGGGAGGTAGAAACCATATGTTGATCGATCCGCCGATTGGCGAACTGCTGCAAAAAGTGGATTGCCGCTACACGCTGGCCGTGGAAGCGAGCAAGCGCGCCCGCGAACTCATCGACGGCAGCGCGCCGTTGATCGATACCAAGGAAACCAAGCCGCTGGCCATCGCCATTGAGGAAATCAACCGCGGCCTGATCACCTACGAGCGCAATCCGGAAGACGAAGAAGAGGATAAATAATATGCTTTCGGGCAAAAACATCGCCCTGGGCGTGACGGGGGGCATCGCCGCCTATAAGGCGGCAGACCTCGCCAGCCGGCTGAAAAAGGCGGGGGCAGACGTGCGCGTGGTGATGACGCGCAGCGCCTGCCAATTCGTCGCGCCGCTCACCTTCGAATCGCTCACCGGGCGCCGGGTGGAACAGGATCTGTTCGAGCGGCCGTGGGAGATGGGGCACATTTCGCTGGCCAAGTTCGCGGATGTATTCGTGGTCGCGCCCGCTACAGCCAACCTGATTGGCAAATACGCTGGCGGCATCGCGGACGATCTGCTTTCCACCGCGCTTCTGGCCGCGCCCTGCCCGGTGCTGCTGGCCCCGGCCATGAACGGAAACATGTGGAAAAACGCGGCCGTGCAGGAGAACATCGCCGTGCTCAGGCGCCGCGGCGTGGCCATAACCGGCCCGGCCCGGGGGCATCTCGCCTGCGGGGATGAAGACGTGGGCCGCATGGAAGAACCCGCCACCATCCTGGACGCGATTGACGCGCTGGCGGATGGCAGGCGTGATTTCGCGGGGCTGAAAGTGCTGGTTACAGCGGGCCCCACGCGCGAATTTGCCGACCCGGTGCGCTTTGTTTCCAACCGTTCCACGGGCAAGATGGGCTATGCCATCGCCCGTGCGGCGCGCAACCGGGGCGCGGCGGTCACGCTGCTTTCCGGCCCGGTGGCGCTCACGCCGCCGGTGGGCGTGGAAGTGGTGAACATCAACACCACGCGCGAACTGTACGCCGCCGCAACGGAGCGCGCGCCGGGCGCGGATGTGGTGATTCAGGCCGCCGCGCCCGCGGATTTCAGGCCCGCGCAGCGCCTTGAGAGCAAGATCAAAAAAAATGGCGAAGGCATGCGCCTGGATTTGGCCGCCAACCCGGACGTGGCGCGCGCCCTGGGCGAGGCCAAGCGGGAAGGACAGATTCTGGTGGCCTTTGCCGCCGAAACCGGCGATCTGCGCGAAAACGCGCGCGGCAAGCTTTTGCGCAAGAACGCCGATCTCGTCGTGGCCAACGATGTGACCGTGCCCGGCGCGGGCTTTGGCACAGATACCAATTGCGCCCTGCTCATCACGCGCGCGGGCGAAACCGAAGTGCCCCTGTGCGCCAAGAGCGAACTGGCCGACCGGATTCTCGATTGCGTAAAGGAACTGCGGCATGGCTGAACGCTATGCGCGCGTGATCGTGGACGTGGCGAACGCTGAAGTCGATCGCGTATTCGATTATATCGTGCCGGAAGGCATGGATCTGGAGCCGGGCGCGCACGTGATGGTTCCCTTTGGGCCGCGCACGCTGGATGGGTTCGTGATTGAACTGTGCGCTCACACGCAGGTGGATGCGGACAGGCTCAAGCCCGTTTTGCGCCGCGTGGAGCCCTTTGCCGCCCTGCGGACGGACCAGCTGGCGCTGGCCACATGGATGCGCGAAACCTATCAATGCACGCTGGCAGAGGCGTTCCGGCTGATGCTGCCCGCGCAGGTGCGGCGCGACCGGGTGGCGCCGAAGACGCAGCTGTTTGTGTCGCGCGCGCGGGAGGGATACCCGCCAAAGTGCACCGCCCGGCAGCGCGAATTGCTGGATGCCCTGGCCGAGCCGCAGCCGCTGAGCGCCGTGCGCGCAGACGTGGCCCGCAGGCTGGAAGGAAAGGGCTATGTTTCCATCGCGCCGCGGGAAACCCGGCGCGCGCCCTATGCACAAACGCAGCCCCGCCGCGCGCGGGTGGCGCTCAACCCCATGCAGGAAGAGGCGTTCGCGGAGATCGATGCCGCGTTGGCGGGCGGCGGCGGGCGCTTTTTGCTCTATGGCGTCACGGGCAGCGGCAAAACCGAGGTCTACATGCGCGCGGTGGCCCGCGCGCTGGAATTGGGGCGCGGCGCGATCGTGCTGGTGCCGGAAATCGCGCTCACGCCGCAGATGGTTTCCTGGTTTCGTGCGCGGTTTGAAAACGCAGCGGTAATCCATTCGCGCCTGAGCGCAGGCGAGCGGTACGACGAATGGCGGCGCATCGCCACGGGCGAAGCCCGCGTGGTGGTGGGCGCTCGCTCGGCGGTGTTTTCGCCGGTGGCAAACCTGGGACTGATCGTGGTGGATGAGGAGCACGAGCATACTTACCGCTCCGAACGCCGGCCGTGTTACGACGCGCGCCGCGTGGCACAATCGCGCATGGACGCCCTGGGCGGCGTACTGGTGCTCGGATCGGCCACGCCGGAGGTGAGCACGTTCATGCGCGCGCAGCCGGGCGTGCGGCCGGAAAACCGCCTCACGCTGCTGGAACTTTCGCGCCGGGCCAATGGGGCGCCCCTGCCCGAGGTGCGCATCGTGGACATGCGCCGGGAACTGGCGCAGGGCAACACGTCGATTTTTTCCGGCGCGCTGGTGAACGCGCTGCGCGATTGTCTCGCGGCAGGGCGGCAGGCGATCCTCTTTATCAACCGGCGCGGGCATTCCACGTTCGTCTCCTGCCGCGCCTGCGGATACGTGGAAAAATGCGAAGCCTGCGATCTGGCGATGACCTACCACCGCAATGGAGACGCACTCGTTTGCCACTATTGCGGGCGCACGCGCAAGCCGCCCAAAACCTGCCCGCAATGCGGCAGCCGGTTCATCAAATTCTTTGGCGCGGGTACCCAGAAGGTGGAAGAAGAAGTGCGCGCGTTTTTCCCCCAGGCGCGCGTTTTGCGCGCGGATTGGGATACCACGCGCGCCAAGGACGCGCACGAGCGCATATTCGAGGCCTTTGCCGCCGGAAAGGCGGATGTGCTCATCGGCACGCAGATGATCGCCAAGGGGCTGGATTTTCCGCGCGTGACGCTGGTGGGCGCCGTGGCCGCGGACACCTCGCTCAACGCGCCGGATTACCGGGCGGGCGAGCGCACGTTCCAGTTGATCACGCAGGTGGCGGGCCGCGCGGGCCGCGCCGGGGAAAAAGGGCTGGTAATCCTGCAAACTTACGAGCCGGACAGCCCCGTGATCCAGCTGGCTGCCAGGCAGGACTTCCGCGCGTTTTACGAGCGGGAGCGGGTATACCGCCGCCGCGCGCTGTACCCGCCGTATTCCGTGATTCTGCGCATTGTGGCCGCCGCGTCCGAGGCGGAAGCGGCTCTTCAGGCCGCGGAGCGCGCGCGGGCGCGGATGGAGGCGTTCATCGAGCGGGAGGGCTATCGGGAGGATTTGATCCACATGCACGCCAAGGAGGCGCCCGTGGCCCGGCTGGACGGCCTGTTCCGCTGCCACGTATTTATCAAGCTCTACGCGCGCGGGCACACGGAGGCAATTTGGGCGGAGGCGGAGCGCCTCGCGCGCGAGGGCGCGCCGGGCGTGCGCATGGAGGCTGAGCTCAACCCCACGAACATGATGTAACAGGACGTAGATGGAGGACGGAAATGGCGATTCGGAAAATACTCAAAATTGGCGATGAAACCCTGCGCAAGCATGCCCGGCCCGTAACCGAGGTCGACCGCCGCACCCGGCAATTGCTCGACGACATGGCCGAAACCATGTACGCGGCGGACGGGGCGGGCCTGGCCGCGCCGCAGGTGGGCATTTTGCGCCGCGTGGTGGTGATCGATGTGGGCGAAGGGCTCATCGAGCTGGTGAACCCCGAGATCGTGGCATCTGAGGGCGAACAGCACCAGGCGGAAGGCTGCCTGAGCGTGCCGGGCAAGCGGGGCGTGGTGGCGCGGCCCGCGAAGGTCACAGTGCGCGCGCTGAACCGGCGCGGCAAACCGGTGGAAATCGTGGGCGAGGGCTTCCTCGCCACGGCGCTGTGCCACGAAATCGATCACCTGGACGGCGTACTCTACGTGGATAAGCTGATCGAGGAACTTCCGGAGGAAGACGCGAAATGATGCGCGTGGTGTTCATGGGCACGCCGGAGTTCGCAGTGCCCTCGCTGGAAGCGCTCGCCGCGGCAGGCTATACCATCGCGGGCGTAATCACGCAGCCCGACCGGCCCGTGGGCCGCGGGCACAAACTCGCGCCGCCGCCCGTGAAGGCCAAGGCGCTGGAGCTTGGCCTGCCGGTGTACCAGTTTGAGCGCCTGCGCGCGCAGGAAGGGCTGGATTGTTTGCGCGCGCTCGCGCCGGATGTGGTGGTGACGGCAGCCTTTGGCCAGATCCTTTCCAAAAAGCTGCTGGCCGTGCCCAAATTCGGCACGGTGAACGTGCATGCCTCCCTTTTGCCCCGGCACAGGGGCGCGGCGCCCATCAACTGGGCCATTATCCAGGGCGACCCGGTGACGGGCGTGACCACCATGCTCACGGACGCGGGCGTGGATACGGGGGCCATGTTGCTCTCGCGCGAAACGCCCATCGGCGCGGAGGAAACGGCGGGCGAATTGACGGAGCGGCTGAGCGTTTTGGGCGCGCAGCTGCTGGTGGAAACGCTCGGGGCGCTAAACTCCCTTGCGCCCACGCCGCAGGATGAGGCGCGGATGACATACGATCCCATGCTGGATAAGGCCATGGGCGAGATCGATTTTGGGCGAGGCGCGCGGGAAATTGTCAATCTGGTGCGCGGGGTAAATCCATGGCCGGGCGCGCGCGCGGGCGCGCTGAAAGTCTGGCGCGCGGCCGTAGCCGAAGGCGCGGGCGCGCCGGGCACGGTGCTGGCGGCGGACGCGAAGCGTGGCCTGGTGGTGGCCTGCGCGGGCGGCGCGGTGGAGCTTCAGGAAATCCAGGCGCCCGGCGGCAAGCGGATGGACGCGCGCGCCTATTTGCTGGGCAAGCGCATCCCTGTGGGAGAAAGGTTGGAGATACATGGCTAGGGAGCAGGAACGGCGCGGGGACCGTGGGCGCAGGCCGGGCGGCCATCGAGGCGGCGGCAAGCCGCGCGTGGACGCGCGCCGCGTGGCGTTGGGCGCGCTGTACGATGTGTTGTATAAGGGGGCGTTCGCGCAGCTGGCGCTGGGCCGCGCGCTGGAAGGAACGCGCGTTTCAGAGGAAGACCGCCGCCTCGCCACCAATCTGTTTTACACGGCGGTGGAGCACCGCCTGCAGCTGGAATATTATCTGGGCCGGTTCGTTTCCGAAAAACCGGACAATGTGGTGATGGCGATTTTGCTGCTCTCGGCGGCGCAGCTTTTGTATATGGACAAAATTCCCGATTTTGCCGTAGTGAACGAAGCGGCGAAGCTCACGCGCAGTTTTGGCTTTGAGGGCCAGACCGGGTTTGTGAACGGCGTTTTGCGCTCGTTTGCCCGCGCGCGCGATGCGGGCGAGCTGGTTCCGCCGGACGAGGTGGAGCACCCGGTAGCGCATTTGTCCATTGTCCATTCCATGCCGGAAGCGCTGATCGAGCGGCTGATCGCCGCGCACGGGCTGGAATTCACCCGCGCAATGCTCGCCTTCACGCCCGATGGGCACAGCGAAACCATCCGGCCCAATTTTGCGCGCTACACGCCGGAGCGCTTTGAAACCTATTTGCAGGGCCGCGGCTGGGACTACGAAAAAACGCCGGTCGAGGGCGCGTTTTCCGTGCGCGGGCAGGGCAATCTAGCGCTGGACCGCGATTTCGCCGCGGGCGAGTTCAGCGTGCAGAGTGCGCCCTCGCTGCTGGCCGCGCAGGCGGTGATGGTCCGGCCCGGCATGACCGTGCTGGACGCCTGCGCCGCGCCTGGCGGCAAGGCCGCGGCCATGGCGGAATCCATGGGCGGCACGGGCCGCGTATACGCCTGGGACGTGCACGCGCACCGCGTAGACATTTTGAGCGCAGTGGCCCGGCGGTTGGGGCTGGACAACCTGCGGCCCGCCGTGCGCGACGCCGCGGTGCTGCGCGAGGGCATGCTCAACGAAATGGACGCCGTGCTGCTGGACGCGCCCTGCTCGGGCCTGGGCGTCCTGGGCAACAAGCCGGACGCGAAGTTCCGCTATGTGGACGCAAAGGTGGACGAGCTGGTGGATCTGCAAAAGCGCCTGCTGGACACCGTGTGCCAATATGTGCGGCCGGGCGGCGCGCTGGTGTATTCCACCTGCACCGTTTTGCCGGAGGAAAACGCGGCGCAGGTGCGCGCGTTCCTGGCTTCGCATCCAGAATTCCATCTCGCGCCATTCCCCGTGCCGGAAGCGTATCTGTCCGGCCTGGAGGATGGCATGCTCGCGCTGTACCCGCACATCCATGGGTGCGAGGGCTTTTTCATCGCCCGGATGGAGCGCGATGGATAGGCCGCAGCTTTTGTCCATGACCGCGGCCGAGATGGAAGAAGCGGTGGGCGGCGGGTTTCGCGCCCGGCAGATCGTCGAATGGGTGCGAAAGGGCGCGGATTTTTCCGAAATGAGCAATTTGCCCAAGCCGCTGCGCGCTTCCCTTGCGGAACAGTTTCTTTCCAACCCTGTGACCATACGGGAAGCGATCCGCGAGGGCGAAACGGAAAAATACCTCTATGCCCTGCCAGATGGCAACGTGATTGAGGGCGTGAAGCTCAAATACCATTATGGCAGCACGCTGTGCGTTTCCACGCAGGTTGGCTGCGCGATGGGCTGTGCCTTTTGCGCCTCCACGCTCGACGGCTGCGTGCGCAACCTCACCAGTGGGGAGATGCTCGGCCAGATCGTGGCCGTGAACCGCCGCCTGCAGGGCGATGGCGAGCGGCTGAAAAACGCCGTGCTCATGGGCAGCGGCGAGCCGCTGGCCAATTATGATAATACCATCCGCTTTTTGTGCCTGTTGCGGGAATACGGCATGTCCCTGCGGGGCGTATCGCTTTCCACGTGTGGGCTTACGGAGCGCATGCGCGCGCTGGCGCAGGAAGACCTGCCGGTGACGCTGTGCGTTTCCCTGCACGCGCCCAACGACGAGATCCGCCGCCGCATCATGCCCATCGCGCACAAATACGCCATGGACGACGTAATCGACGCCTGCCGGGAATACGTTTCCCGCACGGGCCGGCGCGTAATCTTTGAATATGCGCTGATTGAAAACGTGAATTGCTCGCTGGCCTGCGCGGACGAGCTGGCCAGCCGGTTGCGCGGTTTGCAGTGCCACATCAACCTGATCCCGCTCAACCCCGTGAAGGAGCGCGCGCTGCGGGCGCCATCTTTGGCGGCGCAAAACGCGTTTCTGCACCGGCTGGAGCAGAAAAAGATATCCGTCACCCGCCGCCGCGCGCTCGGTTCGGAAATCGAGGGCGCGTGCGGGCAGCTGCGCCGCGCGCGGCTGGAAGAAGACCGCTGACAAAAAAGACGGGAGGTGCCAAGCCCATGAAAGCCTATGCCATCACCAACACCGGCCGGGTTCGCTCCATGAACCAGGACGCTTATTACCTGCCCGGCCCGGGCGAGCACTTTGCCGCCGTGGCCGACGGCATGGGCGGCCACCTGGCGGGCGAGGTTGCCAGCGCGATGGCGATCGAACTGTTTGCCCGGCGCATGCGCGGCGCGCGCGGCCTGCCGGAGGATACCCTGCGCGACGCGCTGGAATGCGCGAATATGGCGATTTACCACGCTGCCGCGCGCGATGCGGACAAGCGCGGCATGGGCACGACGTTTACCGCCGTCTGGATGGGCGATGGCGAGGCGTATCTCGCGCACGTGGGCGACAGCCGCGCATATCTTTTGCGCGATGGGCGGCTTTCCCGCGTGTCGCGCGATCACACGCTGGTGGAAGAGCTGGTTGCGCATGGGCACCTCACGCGCGAACAGGCAAAGACCTATCCGCACCGCAACTACATCACCCGCGCGCTGGGCGTGGATGCCTCCGTGCAACCGGACATCCTGCGGCTGGACTGGTTGGAAGGCGACGTGTGGCTTTTGTGCTCCGATGGGCTGACCAACGAGGTGGAAGAAAAGGATATCGAGCGCGTGCTCGCGGGCGCGGGCGCATATGACGATAAACTTGGCCGCATTGTGCGCATGGCGCTGGAGCATGGCGGGCGCGATAACGTCACGGGCGTGATCGTTACCACAGAGGAGGCCTGATATGCGGCGGGTATTGTCGGGCCGGTATGAGCTTATAGAAATCGTCGGCACGGGCGGCATGGCGGTTGTGTATCGCGCGCTGGATCAGAAGACCGGGCAGGAAGTGGCGGTGAAGCTGCTGCGCCCGGAGTTCGAGCGCGACGAGGAATTTGTGCGCCGTTTCAGCCACGAAGCAAAGGCCGCGGCCCAGGTGGCGCACGAGAACATCGTGAACATGCTCGACGTGGGCTTCGACGAGGTGCCCTATATCGTGATGGAATTCGTGCGGGGGCAAACGCTCAAGGATCTGATCCGCAGCGTGGGCAGCATCCCGCCCCGCCAGGCGGTTACCATGGTGCTGCGCATCCTGGCGGCGGTCGATCACGCGCACCGGAACAACATCGTGCACCGCGATATCAAGCCGCAAAACATCCTGGTGGACGAAAGCGGCATGATCAAGGTGGCGGATTTCGGCATCGCGCGGGTGACCAATTCTTCCACCATGACGGCCACGGGCGACGGCAGCTTTTTCGGATCCGTGCACTACATATCCCCCGAGCAGGCGCGCGGCGAAAAGGCCGATGAAAAGAGCGACCTGTATTCCGTGGGCGTGGTGCTCTACGAAATGCTCACCGGCCAGGTGCCATTCGACAGCGAAAGCGCGGTATCCATCGCCATCAAGCACATCGGCGAAACGCCCCGCAGCATCCGCGAGCTCAAGCCGGAATTGCCCCGCGCGCTGGAGCAGATCCTGCAAAAGGCGCTCAGCAAGGCGCCGGAAGACCGCTATCAGAGCGCCAGCGAGATGGCGGCGGATCTCAAGCGCTCGCTCACCAATCCGCGGGGCGGCTTTGTGCGCAATTCCGCGGCGGACGCGCAGCGCCGCAAAACGCGCCTGCGCAATGCGTGCGCCGTGCTGGCGCTGGCCGCCGTGCTGGGCGCGATGGTGCTCATCATCGTGCGCACCGGCATATTCGACCGGTATTTTTATGGCGTAACCGTGCCCAGCGTCGTCAACGTGGCCGAGGAGGACGCCCTGCGCCTGCTGGACGCCGTCCACCTCACGGGCGAGGTGTCGCGGACGTATAGCGATGAATTCGCAGAGGGCGTGGTGATCTCGCAGGATCCGGATGCGGAAGCGGAGGCGATGCGGGGCGGCACGGTGCGGCTGGTGGTCAGCCAGGGTTCGCAGTGGGTCGCCATGCCGTCCGTCACCGGCAAAACCGAGGCGGAAGCGCTGGCCACGCTCGCGGCGGCAGAGCTTACCCATGTGACGGTGGAACAGGCGCCCAGCGATTATGAACCCGGACTGGTGCTGGAGCAGGAACCCGAAGCGGGCGAATGGGCCAGCAAAGTGGGCGAATGCGTGATCCGGGTGAGCGCGAAAAGTTCCGTGGTGCCCGATTTGCGCGGATATACGATAGAAGCAGCGCAAGCGGCGCTGGAAGGCACCATGCTTTCCATCGGCAATATCAGCGATGGGTACGACGCCAGCCGGCCGGACGGCGTCGTCATCGAGCAGAGCCTGGCCCCGCAAACCGCCGTTTTTGAAGAAACTGCGATCGACCTGGTGATCAATGGCGAGCGGCCAGAGCAGTATTCGGCGCTGATTTCCTTCAGCGTGCCGCTGGCGGACATGGAGGTTTCCATCGTCGTCACCACGCCCAGCGGCGAAGAGAGCGAAAAATTCAACCAGATCTGTTCCGGCCAGGTGCAGATTTCCCTCAGCAGCGCGGAAACCGGCGAGCACCGCGTGCGGATTTATATGGACGGCACACTGATGCGGGATGATTTCTATGATTTCCAGTAGCGGCACGATTGTGAAGGGCGTCGGCGGCTTTTACAGCGTCGACGATGGGCAGCGGGAATACACGCTGCGCGCGCAGGCCAAATTCCGCCGGGCCAGGCTTACGCCGCTGGTGGGCGACCGCGTGTGCTTCGAAAGCGATGGCAAGGAAGGCTGGGTGACGCAGATTCTGCCCCGCCAGAACGCCCTGCTGCGCCCGCCCGTGGCCAACCTGGACGCGCTGGTGCTGGTGCTCGCCGCCAGCGCGCCCGCCCCGGACCTGCTCCTGACCGACCGGCAGCTGCTCTTTGCCCGCGCGCAAAACATCCCCGTGCGGCTGGTGGTCAACAAGGCGGATGAAAGCCCGGCATACGCGCGGGAACTGGTGGCGGCGTATCGCGGCGCGGGCGTGTCTCCCATGGCGGTGAGCGCCAGAACCGGCGCGGGCGTGGACGCGCTGAAAGAGGCGTTGCGCGGGTTGGATCACGCGTTTTCCGGCCAGTCCGGCGCGGGCAAATCCACGCTGATCAACGCGCTATACGGCTTTTCCCTGGAAACCGGCGCGCTCAGCGGCCGCGTGGAGCGCGGCAAGCACACCACGCGCCACTGCGAAATGATCCGGGCCAACGGAGGGCATGTGTTCGACACGCCGGGCTTCAGCCTGCTGGAGCTGCCCCTCACGGATCCCTTGCGCCTGAAGGAAGGCTACCCGGAATTCGCCCCCTACGAAGGCGCGTGCCGGTTTGCCGAATGCGCCCACCTGCGCGAGCCGGGCTGCGCCCTGCGCGCGGCCGTGGAAGCAGGGGAAGTGGACGCGGGCCGCTACGAGCGGTACCAGATTTTGTTCGAAGAAATGAAAACGAGGTGGAAGGAACGCTATGATTAAGATTGCGGCATCGATTTTGGCGGCGGACTTTTTGAACCTGGGCGCGGATGTGGAGCGCATGCGCCAGGCGGGCGCAGACTATCTGCACTGCGATGTGATGGACGGGCGCTTTGTGCCCAACATCTCCTTTGGCCAGCCCATCGTGAAGGCTGTGGCGGCGACGGGCATGCCCCTGGACGTGCACCTGATGATCGAAGACCCTGACAAATACATCGATGAATTCGCCCGCCTGGGCGCGCGCATCATCACCGTGCACCAGGAAGCCACGAAGCATCTCAACCGCACGCTGCATCATATCCGCGAGCTGGGCTGCCTGGCGGGGGTTTCCATTTGCCCGGCCACGCCGCCGGAAACGCTCGGCTGGTCGCTGGGCGATTTCGACGTGGCCCTGATCATGAGCGTAAACCCCGGCTTCGGCGGGCAGAAGATCGTCCCTTCCGCCGTGAAAAAGATCGCGGTGCTGCGCGATATGCTGGAAAAGGCTGGCGTTGCGGCGGAAATCGAGGTGGACGGCAACGTGGCGCTGGATACCGCGCAGGAAATCGTGAACAACGGCGCGCGCCTGCTGGTTACGGGCAGCGCCCTGTTCAAGGCGCCGGATGCGGGCGCGTTCATCCGCACGCTCAAGGGCATGGAGGCGGGCGCGTAAGCCGGCCAGTGCGGCGGGGAGACGATTTAAACGACAGTTTTCCCTGCATTTCCATGAATTGGTTGACGAAAATTGCGCAAACTGATATAATACGTATCTAGCGCGATTTGCAAGATGGGCGGAGGGGCGCAACCGCAGAAAGCGGCCCTGCCAAAAGCCTCCCGTCAAGCCTCCTTCTTGACTTTTACTTTGTTATAGCTGGTCTTGTGTAAAGAACGGTGGCGCGGCGCAGCCGCGACGGAGGGATTGGCTCGCTTCCCCGTCCACAGGCAAAAATCGCGAAATATGAGAAAATGGAGGAATGGGCATGACGATCCGGGAATTGTATCGCTGCACGCCGCAGACGGACCTGCCTGGCGTGGAAATCCGCGGCTGGGTGCGAACCGCGCGGGAATCGAAGAACTTTTCGTTCATTGAACTGAACGACGGCACGTTCTTCAAGAACCTGCAAATCGTGGCTGAGGAGGCGCGCGTTCCCAATTATCGCGATCGCATGCGCGCCGTGAGCGTGGGCGCGTCCCTTTGCGTGAAGGGTACCTTGACCCTCACGCCGGACATGCCCCAGCCCTTTGAGCTCAAGGCGGATGAAATCGAAATCCTGGGCGAGAGCCCCTCGGATTATCCGCTGCAAAAGAAGCGGCACTCCATCGAATACCTGCGCACCATCCAGCACCTGCGCCCGCGGGCCAACCTGTTCCAGTGCGCGTTCCGCATCCGCTCCATCGCGGCGCAGGCCGTGCACCGCTTTATGCACGAGCGCGGCTTTGTGTACGTACACACGCCGCTGATCACCGGCAGCGATTGCGAGGGCGCGGGCGAAATGTTCCAGGTGACCACGCTGGATCTGGAAAACCTGCCCCGCACAGAGGCTGGCAAGGTGGATTACAACGAGGATTTCTTCGGCAAGCCGGTTTCGCTCACGGTTTCCGGCCAGCTGAACGCGGAGGCGTTCGCGCTCGCCTTCCGCAATGTGTATACCTTTGGCCCCACCTTCCGCGCGGAAAACAGCTATACCCCGCGCCACGCGGCGGAATTCTGGATGATCGAGCCGGAAATGGCCTTCGCCGGTCTGGAAGCCGATATGGATCTGGAAGAAGAAATGGTGAAATACATCATTTCCGCCGTGCTGGAAGAAGCGCCGGAGGAGATGCAGTTCCTGAACAGCTTTGTGGATAAGGGCCTGATCGAGCGGCTGACCCGTGTGCGCGACGCGGATTTCGCGCGCGTGCCATATACCGAGGCCATCGAGATCCTCGCCAGCTCGGGCGCGGCGTTCGAATACCCGGTGAGCTGGGGCGTGGATTTGCAGACCGAGCACGAGCGCTACCTCACGGAAAAGCATTTCCAAAAACCCGTGTTCGTCACGGATTATCCCAAAGAGATCAAGGCGTTCTACATGCGCATGAACGACGACGGCAAAACCGTGCGCGCCGCCGACCTGCTGGTGCCCGCCATTGGCGAGCTGTGCGGCGGCAGCCAGAGGGAAGAGCGGCTGGACGTGCTCACCGCCCGCATGGACGAGCTGGGCCTTCGCCGCGAGGACTACTGGTGGTATCTGGAGCTGCGCAAGTATGGCTCGGTGGAGCATTCGGGCTTTGGCATGGGCTTTGAGCGCATGGTGATGTATCTGACGGGGATTTCCAACATTCGCGACGTGCTGCCCTTCCCGCGCACCACGCGCAACGCGGATTTTTAAGGGAGCATGGGCATGAACAACGCTAGACTTCGCATGTTTGCGCGCGCGGCGGTCATCGCCGCGCTTTATACGGTGCTCACGCTGGCCATTCCCGTAGCCAGCTATGGGCAGATTCAGGTGCGCATCTCGGAAGCGCTGATGATCCTGCCCGTGTTCACTCCGGCGGCGGTGCCCGGCCTGTTCGTGGGCTGCGTGCTGGCCAACGCCCTTGGCGCGCTGCTGGGCCTCACCGCGGCGTGGGACATTCTCTTTGGCAGCGTGGCCACGCTGCTGGCCGCCGTTTGCGTGCGGCTGCTGCGCAAACAGCCGTTCTGGCTGTATATGCTGCCCACTGTGGTGTTCAACGGCGTGATCGTGGGCGTGGAACTGAGCATATTCTACGCGCTGCCCCTGTGGGCTACCATGGGCTATGTGGCGCTGGGCGAGGCCATTTCCTGCTATGTGCTGGGCTATCCGCTCTCCAGGGCCGCGCAAAAGCTCGATAAACTTTGGAATTAACACATTTGACCCACACAATCCATGCAAATCGCGTATAATGGATGTATACGCACAAGATATATGGAGGCGAATTACCCATGGCGATCATCGATACCATCAAGGCCAAGGCGCGCGCGCGCGTCATGCACATCGTGCTGCCCGAAGGCGAAGAAACCCGCAACGTACACGCCGCGTCCATCATCCAGAAGGAGGGCCTGGCCCGCCTTACGCTGCTGGGCGACGCGGAAAAGATCAAGGCCGCGTATCCCGACGTGTGCCTGTGCGGCGTGGAAATCGTGAACCCCGCGACGAGCGAAAAGGCCCCCGAGTACGCCGCCAAGCTCTATGAACTGCGCAAGGCCAAGGGCATGACGGAGGAAAAGGCCGCCGAACTGGTCAAGGATCCCATGTATTACGGCGTGCTGATGGTGAAGTGCGGCGACGCGGACGGCCTGGTTTCCGGCGCCATCCATTCCACGGGCGATATGCTGCGCCCCGCGCTGCAGATCATCAAGACCAAGCCGGGCATGAAGTCCGCTTCTTCCTGCTTCTTGATGGAAACGTCCATGGGCGTGATGATCTTCGCGGACTGCGCGGTGATCCCCTGCCCCACGGCGGAAGAACTGGCCGCCATCGCCCTGGCCGCGGCGGATTCCGCGCGCGCGCTGGGCGGCCTGGATCCCAAGGTGGCCATGCTTTCCTTCTCCACCAAGGGCAGCGCCAAGCACGAGCTGGTGGACAAAGTGGTGGAAGCCACGCGCATCGCCAAGGAACTGGCGCCCGACCTGCCGCTGGACGGCGAACTGCAGCTGGATGCCGCGCTCGTGCCCTCCGTGGGCGAGCTGAAGGCTCCCGGCAGCCCCGTGGCCGGCCACGCGAACGTGCTGGTGTTCCCGGATCTGCAAGCGGCCAACATCGGCTACAAGCTGGTGCAGCGCCTGGGCAACGCGCAGGCCTATGGCCCCATCCTGCAGGGCATTGCCAAGCCGTGCAACGACCTGTCGCGCGGCTGCTCGGTGGACGATATCGTGGCGACCGTGGCCATCACCGCGGCGCAGGCGCAGGAGGCGTAAGGCGGCATGAACAACATCCTGATTGTCAACGCGGGTTCCTCCTCGCTGAAATACCAGCTCATCGACATGACCGACGAGCATACCGTCGCCAAGGGCAACGTGGAGCGCATCGGCATCGAGGGCAGCAAGCTCACGCATAAGCATCCCGGCGGCACCTTCACCGTGGAACAGCCGCTCAAGGACCACACCGCCGCCATCCGCCTGGTGCTCGAAGCGCTGACGGATAAGGAGCACGGCGTGATTTCCTCCATGGACGAGATCAGCGCGGTCGGCCACCGCGTGCTGCATGGCGGCGAGAAGTTCGCGGGCAGCTATCTCATCAACGACGAAGTGATGGCGGCCATCGAGGAGAACATCCCGCTGGGCCCGCTGCACAACCCCGCCAACCTGATGGGCATCCGCGCCTGCCAGGAAGTGATGCCGGACACGCCCATGGTGGCGGTGTTCGATACCGCTTTCCATATGACCATGCCCAAGGAAGCGTATCTGTACGCCCTGCCGCTGGACTATTATAAGCGCCTGAAGGTGCGCCGCTACGGTTTCCATGGCACCAGTCACCGCTTTGTGGCGCAGCGCACGCGCGAGATCCTGCCCCCGGAAGAGACGGAAAAGCTGATCATCTGCCACCTGGGCAACGGCTCTTCGCTCTCCGCGGTGAAGGACGGCAAGGTCGTGGATACCTCCATGGGCCTCACCCCGCTGGAAGGCGTGGTGATGGGCACGCGCTGCGGCTCCATCGACCCGGCGATCATCTACTATATCATGAAGCAGGATAAGATCTCCATCGAGGAAGTGGATACCCTGCTCAACAAAAAGAGCGGCCTGTTGGGCCTCACCGGCCTCTCCAGCGACATGCGCGATGTGCGCAGCGCCGCCGAGGCGGGCAATGAGGACGCCATCACCGCGCTGAAGATCTGGGCCTATGTGATCCGCAAGCAGATCGGCGCGTACGCCGCCGCGATGGACGGCGTGGATACCCTGGTTTTCACCGCCGGCATCGGCGAAAACGACGCGCAGGCCCGCGCGGA
>DVJN01000048.1 GCA_018716755.1 Candidatus Alectryocaccomicrobium excrementavium
ACGCGATAATTGAATGAGACATTGGAATTGGGATACTTTTTATAAAACAACCGTTTCACCCTCTCCATTACCATGTTACCTGTGGTGTAATTCACGCTGGGCAACAGCAAAGCGAAAATGGTCGGTGAGAAGTGGGTGATGGTGTCTCCCTTGCGCAGGTTCTGCTTGAGAATATCGAGCAGGCCGCTCATGATATTGTCCTGCTTGATGGGTTCCATGGGCTGGCCATTGAGCGCGCTGACCATGATCACGGCCAGGAACATCGTGGAGCCCAGGCGCTCCAGATTGCGCATCTGCAAATTGAAAATTTCCTTGAATACCGCGTATTCGCACACAAAAGCGCCCCGTTGCTCGCCGCTTTCACGCAGCTCGTTGCGAATGGATTCCAGGTTGAATTCCAGCGTTTTTCCCGCGTGGACGATCTGCTTATAGAATTCCTGCATGTCGTCGCTGGGCTGAATGCCCAGGTAGCGGTAATGCAGGTGAATCACGTGCTTGTATTGCACCAGCGCTTCGCTCGTGCGGTTGGTTTTGATCAGGGCGGTCATCAACTCCATGTGCAGCCGGTCGTCAAAATTGTCGACATCCAGCGCCGCGCGGCAAACGTTGACCACTTCCTTATAATTTTCCTCGTTTTTGAGGATATCGATGTAATCGTACATGGAGGCCATGTACTGGTTGTGCAGCGCGGTGGCGCGGGCCAGCGCCCATTCGCTCTGCTCGCCATTTTGCAGCAGGTCGCCGGTATACAGCTTCATCAGGCGCACGTACAGGTCCTTGCGCGCCCCCGCGTCCTCCTGCCGGCCCGCCGAAAGCGCCGCAAAAATATCTTCGATTTCGTACAGGTCGACCGCCATGCCCGGCTGCAGCTCCCAGTGGTACGCGTTGCGGTCCGCCACGATCGCCTGCCCCAGCCCGGGCGAAATCTGGTTGAGCAGCGCGCGCAGGCGGCTGACCAGCGTTTTGAGCGCGTTTTCCGGATTGGTGCTCTTCTCCTCCGACCACAGCGTGTTGAGCAGGCGCTGGTTGGGCACGGGCTGCTCGCGGTTCAAAATCAAATACTGCATCAGCGCCACGCCCTTGCGCGACTTGTTGACCATGCGGTCTGCCTGGATCTCGTTGATATAGATGGTAAAGGTATCCATCATTTGTATGCGAACGCAATCGCCCATATCGCTTCCTCCTAGCCCAAAGTGGCCGCCCGGCCCTGTGGATCAAATCCTTCTGCCCAGCGCGTCGGGATTGGCCGCATAGCGCAGCGCGGTTTCCCGGTCGATCTTGCCCGCGCGCAGCAGCCGCTCCAGTTCGCCGTCCATGCTCAGCATGGAGCGGTCCGCCGAGCCGCCATAGATCACGTTGTCGATCTGGTGGGTTTTGCCATCGCGGATCATGTTTTGCACCGCGGGCGTAACCGCCATGGCCTCAAAAACCGGCTCCTGCCCGCCGCGCACTGGCACCAGCCGCTGCGAAACCACCGCGCGCAGCACCATCGACAGCTGAATGCGCACCTGCTGCTGCTGGTTCGGCGGGAATGTATCCACAATCCGGTCCACGGTCTTGGCCGCGCCCACCGTGTGCAGCGAGGATAAAATCAGGTGCCCGGTCTCCGCCGCGGTGATTGCCGTCTGCATGGTTTCGTGGTCGCGCATTTCGCCGAGCATGATCACGTCCGGCGCTTCGCGCAGCGCTGCGCGAAGCGCGCGCTGAAAGGTGTCCGCATCGTTGGGCACCTCGCGCTGGCTCACCAGCGATTTTTTGTGCGCGTGCAGATATTCGATGGGATCCTCAATGGTGATGATGTGGCCCGCGCGCGTGGCGTTGATGCGGTCGATCATGCAGGCCAGCGTCGTGCTCTTGCCGCTGCCCGCCGGGCCGGTAACGAGAATCATGCCGCTGCGCATCTCCGCCATCCGCATCACCAGATCGGGAATGTGCAGCGCCTGCGGATCCGGCAGGCCAAACGCCACCACGCGGTAAGTCGCCGCCAAAGAGCCGCGCTGCCGGTACGCGTTGCAACGGAAACGGCTCACGCGCGCCAGCGAAAACGAAAAATCGTCGTCGCCGCCCTCGTCCAGCGGCGCCCGGCTGCGGCCGCCCGCCAGGCGATAGGCCTCATTCACCAGCCGCTCGGTGTCCGCCGGGCGCAACGCCTCCTCCGAAACGGCGACCAGCGCGCCCCCGATCTTCGCAGTCGCGGGCGCGCCGGGGATGATGAACAGATCCGAACCCTTTTTTTCCACCGTTTGCGTCAATAGATCCATCAATTCCATGCGATTTTTCGCTCCCTTCGCGCTACTCGAGTGCTGCTGCGGCGTCGAGTTCCGTCACCAGCCTGTGTTCCAGCCAGGTGAAGCGCGGAAACTCGCCAGCGGGCGCCAGCGCAACTGAACAGACTAAAAACCGACCATCTTCTGATTTTTCCGTCCATCGTATGACTCCGGTCTCTATATCCAATTCCATGCCTTCGGGCAGCGCAGCCGCCACAGCCGCCCGATAGGCCGCTTCTCCCCCTTCCGCAGGCGCGGCGGCAAGCGCCGCATCGAGCGCTGCCAGGGAAAATTCCGCATTCACGTCCAGCCGCGCGACTGATTCCGCTACGCTGGCTGCGCGTTCGCTGAGCACATCATCGCTCCGCGCGTTCATCAGGGTCAACACGCCCAGCGCGCTCATGGCCAACACCACGGCCAGCAAAGTCAGCAGCGCTGCCCCTGGCCCAAAGCGATATTTTTTCATTGCACCGCCTCCTTCGGAAGATAGCGCGCCACCGGCAGCCGGAACAACGCCGTCTCTCCCGCCGTGGCGAGGATTTCCGCCGTTTCCATCACGCCCGCGCCTGCCGCCTGGCTGTCCAGCGACACGGACAAGCGCCAACCCTCGCCTTCCAGCACCCAGCTCTCATCCTCTGAAAAGCCCCTATCCCGGAGCGCCTGCGCGCGATCTTCCGCCGCATACAGCGCCGCGGCCACATTTTGGGCCGCATACAGCGCGCAGTCCCGCGCTTCCGCGCGGTTGGCCTGCTCATACGCCGCGGAAAAGCATTGCAGGATGACCGTCGCCGAAAGGGCGAAAAACAGGATCGCCAGCAGAATTTCTACCAGCAGCGCGTTCACCCGACTGCCCTTGCTCATCGCTTCCTCCTCGCCCGGCGCCTGCGGCGCGCGGTGCATTTTTTCTTTATAAAGGGGACGGCGCGCTACCCCTGGCCCGCCGCCCGTGGCGCGAGAACCACTTCGTATACCGCGCCAGAAGAATCCGTCAGTTCCACAACCATAGCGCCGCCTTCGCGCCCGGCGGTCATCGATTCCGCAGCGCACAGCGCGCCGCCCGCCGCGGGATCAAACGGGCGCTCAGCCGAGATAAACAGCTCTCGCAGCGCGCCATCGTACACATAGAGATAGCGGATGTATTCCTCCCCACCGGCCTCGCTGGTGAAGCACAGCGCTTCCACGCCATCCAGCGATTCCACAGAAAGCGCTCCCTGCGCATCGGACGCGTTCACGGCGTTGCGCACCATGGCAACCAGCGTGCGCCGGGCGCGGCGCTCTTCCGAGCGCGCCACCACTGCTCGATACGCCTGCGCGCCAAACAGCGCGAGCAGGGCCGACGACACGGCAAATGCGCCCAGCAGGACGAGTGCAAACGCGCCCGCAATCGAGTGGTTGCGCCCGCGCCTCATGCGCCATTCCCCCTCTCCAACACGCGAATGTCGGGCACGACATTGGAAGCAAACGCATCGTAACTCACGATGAACCGCTCTGGATTGTAGCGCAAACCATAATTTTCCACCAAATATTGCAGATCGGATGGATACGCGCCTTCCACGGCATAGCATGTCAGCGCTGCCGACCGCACGGCAGAGCGCACCAGTTCCGCCTCCGCCGTGCCCGAAGCGCTGGAAATTGAATCCACCAGCAGGCACCCCGCCACCACCAGCGCGGCAAACACCGCCGCTGTGGCAAACAGGCTGCGCACCAAACCTCCCCTGCGCCGTTTCATCCGATCACTTCCTATTAGATAGTCCTTACATCAGGCTCGTCAGCATGCCAGCCATGGGCAGCATCACCGACAGCAGCACCGCGCCGATGACCACGCACATCATGGCCACCAGCGTCGGCTCAATGATCGACACAAGTCCGTCGATGCCGTCCTCCACCTGCTCCTCGCACGCGCGTGCGACGCGCGCCATCACCTGATCCTCACGCCCGGCCGCAATGCCCATGCGGATCATCCGGCCATGCACCGTATCGAACAGGCCCGCATCCGACAGAGCATCCGCGAACGCCGTGCCCTCGTCCATCCTGGCGCGCGCCGCCTCCACCGCCCGCCGGGCCGACGGATCGGTCAATACGGAAGCGGCCAATTCCATCGCCTCATCCGGCCGGAACCCGCCCGAAAGCGTCATCGCCAACACCGATGCCGCGCGCGAACTCGACAGCCGCGCGCTCAGCCGCCGCACCGGCGGAAAGCAGCGGCGCAGCGAGGCGAGCACCCGCTCGCGCAGCCGTGTGCGCAGCAGGATCGCCAGCGCCACCGCCGCCAATAGCAAAAGCACCACCAGCGCCAGCACCGCCCAGCCCGCGCCCGTCCCCAACCGCATCAGCGCCAGGCCAGATTCCGTCATGCCCACGCCCATCGAACCGAGCACCTGGCGGAACACGGGCAACACTTTTACGATCAGCACCAGCACGATGACGGACAGCATCGCCCCCAGCACCATGGGATACGCCGCCGCGCTGGCAATCGCCTCGCGCACGCGCGCTTCGCGCTCATAATATCCGCTCAGCCCTTCCATCACTTCTTCGAGCCGGCCGGTGCGCTCACCAACCTCCGCCATGTGCGCCAGGTATTTGGGCCAGCAATCATCCGCGTTCAGCGCGGCGCCCAGCGAGCCGGTGCGGGCGATATTTTCGCTCAGCCGCGCGTAAACGCCAGCCTCCGGCCCCGATCCCGCACTCTCGTGGAGCGCCTCCACCCCGTCGTATAGCGCCATGCCCGATCCCAGCATCAGCGCGATTTCCGCGCAAAAGCCGCTCAGCGCCGCCGCATCCAGCTTTTTTTGAGAACGTCCAGCCATGCTGTCAACCCTTTCTTCACAAATTGCCCGCCCACGGGCCCATACTCGCTCCGCATACGCGGCGCACATCAATAAAAGCGCTCCGTGGTGTATGCCGCGCCCGCGGCAATGCCATTGACATCCACCGTGGGGTCATAGAGAACATCGCCGCTTTCCAGCCGCACAACCGTCCAGGCGTGGTAAACATTGCCCGCGTAGCCGATGACGAATTCCACCGGCACGCCCTGTGAACGCAGCATCGCCGCCGCGAGCGCCGCCAGATCCTGGCAAATGCCCATGCGCGATTCCATGCAGCCCGTGATGTCGGGCATCTGCCCCGGCGCGGTAGTAACCGCCTTGATATAATCATAAAGATAATTTTCCTGAATGTACTCGCGCACGGCCGCGAATTTTTCCGCGTCGCTCTCCAGCCCTCCGCACAATTCGGCCGCGAGCGCGACCACTTCTGATTCGGGCGTAAAATTGACATACTGATTCGGGCACAGAAACGCCGCGTTCTCATCCACCAGTTCCACAGAAAATGACATTGCCCCGGCCTGCGCATAGCTATTGCCGGAAACGTTTTCATACAGCGTCCAGCTGTATTTCCCATCGCCGAGTTGCAGCGGGAAGACCTCATAGTCCCCCTCGCCATTCAAATCATATGTCAGCGTCGTATCTCCCTTTGTCACGCGCAGTTTCAGCCGCTTCGATGAAGTGGCCCTGGCCATGACATAGCCCTCATCCGCATGGCTGTAATCCATGGTGAGACTTCCATCGGAAGATACGCGCTCGCCCGTGGCTTCCGGCCAGATCACACCTTCCAGCAGCGCCCACGCGCCAGCCACCAGGCAGAGGCCTGCCAGCGCCAGCACAACCGCCCGCATCCAGGAACGGCGCGCGCACCGGTATGTGAACCTGCGCTGCGGATACCTACGCCTAGGGTATCTACGCATCCCGTCCCCTCCCGGTTTCCTATTGTATCCCATTTAATGCCTATATTTTATCACAATTGCAAGTTTATGGCAAGCCTTCCTGCGCGCATTTCTCGCAAATCTCTTCCGCGCGCCACTGGCACGCCCCATGATAAATCCGGCAAATTTTCGGAAAAAACCGCATTTTTTGCGCGTATCCCTCTTGCCGTTTTTCGGTTTGTCGTATATAATACTGACAGGACTATTCTGTTTACGGTGAAAAGAGGCGGACGGATATGTCACAATGGAATGCGAAGGACTTGGTGGCACAGGCGGAAGCTTGCCGGGCGCTGTTGCGGCGCTTGCCAGGCGTATATGCCGCCGGCCCGCGCTTTGATGAAAACGGCGAACTCAGCGAGATCCATGTGCTGGCATCGCTCGCCCGCAACCCCAAGCAGGTGGTGCGGGATGTGCAATCCGCGCTATTTGCCGCCTATGGCATAGAAGTCGACCATCGCATTGTCAGCGTGGCGCAATTGCCGGAAAACCCGCTCGCGGAAGAAGACGGCGAGGAGCTTGAATCCCCTCCGGTTTCTGCCGCTGCGCCCGTGCCGGATATCCGGCTGGCCGTGGCGGGGATTGATTCGCGCCTGACCCTGGGCGAATATGCCGCTACCGTGCGCCTTTCCTATTGCGGCCAGGTTTTCGAAGGCGTAGCCCGTTGCCGCGACACCGCCATCCAGCGCGACCGCGCTCCCGCGCAGGCCACCATCGAGGCCGTGAACGCATTTCTCGGCGTAGAGGCTTACGCGCTGCTCGAAGTGAAGCGCACGCTTTTATGGGGTGAACCCGTAGCGCTCACGGCGCTGGAACTGATTGCCGGCAGCGAGCCCCGCGTGCTCATCGGCGCGGCGTTGCAGGGGCATAACCCTCCGCTGGGCATCGTGCATAGCACGCTCGATGCGCTCAACCGCTCGCTCAGCCGCGTGCGCCGCGTGGAGGAACAAATATTTTAAAAATTGCTTTTCAGGCTCGCTACGCGGTTTTTTCGTACCAATAGCGAAGCGAAAAATTGCGTGCCTGCTAGCGAATGGCACAGCTTTCCATAGAAATGGAGGCTGAATTCGTGAAGAAGGCTAAGATCATGTCCGCTCTGGTAGCGCTGGCTTCCTTTGTGCTCTCAGCGGGCGCCTACATCAGCTGGAAGGTTTGGGGTTAATGGCTGAAATGGGCGTGGCGAGCTTGATTTTTCCTACGCCGCTTCGGTGCGCAAGGCGTTGAAACGGCGGCAACAAACGCGCTTTCGCCCCAAGGCGCGCCCGAAAGCTGTGATAGCGTTCGGGCGCGCCAGACGGCGAGGCGAAAAAGTGAGGTCACCGAATTGAAAACACGCGCAAAGGTTTATGTAGGCCTTGTCAGCGCGATTGGGCTATTGTGCACAATCGGCTGCTTCGCCATATTTTTGCGCCATTTTTTTGCAAACGATCCTTTAACCCACCTGTTGCCCCTGATCATTATGGTTGCGGTGTGCACGATGTGCCGCTCGCTTCCGCTGTACATCCGCCAGAACGAAACGATCGATGTGTCTATCATCAGTGTACTGGGCATTTATCTTACACAAGGCGCCTGCGCGGCGGTAACAGTCTTTATTCTGGGGTCGCTTTTCGCCTTTGAACCCAATCCAAAAACCAAAAAATATGTGCATTCCTTTTCCATCGGCATAGAAAAAGTGCTGTTCAACAATGCCACAATCGTGCTGTCCATCCTGTTGCCGGCGGCTCTGCTCTATCCGCTGCCATGGCAGCCGGGCGAACTGACGTTGCCGGCGGCTCTGTTGCCCACGGCGCTGTTTTCCCTGTTGACTTTCGTGGTCAATGGCTTACTCCAGCTCGCGCGGCCCTGCCTGGATGGCCAGGTGCGCCTGCGCGAAGTCGGCATGATGCTGCTGGGCCTTACGCCCAACGTCATCGCCGCCATGCCGATGGGATACCTGTTGGCCATCGGCTACAGCACGCCGGGCAATGTGTGGGTAGTAGTGCTGATGTTGCTTCCGCTGTTGCTCGCGCGGTACGCGTGGAAGCTTTATCTCGATTCCCAAAGCGCTCAATCCCGCCTGATCACGGCGTTTATCCACAGCCTGGAAGCCAAAGACCACTATACGCAGGGTCATTCCGCGCGCGTAGCGGAATATTGCGTGGAAATTGGCCAGCAGATGAACTTTTCGCCGCGCCGGTTGCGCCTGCTGCGCCAGGGCGCGCTGCTGCACGATATTGGCAAAATCGGCGTGTCCGACAGCATCCTGAACAAACCGGATAAGCTCAATGCCGAAGAGTTCCAGGCCATTCAGGCGCACCCTGTCACTGGCACCAACATCCTGAATGACGTAGGCCTCGCGCCGGAAGTGCTTGAAATGGTGCATGGCCACCACGAGCGCTATGATGGCAAGGGATATCCCGATGGCGTGCGCAGCGAAAAATTGTCGCTGATGACGCGCATCCTGTGCGTCGCCGATGCTTACGACGCCATGACCAGCGACCGTCCGTACCGCAAAGGCTTGCCGCGCGAAGAAGCCGTGCGCCGCTTGCTGGAAAACGCCGGTACGCAATTCGATCCCGAGGTCGTGCAGGCATTTGTGGCGGCGGAACGCGCAAAGCAGTAAAACGGGCACAGGCAAAGGAGGGCGCGAAAATTGCTACTGGTCTATGGTGTGGCCGCTGCGATTCTCGCCGGCTATCTGACGGGCGGGCGCGCCCGCAACTATCTGCTGCAACCCCTGCGGGGCGTGTTGCTTCCAGCATTGGCACTGGCCATTGAAGCGTGTTTTGGCCTACTCGCCGCGCGATGGGATCCCGCGCGATGGCTCGGCTTGGCGACCTGCGCCGAATACGCTCTGCTGGCGGCATTCCTGGCGCTGAACTTTCGCCAGCGCGGAGTAAAGCTGCTGGCGCTGGCGACGGCCCTTAACTTCGCTGTGATTGCCCTCAATGGCTTTTCCATGCCGGTTACGCCCATCGTCTATGAAGATCCCAACCTAGCCGTGTGGATCACCCGGATAGAATCCGGCGCTTTGCCCGAGTATACTCTGGTCGGTTGGGATGCTCCCCTGTGGTTTCTGGGCGACACAATCCCTTTATTGGGCGGACTGGCCAGCGTGG
The DNA here is from genome assembly GCA_018716755.1 of Candidatus Alectryocaccomicrobium excrementavium. GTDB lineage: Bacteria > Bacillota > Clostridia > Christensenellales > Aristaeellaceae > Alectryocaccomicrobium > Alectryocaccomicrobium excrementavium. The sequence goes on from DVJN01000048.1 coordinate 9,123, forward strand.
GCGACCTGTTGATGGCGGCGGGCATGTTCCTGCTCGTGTTCGATCTAATGCGCCAAAAGCCCGCATCCGCCGCTACAGACTCCGGTCTGAAATCCAAAGAAAAATAGTACCATTCTCCTCCCGTGCTGATGCTCCCCCCTGCCGCAATTGGACAGGGGTTTGTTTTTGCACAAAGAATGCCCATCCCGCCATAAAAGCCGACGGGATGGGCAATACTTCCACGCATTTTGCCGCCCACTGCGGATTCAAAGGAGGGAGGAGCGTTTCCCCCATATCCTTCTTAGTCCAGTTCCAGCGCGCCAGTATAGAGCTGGTAATAGGTTCCCTTCAACGCAAGCAGATCCTCATGTGTGCCGCGCTCGATGATGCGGCCATGATCCAGCACCATGATGGCGTTGGCGTTGCGTACGGTGGACAGGCGGTGTGCGATGACGAACACCGTGCGCCCAGCCATCAGCGCATCCATACCCCGCTGCACAATGGCTTCAGTGCGCGTGTCGATGGAGCTGGTCGCCTCGTCCAGGATCATCACGGGCGGATCGGCCACGGCCGCGCGGGCAATGGCCAACAGCTGGCGCTGGCCCTGGCTGAGGTTCGCGCCGTTGCCGTGCAACATCGTGTTATAGCCTTCGGGCAGACGGCGGATGAAATCGTCCGCGCCAGCCAGCTTGGCCGCGTCAATGCAGGCTTCGTCGGTCGCCTCCAGGTTGCCATAGCGGATGTTCTCCATTACCGTGCCGGTAAAGAGGTTGGTATCCTGCAAAACAATGCCCAGGCTGTGCCGCAAATCCGCTTTTTTGATCTTGTTGATGTTGATGCCATCGTAGCGGATCTTGCCATCGGCAATGTCGTAGAAGCGGTTGATCAGGTTGGTGATGGTGGTTTTGCCCGCACCAGTAGAGCCAACGAAAGCCAGTTTCTGCCCAGGCTTGGCGTACAGGGAGATGTTGTGCAATACGGTCTTTTCCGGCGTGTAGCCGAAGTCGACGTCGAAGAAGCGCACATCGCCCATCAGGCGGGTATAGGTGAGCGTTCCATCGTGATGCGGGTGCTTCCAGGCCCAGATACCGGTGCGTTCCTTGCATTCAGTGACGCTGCCATCCGGATTTTCCCTGGCGTTGACCAGAGTGACGTAGCCCTCATCCGTCTCTGGCTGTTCATCCAGCAGAGCGAAGATGCGGTGCGCGCCCGCCAGGCCCATAATGACCATGTTCACCTGGTTGGAAACCTGGCCAATGGCGCCGGCGAACTGCTTGGTCATGTTCAAAAAGGGCACCACAATGCTGATGCTGAAAGCCATGCCGGAAATGCTGAGGTTGGGCGCGCCCGCCAGCATCAGCGCACCACCAACCAGCGCCACGATTACGTACATCACATTGCCAATGTTGCCCAGCAGAGGCATCAGCACGTTGGCAAATCGATTGCCGTTGCGGGCGTTAAAATAGATCTCATCGTTGACCTTATCGAAGTCCTTTTTGGCGCCTTCCTCATGGCAGAAAACCTTCACGACCTTTTGCCCGGTCATCATCTCTTCCATAAAGGCTTCAGCCTTGGCCAGCGTAATCTGCTGGCGCAGGAAATATTTGGAAGAATGGCTGGTGATGTAGCGCGCGGCAAACGTCATGCACACCACGCCTGCCACCACAATCAGGCCCAGAATGGCGCTATAATACATCATGATGCAGAACACTGTGAGCAGCGTTACGCCGGAAACCAGCATCTGCGGCAAGCTCTGGCTGATCAACTGGCGCATGGTATCCACATCGTTGGTGTAATAGCTCATGATATCGCCACGGCCGTTGGTGTCAAAGTACTTGATGGGCAGATCCTGCATGTGGTTGAACATCTTTTCCCGCATCTTTTTGAGGGAACCCTGCGTGATGATGGCCATCATCTGCGTATAGAATGTGCCCGCCACCAGGCTGATGGCATACATCACCAG
>DVJN01000049.1 GCA_018716755.1 Candidatus Alectryocaccomicrobium excrementavium
TGGCGCGAAGCGAGTTCCGCGCGGATATCCTCCGGCGAAATGCCCTCCTCCACCATCAGCACCAGCGCGTGGTAGCACAAATCGGCCAGCTCATAAATGGTCTCCTCGCGGCTGCCCTTCATCGCGCCGATGATCACCTCTGTGCATTCCTCGCCCACCTTCTTGAGAATCTTTTCCTTGCCCTTCTCGAAGAGATAGGTCGTGTAGCTGTTGGCGGGGCGCTCGCGGTTGCGCGAAACCAGCAGATCATACAGGCCGTCGATGGAAAATTCCGCATTCTCCGTTTCTTCGCCCTGCGCGGTGAACAGCCGGTTTTCAAAGCAGCTGTCCGTACCCAGGTGGCAGGCGGGCCCGGCCTTGTGGACGCGCACCACGAGCGCGTCCGCATCGCAATCCGCGGTGATATCCACCACCCGCTGCACGTTCCCGCTGGTTTCCCCCTTGCGCCAGAGCTGCTTGCGGCTGCGCGACCAGAAGCAGGTGTATCCTTCCGCCAAGGTGATTTCCAGGCTTTCGCGGTTCATGTAGGCCAGCGTGAGCACGCGCCCGCTCTCCGCGTCCTGCACGATGGCCGGAATCAAGCCGTTTTCGTCGAATTTCAGGGAGTCCAGGTTCATAAAACGATCCTCCTATTCATGTTTGGAGCATTGAAAAAAGCAATTTGATGGGCGCCGCCGCGACGGAGGAAAGATTCCTCACATCCGCACATTCACGCCGCAGCCGGCCAGATAGCGCTTGAGATCCATAATCTCAATCTCCCGGAAGTGGAAAATGCTGGCGGCCAGGCCCGCGTCCACGCCTTCGAGCGCGAACAATGCCTTGAAATCCTCCATGCGGCCCGCGCCGCCGGAGGCGATGATGGGAATCTTCACGCGCGCGGCCACGGCAGCGAGCATTTCCAGATCGAAGCCGCGCTTCACGCCGTCGGTATCGATGCTGTTGAGCACCAGTTCCCCTGCGCCGCGCGCTTCGCCCTGTGCGGCCCATTCCAGCGCGTCCATGCCGGTATCCACGCGGCCGCCCTTGGCGAACACGCGGTATTGCCCATCCACGCGCTTGGCGTCGATGGAGAGCACCACGCACTGGTTGCCGTATTTCTTCGCCGCCTCGTCGATCAGTTCCGGGTGGGCGATGGCGCCGGAATTCACGCTCACCTTGTCCGCGCCCGCCTTGAGCACGCGGTCGAAATCCGCCACGGAATTGATGCTGCCGCCCACCGTGAGCGGGATGAAAATGCGCTGGGCTACGCGCGTGAGCACATCGGTAAACAGGGGGCGCTTTTCCACGCTGGCGGTGATATCGTAAAACACCAGTTCGTCCGCGCCGCTCTCGTTATAAAACTGCGCCAGCGCGACCGGATCTTCCACGCTCTTCACGTTTTCGAAGTTCACGCCCTTCACCACGCGGCCATCGCGGATGTCCAGGCAGGGAATGATTCGCTTGGTGATCATGCGCCCTCTTCTGCCTCCTTCAGCACGTCCGCCAGGTTCAGCGCGCCCGAATACAGCGCCTTGCCCACAATGGCCGCCGGAACGCCCATATCGCGCAGGGCGCGCACGTCCTCAAGCGTAGAAACGCCGCCCGAGGCCACGATTTCCAGCCCCTTGATGCCCAGCAGCGTGCGGTAGATTTCCAGGTTCACGCCGCGCATCGCGCCGTCGCGGGCGATGTCCGTGTAGATCACGGTCGCCACGCCCATATCGCGCAGGCGCTGGCAGAATTCCACGCCGTCCAGCGCCGTGACCGTCTGCCAGCCGTCCACGGCCACGCGCCCCTCGCGCGCATCCACGCCCACGGCCACGCGCGCGCCATAGGCCTTCACCGCCTCTTCAAGAAACGCGCGGTCGTTCACCGCGGCGGTGCCCAAAATCACGCGCGACGCGCCCGCACTCAAGTACGCCTCAATGCGCGCCCGGTCGCGAATGCCGCCGCCCACCTCGGCAAACAGGCGGCCGTCGCGCAGCACGCGCGCCACCGTGGAGAGGTTCGCGGTGGTTCCGTCCTTCGCGCCGTCCAAATCCACGATGTGCACATACTTCGCGCCCGCTTCCACGAACGAGCGCGCGGCCTCTTCCGGCTCCACGGCGTATTGGGTCACGCGGCCATAATCGCCCTGCGTGAGCCGCACCACCCGGCCGTCCTTCAAATCAATCGCGGGAAAAATCTTCATACCGGCACCTCACAAAACGCGCGCAGGATGTTGAGCCCCACGCCGCCGCTCTTTTCGGGATGGAACTGGCAGCCGTACACGTTGCCGCGCGCCACCGCGCCCGGCACGGTCACGCCATAGTCCGAGGACGCGACGATGTAGCGCGCGTCCGTCTTGGCGTAATACGAGTGCACGTAGTACACAAAATCCCCCTGCTTTGTGTGCTTCATCAGCGGGTTTTCCTGCTGGCACACGTCCAGGCTGTTCCAGCCCATCTGCGGCACCTTGTAGTCCAGCCCCATGGCGCGCAGATCCGGCTCCATGGGATAGACGCCGCCGGGAATCCAACCCAGCCCGGCATGCCGCCCGTATTCCTGGCTTTCCTCAAACAACAGCTGCATGCCCAGGCAAATGCCCAAAAGCGGCTTGCCCGAAGCCACTTCCGCCTCCAGCACGGGCACCAGCCCCGTCGCGCGCAGGCGTGCCACCGCGTCGCCAAACGCGCCCACGCCCGGCAGAATGATCCGCTCCGCCGCGCGCAACTCCGCCGCCTCCGCCGTGATTTTCGCCGGAAAGCCCAGGTATTCCAGGGAACAGGAAAGGCTGAACAAATTGCCCACGCCATAATCTACAATCGCTATCATAGCATCCACCCTCATCGTTTCGTTCAAACATGGGTTGCGGGTTACAATCCCGTCCTGCAGCCAAAGGCTTGGCAACGGCCCCGCCCTTTACAGGATCGTGCCCTTGGTGGAGGGAATCCGCTCGCGGAAGCGCGCGTCGATTTCCACCGCCTGGGCGAGCGCGCGGGCGAGCGCCTTGAACGCGCCCTCGATGATATGGTGGCTGTTTTCCCCGGCCAGCAGGCGCAAGTGGATGGCCGCGCCCAGCGCACGGGAAAATGCGAGCATGAATTCCTTCACCAGCTCGGTATCGAAATCGCCCACTTTCTGCGCGGGGATGGGCAAATCCCAGCCCAGCGCGGGGCGGCCGGAAATGTCCACTGCGGCGAGCACCAGCGCCTCGTCCATGGGCAAAATCACGCTGCCATAGCGCCGGATGCCGCGCCGCTCGCCCAGCGCCTGATCGAACGCGCGCCCCAGCGCGATGCCAATGTCTTCCGTGGTGTGGTGGAAATCCACATCGGTATCGCCTTCGCAGGCGAGTT
>DVJN01000050.1 GCA_018716755.1 Candidatus Alectryocaccomicrobium excrementavium
GGCTCGACCGCGTGGTATCCACCGTGGTTACGCTGCATTTTGCCTGCCAGCGCAAAACCTTCCCCACCTGGGCCGCAGCCGAGCTGGAACGCGTTTCCACTTCGCTGGAAAGCGACGTTCTCGCCCTGTTCTAGGGTTTCACCGCGCGAGTCGCCCAGAAGGTGGGGATATTCAGTTCGTGCAACGGCCCCATGCCGTTGGTATCCTCATACACGTGCGTGAGCGCGAAGCCCGCTTCCAGTTGCCCGCCAATCTGCTCTTCCAGTGTGTGGGAAAACTGGATGCCATCGTCGTTTTTGAGCGACGCCTCATACAGCGCGGGGTCCTTCAGGGGATTGTATGGCAAACCGCGCCTCACCACGGTTTCATCGTCGTCAAACAGGTAATTGATGCCGTTGTCCAGCCCGCAGAGCAGGACGCCGCCCTTTTTCAGCACCCGGAAGCATTCCTGGAAAATGGGCCTGACCTCCTCCACATAGCAATTGGACACCGGGTGGAAGACGATGTCAAAGCTCGCGCTTTCAAACGGCAGGGGCCGGGTCATATCGCCCTCGATGATGCGCACGCTGTAGCCCTCCCGAGCGGCCACCATCCGGTCGCTCTCGCACTGGGCGGGCGAATAATCCAGCAGCGTGCAGCGCGCGCCCAGCGCGGCAAAAATGGGGATCTGCTGCCCGCCGCCGCTGGCAAGGCCCAGGAGTTCCTTGCCCGCCAGTTCGCCAAGCCACGCGTGCGGCACGGGCCGGGTGGGCGTGAGCAGCACGTCCCAATCGCCATTTTTCGCGCGCAGCCAGGTTTCGTGGGAGATGGGCTGCCCCCATTCCCAGCCCTCTTCGCACCAGCGGCTGATCGCTTTCGCATTCACTTCCTGATACCGTTCCATAGAATCATTCGCCTCTTTCCATACGTGTGTTTTCCGGCCGCCCGGCCTTCGCGCAGGCGAGACAGCGCCCCCTTTCGCAAAAGGGCGCGGGCCCATGCCGGATGGACGCAAAACCGCCTGCCGGAAAATCGCGCGATTCCCCGGCAGGCGGCACAGCGCGGATTTTGCTTTACAGCAGCACTTCGTGGCCGGTGCGCGCGGATTCATAAATTCCATCGAGAATCCGCATGAGGGTCACGCCGTCCTGCGCCGGATTGCGGCATGGCCTGCCCGTTTCGATGCACTCGACGAAATGGTTGATCTCGTTGTCAAACAGCCCGTCGAAGCTCAGCGCCGTGGACTGGGCGAGCTTTACATTGGCAAGGTACTGATTCATATCAGTGAAGATGGTCAGCTCCGGATCGAGCTTGCAGCCCGCCCTGGTGCCGAACAGCTCGATATTGCCCACGTCCTTTTCGATGTTCAGGCTGAAGCTGGCCTCCACGGAAAGCACCGCGCCATTATCGAAGCGGATGAGCGCGGTGGCCATATCTTCCACATCGAAAATGTCCTCCTGGGAAACGACCGTGGAGGAATAGCCGCGCGCGTCCTTGATCTGCCGGCGGTCGCCCAGCTTGTTAAACGTGGCCCCATATACGCTCACGGGCTGCGGCCCACCCATCAGATAGCGGCACAAATCGATCACATGCACGCCCAGATCGATCAGCGGCCCGCCGCCCGAGCGCGATTTATCGCCAAACCAGCCGCCCGGGCAGCCCTTGCGCCGCAGATACTGCGCCTTTGCATAATAGATATCGCCGAAACTGCCGCCATCGATGAAATCCTTGAGCACCGCGCAATCGTTGCCAAAGCGGCGCACGAAGCCGATCATGAGCAGCTTTCCGCTTTCTTTCGCGGCCTTTTCCATCTCTTCCGCCTGCGCGGTGTTGAGCGCCATGGGCTTTTCGCACAGCACATGCTTGCCCGCGCGCAGCGCGGCAATGGCGCATTCGGCGTGCGCGCTGTTCCAGGTGCACACGCTCACCGCGTCCAATTCCGGGAGCGCGAGCATTTCGCGATAGTCCGTGAACGTGCGCGAAACCTTGTATTCCTCCGCGCGCCTGGCCAGGTTCTTTTCGTTGATATCGCAAAGCGCATAGATTTCCACGTTGGGATTGCGGCTGTATCCGCCCAAATGCACGCCGGAAATGCCGCCCGTGCCAATCACGCCAACTTTCAGCATCCGTATTTCTCCCCCTCTTACGCGTCCTTCACGACGCCTTTTTTGAGAATGATGTTCGCATACAGCGCGCTTTCGCCCGTGGCGACGATGGCATACGCCTTTTTCGCGCGCTCGTAAAAGGCAAAGCGCTCAATTTCCTCAAACTGGTGGCCGCCCTCGCGCTCCTGAACAATGCGCCGGTATTCCGGCCAGATTTCCGGCTTGTAATCGTCGCCAGGCGTAACCTGCATCAGCGTGACCGGCGCCGCCACATAGGTATCCAGCGGAAACACGCGCAAAATCGCGTCCAGAATTTCGCACACGCCGTGCCCATCCAGGCGCACAAGCCGCTGGGCGCAGCTGGCAGCGGGAAAATTGCCATCGCCGATGACGATCTCGTCCCCATGGCCCATCTCGCACAGGATCTTCAGCAGCTCGGGGGACAGAATGGCGGGTAAACCCTTTAGCATACAAGTTCCTCCTTATCCTCCTGGTAAATCACAGGGGTTTCGTTACCAATCTCTTTCCCGAATGGCTTCCTCAACGTCAATCGGGATGTTGAACCAATCCAGAATATAGGCCACGTCCGATCCGATACAGTCCCGCGCCACCGTTTCGATCTCGCTGCCGTTCCCGTCGAATTCCTCCTGAAGGCCATTGATGCCGCGAACCGCCTCGTCCAGCGCTTCCTGCACCGCGCCGGTGCCGGTTTCGCCGCTCTCCAGCAGGGCGATGACCTTTTGGAGCTGGGCCTTTACCTTATCCACCAGAAAATCCGGATAGTATTCGTCCTGATACATCTCGTCCAGCAATTTATAATTGGGATCAAATGCTTTCATTTTCTTCTCCTCCCAATCGTACCTCTTTGCGGGCGCGCAGGCGTCAGTGCATATAGCGCGACAGGCGCTCAAGGATGCCCGCCGCCTGCATGAGGAAATCGCGCTGCGGGCAATAGCCGCTTTTGCGGTGGTAAAACGAGCGGTAGCGCCGGCAACCGCCGCCGCACAGGGCGAACACTTCGCACGAAGCGCACATCGCGTCCACCGGCGCGAAATCCTGCGCGAAACGGCGCATGCCCTCGCTCTTCAGCGTGTCCTCCACGCTGTCGGTATGTACGTTGCCCAGATGGAATTCATCCAGCGCATAAAAATCGCAGGGGAAAATCGTTCCATCCCCTTCGACGACAAACTGCGGCGTACACTGCCCGGACGCGCCGCACTGCTCGCACGGGCCGCCGCGCGCCAGCGAGATCAGGTTGTCAAAATACCGGACGTGCATCCGCTGCCCGCCACCGCGCAGCGACATGCACCACTGGGCGAAAAAATCCTTCATAAAGGAAGCGTAGTCCTCCGGCCGCAGATCGTGCGGCGCAAGCGTTCCATCCAGCGGGCTGAGGCAGGGAATCAGCTGCACATAATCCACGCCATTTTTCTGCAGGGCCTGGAACACGGCGCGCGGATGGCTGGCCATCTGGCGCGTGACGACGGCGAGCACATTCACCTCCACGCCCGCGCGCAGCAAAGCCCGCCGCGCGCGCAACACGCGCGAATACGTGCCCCGCCCCGCGGCGTCCAGCCGGTTCTGATCGTGAAATTCCCCGCTGGCATCCATCGAAAGGCCCACCAGAAAATGCTTGCGGGCAAAAAACTCCGCCCACTGCTCGTCGATGGAGAGGCCATTGGTCTGAATGGCCCAGGAAAGGCGGAAATTCCCCCGGTTCGCTTCCTCGGCATAGGCCACGAAATCGCGAAAAAAGTCCAGCCCCGCGAGCGTGGGTTCGCCGCCTTGAAAGGCGAAATTCACGTGCGCACGGGGCGAAAGGCAGGCAAAGACGCGGTCGACCACCGCGCGCGCGGTTTCCGGCCGCATCATGCCATAGCTCTTCTGCCCGCGCCGCGCCGCCTCATCGCAATAAAAGCAATACCGGCAGCGCATATCGCACAGCGACGACGCGGGCTTTAACAATGCGCTAAAGCGGTTCATCATACGGCAAAATGGTATTCGCCGGCCGCCTGGATCTCGCCCACGCGCTCGCCGCGCAAATAGACGGGCACCGGCGTTTCGCACCTGCGCTGGGCACGCACCACCGCGCAGAGAGCGCCGCCTTGCGAGGCGAGGTCCACTTCCATCTCGTACATGGCGCGCAGGCCGCGGAGCGAGAAATCCTCCCATTCCCGCGGCAGCGCGGGCGCCAGCAAAAGCGCGTCCGGCCGGCTCTGCACGAGCATTTCGCCAATGCCCGCCGCCGCGCCAAAGTTCCCGTCGATCTGGAACGGTGGATGCGCGTCGAACAGGTTCGGATAGGTGCCGCCCCCGCGCACATAGACCGTTTCCTCGCTTTGCGCCGGGCGCAGCTGCATTTTCAGCAGCTTAAGCGCGCGGTCGCCTTCGCCCAGGCGCGCCCAGAAATTGATTTTCCAGCCCAGGCTCCAGCCCGTGCCCTCATCGCCGCGCAGCTCCAGCGAGCGCTTTGCCGCGCGCGCCAGCTCCGGCGTGCCCTCGGGCGTGATTTCATGCGCCGGGTGCAGGCCATACAGGTGCGAGCAATGCCGGTGCGTGGGCTCGCTCTCCTCGTATTCCCGGTCCCATTCCAGGATCTGCCCCTTTGCGCCAATGGCATAGGGCTTGACGCGGGGAAGCAATTCCGCCACCACAGCGCGCAGGGGTTCCTCGATGTGCAGGATATCCGTCGCGCGCAGGTAATTGGCAAACAGTTCCCGCACAATCGCGTCGCTCATCGCGGCGGATTTGGCGACGGCGCACTGCGCGCCATCGATGAGGAAGGCGTTCTCCGGCGAGGTGGCGGGATACACGCGCATATGGCCATTTTCGTCCTCCACCAGCGTATCGGCGAAGAATTGCGCGCTCTCGCGCAAAACCGGCAGCGCGGTTTCCTGCAGAAAATCCAGATCCTGGGAATACAGATAGTGGTCGAACAGGTGGCGGCTCATCCAGGCCGCGCTCATGGGCCAGAACGACCAGCGGGCAATGCCCCTGCGGCCCGCGCCCACGGGCGTGGCGTGCGCCCAGATATCCACATTGTGGTGGGCGGCCATGCCGCGCGCGCCATACCAGTCGTGCGCCGCCTGCGCGCCCGTTTCGCGCAGCGCGCCCAGCAGATCGAAAAGGGGCGCGTGCATTTCCGGCAGGCCCAGCGGCTCGGCGGGCCAATAATTCATCTCCGTGTTGATGTTGACGGTGTAATCGCTCTTCCACGGCGGGCGGACGTTGTCATTCCAGATGCCCTGCAGGTTCATGGCGTGGGAACCCGGCCGCGAAGCCGACACCATGAGATAGCGGCCAAACTGGAAGATCAGCTCGATCAGGCCCGCGTCGCGCCCGCCCTGCGCAAAGCGCGCCAGGCGCTCGTCCGTGGGCAGCCCATCCGCCTTTTCCCCGCCCAGCGCAAAATCCACCCGGCGCATATAAGCGGAGAAATCCGCAATGTGGCGCTCGCGAATCGCCATATAATCCAGGCGCTTCACGCGCGCCATATCCAGCGCGCAATCCGCGGCCGTATCCCGCCCTTCCAGCTGCGGGTGCTTATCAAAGCCGTTGTAACTGCTGCGCGCCACCAGAAAAACCGCAATGCGCACGGCATTTTTCACCAGCAGGCATTCGCCCTGATCCTCCACCCGGCCGTGCGCGTCCGTCACGAGCGCGGCCATCGCGCGGAAGCCAATGCCCTGCTCCTCCCGCTCCTCGGGGCACAGATGGGGATCCGCCGGCGAAACGCCTTCGGGAACGTTATCGTTCGGGCACAGGCCATCCAGCATGATGACGTCGCGGTGCGCGTATGCCGCGGACTTGAGCGGGCTGGTGAGCGACACCGCCAGGTTCAGCGGCGCGCTCGCCGTGATCTCCAGCGCCAGCGCCTGATCCGGATAGGAAACAAAGCATTCCTGCACGATGCGGCGCCCGTCCAGCTCGTATTCGGCGCGGGCAATCCCGGTTTCCAGATCCAGCGAGCGCGCGTAGCGCTCCACTTTTTGGCCCTCCAGGCGCACGGTGAGATCGCCCAGGGGCAAATAGCTCTGGCAATCCGGGCCGGCAAAACCCGTCTCCAACGCTTCCTCCGCCCCGGCATAGCAATCCTGCGAAAGCAGATCGCGGGCGCGCGCCAGCGCCTGCCGCGCGCCGGGCACGGTATACGCGTGCGGAAGGCCGGACCACAGCGAATCTTCATTGAGCTGAAAGCGCGATTCCAGCGGCCCGCCAAAAACCATCGCGCCCAGGCGGCCGTTGCCCAGGGGCAATGCCTGCGTCCATGTGGCGGCAGGCGCGCCATACCAAAGCGTATGCGTGGAGTCCATGCAATATCCTCCAAAACCTTTTTGTGCCCAGCTGTGGCAACCATCGCGAGCGCTCCCGGCGGCCCGCATTTTCTTCGTCTATTATACGCGTTTTTTGTTGAATATACAAGATTTTCCGCCGCCAATTTTCAAATTTTCCGCCGCGAAGCGGCTGGAGCTCCGAGCACACGGAGCGAAGCCCTTTCGCGCTTTAATCGTCCCCGGCGGCGTGTACGGCGGGGGCGGGGCGATTTTTGCGGAGGAAAATCCCATTTTCCAGAGCAAAAATCGTTTCCTTGCAGTTTCCGCGCCCGGAAATCCGTAGGATTTTAGCGGAAACTGGAGGGGGTGGCAGTGGCGGGGGAGCTTGCTCCCCCGTCCACCAGCTTGTCAAAAAAACTTTTTTGA
>DVJN01000006.1 GCA_018716755.1 Candidatus Alectryocaccomicrobium excrementavium
CGCATTGCGGGAATCGTGAACGATTCCATTGTAGATGGGCCGGGGCTGCGGCTGGCCATCTTCGCACAGGGCTGTCCGCACCATTGCCCCGGTTGCCACAATCCCGAATCGCACGATTTTGCGGGCGGTTCGGACATGGACACGGAGAAAATCATCGCGCGCATGGATGCCAATCCCCTGCTCGACGGCATCACGCTCACGGGCGGAGAGCCGTTCGAGCAGCCGGAAGCGTGCCGCATTCTGGCGGACGCGGCGCACGCGCGCGGGCTGAATGTGTGGGCCTACAGCGGATACACGTTTGAACAGCTGTGCGCCGTTCCCGAAAAGCGCCGCCTGCTGGAAGCCTGCGACGTGCTGGTGGACGGGCCGTTTTTGCTGGAGGAGCGCTCGCTCGATTTGCGCTTTCGCGGCTCGAAAAACCAGCGCGTTCTCAAAGTTTCCGAAATGTTGGCCGGCAGCGAGTGACTGTTTCCCATGTTTGCAAAGGAGGCAAAGCGGCGTGAGCATTTTGGAAATCGATACCGTTTCTTTCGATGAAGCGACGCGCGAACTCGTCATCATCGATCAAACGCTCCTGCCCGGCAGGCTGGAACTGATGCGCCTGAGCGACGCGGCGTCCATCCGCGAAGCCATTCGCCGCCTGTGCGTGCGCGGCGCGCCCGCCATCGGCGTGGCTGCGGCGCTGGGCCTGTACGCCTGTGCCGTGCGCATCGCGCCCGAAGCGGATTTCGCGGCAGAATTCGCGCGCTGCGCGGAGCAGATCGAAACCGCGCGGCCCACGGCCGTGAACCTTTCCTGGGCGGTGAAACGCATGCGCAAAGCGGCTTGCGCGCCCCAGCCCCTGGAGGCGCTGCGCGCGGAAGCCTTTGCCATCCGCGATGAGGACATCCGGGTGTGCCAGAGCATTGGCGAAAACGGTCTTGCCCTGATCCTGGATGGAGACGGCATCCTCACCCATTGCAACGCGGGCCAGCTGGCGACTGTGCGCTATGGCACGGCGCTCGCGCCCATCCATGTGGGCGCGCGGCGCGGCATGCATTTTCGCGTGTATACGGATGAAACGCGGCCGCTCCTGCAGGGCGCGCGGCTTTCCGCCTACGAAATGGTGGAGGCGGGTATGGAGACCACCGTGCTGTGCGACAACATGGCCGCCAGCCTGATGCAGTCCGGCGCGGTACAGGCGGTATTCGTGGGCTGCGACCGCGTGGCCCGAAACGGCGATACCGCGAACAAAATTGGCACGCTGGGCGTGGCCATCCTGGCCAGGCATTTTTCCCTGCCCTTCTACGTATGCGCGCCCTTCTCCACCATCGATATGGCCTGCCCCACGGGCGCGGATATCGAAATTGAAAACCGCGCGGCGGACGAAGTGACGGAAATGTGGTACAAGGAGCGCATGGCGCCCCAGGGCGTACAGGTGTACAACCCCGCGTTCGACGTAACCCCAGCTAGCCTGATCACCGCTTTTGTCACCGAACGCGGCGTAATCCGCGATCCCAAAGACTTCGAAAAATATTGGGAGGAAAAATATCATGGATAAGGCGGAAATGGCGCAGGCCAACTTTCTCAAAGGATACAATTGCGCGCAGTCCGTGCTCCTCGCCTTCGCGCCGGAATGCGGCCTTTCCGAGGAAACCGCAGCCAAACTCGCGTCTTCCTTTGGTGGAGGCGTCGCGCGGCTGCGCGAAGTGTGCGGCGCGGTGAGCGGCATGGCCATGGCCGCAGGCTTAATCAAGGGCTACGCCGACCCCGCCGACCGGCAAGCCAAAATCGACCATTACGCGCTGGTGCAGGCCATGGCCGCCGAGTTCCGCGCGGAATTCGGCACCATCCTTTGCCGGGAGCTATTAAAGGACATCGCCACCTCGGCGGGCGGGGAACCCGAGCCGCGCACCCCGGAATATTACGAAAAGCGCCACCGCTGTGGCCTGTGTATCGCCCGCGCGGCCGCCATCGCGCAAAAGTACCTGCTCGCCCCCGACGGGAAAGACGCATAAAAATTATAGCTTCTTATTAGCTTCGCATGTGGCGCGGCGGAAGTGTTCCGCCGCGCCTGATCGTTGACAAACCTTTGGTTTGTCAACGAGGATTACCCGGCCGCTTGTCTACGCACCGCCCTGCGCTAACGCTTGCGCGGCGTTCCGTGGCTGCGCACTGCGCTTCGCTCCGTGTGCTCGCCACTTCAGCCCTTCGGGCCTTCGACGGACAGCGGCCGGGACGGGAATGCATTTTTACCCACAGTTCGCAATCGTCGATCCACATCGCACGCAAAGCGTGCTTGTGGCTCTCGTTGCTCACTGGGCTTACTTCGGCCTGTTTCCGCCACAGGCGGCGGCCTCCGTGCGCCCCGCAAAAAATGCCAGAAATGACGTACACGCCGTCATTTCTGATTTAAGCCTCGCTCTTTCGATACTTTGTCAAGGCTCTGAGCGCAGCGGAATGCTTCCGCCGCGCCTTATTCCTTTACCCTGTACCACCGCGCAATCTTATTTCCTTCATAGGAAAAGACATATTTCCCTATAAGATATGTGTAGTACGCCGTTTCGTCCTCCGCTCGATTTGGATCGGAGAAATACTCGGTCATTGTGCACAGCCATTCCTGAGCGGAAATCTTGTGATAAATTTCCAGATCAATGGTATGCCCCAGTTTTTCTCCGGTATACCGGTCCACATACCAATAGTCCTGTATCATCGCCTGCAAATGGCTTTCGTCATCATAGCTGGCAATGAGGATATGCTCCGGCGTCGGCTGTTCCGTAACCAAGTAGCCATGATAGCCGATAAACAGCACTACGGGACCCAGCGCGATACGATAGGTAGCGACAT
>DVJN01000007.1 GCA_018716755.1 Candidatus Alectryocaccomicrobium excrementavium
ATGCGTGGGAAGGCTGGAGAACACCATCATGGTAAGCGCCACCAGTGCGCCCACGCTGATTTCGCCCTGGGAATACAGGTAGAGCAGGAGCAGCGCGTTGCCCAGCGAGGCGAGGTTCATGATGCTTCCGGCCCGCAACAGGTGCTGCTTGAGATGCTTAAAATAGTAGGTTTCGTATTCTTTGTTCCGTTCGTGGAGGCGGTCGCGATAGGTGCGGATGAGGAAATCCGCGCAGCCATTGAGCTTACCTTCGTAAAGGTAATCCCGGGATTTGAGAAAGCCCGCCAGGATGCTGTAGCGGCGCTCCTTGTTCCAGTAGTGCTCCAGCTCGTCATAAATGTTGTAGCTGTGTTTGGCGTCGTACCAACGTTGCAGCGCGAAGGGAATCAGCGTGGTGAGCAGCAGCCACCACTTGGCTTGGCCCAGCTGCCACAAAAGGCCGATGGAAGCCACCGCGCCGCTGAGCGCGTTGAACAGGTACATGGGATACAGGTGCCGCGCCGAGTTCATGGCGCGGGAAGTGGCCTTATCGATGATTTCCACGGATTGGCTGTTTTCGAAGTGCTCATATTTCACGCGCCCCAGTTTTTGCAGCATTTCGCCCTTGTAATCGGTATTGAGGATCATTTGCGAGCGCGATGTGATATAGCTGAATATGAACAAATCGATGACAGGTGGCAGCACCATGGTGGCCACCAGCAGCGCCAGCCAGGGAAAGTAATCGCCGAAGGCCATCGCGCCCGAGGCCACCCGCAATCCGTCGTCCACAATGCGCTGGTTCACAAGCGTGCTGGCAAAGATCAGCGCGCCGGAAACAATGGCCAGCACAAAAGTCATCGCCACCATCACGGGTGCGCGCCGGGCGATGATGGAAAGCAGTTTTTTGTAGGTGTCAAGTACCTTTCGCGCCTCTTTCATGGGGCCACCTCCTTGCTTTCTTTGCGGATGTAAGGCGCTGTGCGGAACTGGCTGGCGGAAATAAACGTCACGGGAATGTCCATCACATTCTGCGCCATGGTTAAAAAAGGAATGAAAGGAGCAGCATTATAAGATACGTTGTAAATCTGGATGGGCGTATCATCCAGCTCCAGGGTGCTGCGGCTAATCAGCTGGAGCGCGACAAAGGCATCCAAAATTTCTGTGGCGCGCTCCTGGGGAATGCGCAACGCCTTTTCCAGCAGCTTTGCGGTGAAGGGATTTTGGTCGCGCCCCAGCACGAGAAATAAGGCGTCGTATGCGTCTGGCTGGGCGAGCAACGCAAACAGCTTTGTGT
Organism: Candidatus Alectryocaccomicrobium excrementavium; assembly: GCA_018716755.1. Classification (GTDB taxonomy): domain Bacteria; phylum Bacillota; class Clostridia; order Christensenellales; family Aristaeellaceae; genus Alectryocaccomicrobium; species Alectryocaccomicrobium excrementavium. The sequence continues at coordinate 1,274 of DVJN01000007.1, forward strand.
GCCGTTCGCGGTCGTACAGCGCGGCATGCCGGCCGCCCTCTGGCTCGGGGCTGAGAAAGCACCAGTTTTGCCGCTTGCCAAGGCCGAATTCCGTAAGCCCACTATCGCAATTCACGCGGGCGTGGTGTTTGCCGCCCTGCGCCATGTATTCGCGCAGGGCTTCCTGGTCGCGGCGGCCGTGGAATTTCGTTTCCCCGCTCAGGCCACGCTGGATCGCCCAACACAGGCGGAAAGCCTCCTCCATGCGCGCTTCCTGCGGCAGGCCGCCCAGGCGCTTGAGGATTGCCGCCTCGGCCGGGATGGCTCCGCCTTCCCGGCCGAACAGCTCATCGATGCTCACGGAAAAATAGTCTGCCAGCGCGGGCAGAAGCATGATGTCCGGCGCGCCGCCGTTTTCCCAGCGGGACACCGCCTGCATGGATACGCCCAGCGCCTTGCCCATCTCTTCCTGCGTGACACCCTTTTGCTTGCGCAGGGCCGAGAGAATTTCACCCATTCCAGCCATATTCCCATCTCCTTCTTGCTGGAGTATGGCCAGTATATCACAATACAGGCTGGAATACAAACAAGAGATTTTGCTGAAATTCTCGTTTGAATTGTGTTTTGGTGAGCGGTGGGTCAAAACTCCACGGTGAATTGTGTTATTGTGGGCGGGGTTTTTCGGGAGGATTCTCCCATTGGCCGCGCGAGAATTCCGGGTTTACCATATCCCCAATGCCAGCCAGGAGCAGGATGATGCCCTGCACGCGGTGCGGTTGGATGGCATAGTAGCCTTTTTCCGCGCCGCCGGCTTCGGTCACCAGGTCGGCCGCGATGAGCGGCCGCAAATGATGGTATACCTGCCCTGTCGAATGGTACCCGCATTCCGCCACCAATTGCGCGACGGTGCGCGGCTTTTTCAAAATGGCCAGCAGCAGGTTGAGCCTGTCGCGGCTGCCAATGCAGGCGAGAACGCGCTCCGCCGTGCGATCCTCCACGAGGGAGAGCAGGTGGTTGGCGCTGACGTCGTTTCGAATCCAGGTGGATTGGCGCCCGCCCAGGGAAAACACGCCCATGTAGGTAAGGCGGCCGCTGTCCTGGTGCGCGTTGCAGGAATCCTCCAGTTGGTCCAGCACAGCCATAATGGCAGGGTCGGGGTGCATATCGGGCATTTTGGCCACGCGGCCTTTCGCTTGCGCCTCTGCTGCGGCAGGAACGCCGCCAATCCGTTGAGCGAGCGCTTGTAGCTGTTCTCGCAATTCATCGATTTCCGCACCATAGTCTCTATCCATGGAATATCCTCCTTTTTGGAATTTCGCAATTGCGTAGTTGCATTATAGCATGAATGGATCGGATTGTCAATGCGCAATTTCGTATTTTAAAATCCGGCGAATCGGGTGCGGTTTTGCGTCGCGCGCGACGAAATATAATCCATTCCGGCTTGACGGATGGCGGATTTTGGTTCATAATAGAATGGAGAATTTGTGAACCCGGAGGGCGCTATGGCGAAGCGGATAGCGGCGTTGGAAGCGGGCGGCATCGCGGAGCAACTGGGGCTTCGCGAAGGAGACGTGCTGTTTTCCATCAACGGCGAAGCGGTGCTGGATACCATCGATTATCAGGCGCTGACGTGCGAGGCGCACATCGAGTTATCGACGTCGCGGGGCGATTTTTCCTTCGATAAGGAAGAATACGAGCCGCTGGGCGTTTGGCTGGAAGCGGATGGCGTGCGCCTGTGCGTGAACCATTGCCCGTTTTGCTTTGTGGATCAGTTGCCGCCGCACGTGCGGGAAAGCATGCGCGTGAAGGATGACGATTGGCGGCAATCGCTGATCATGGGCAATTTTGTCACGCTCACCAACGTGTACGGGCGCGAGCTCGACCGCATCATCCGGCGCGGCGCTTCGCCCCTGTACATTTCCGTGCATGCTACGCGGCCCGAACTGCGCAGGCAATTGCTGGGCTGCGCGCGCGGGGGCGAAATCCTGGATACGCTTTCGCGCTTGAAGGAGGGCGGCATTTCCTATCATTTGCAGGCTGTGCTCTGCCCAGGGCTGAACGATGGAGCGGCGCTGGAGGAGACGGTCGCGGATCTGTGGGCGCTGCGCCCGGCTGCGCTTTCGCTGGCGCTGGTGCCCGTGGGGCTGACGAAGTTCCGCGAAGGGCTGGCCCCGTTGCGCCCGTTTATGCCGGAGGAGGCGCGCGCGGTGCTGGCCATCGCGGACCGCTGGCGCGAGAAATGCCTTCGGGAAGCGGGTATGCGCTTCGTCTTTCCTTCGGATGAGTTTTATCTGCTCGCAGGCCGGGAACTGCCGGAGGACGAAACCTATGAGGACTATCCGCAGATCGACAACGGCGTGGGCATGCTGCGCCTGTTCGCGGAAGAATACCGCGCGGCGCACGCGCAACTGCGCCTCAAGGCACGAAAGAGCGCGCGTGTGATTCTGGCCACGGGGGTTTCCGCCGCGCCGTTTTTTGCGGATCTTTTGCAAAAATATCCGGTGGGCAATGTGCGCGTGGAAGTGCGCGCGATTCGCAACGCGTTCTTTGGTGAAAGTGTGACGGTTGCGGGCCTGGTCACGGGCGGCGATCTGATCGCCCAGCTTTCCGGCGCCCGGGCGGACGCGGTGCTCATCACCCGCACGATGCTGCGCGCGGGCGAAGAAGTGTTTCTGGATGATACGACCCTGGAGCAGGTTACGAGCGCGCTCGGCATGCCGGTGATCCCGGTGGACCGGCCGGGCGATGCGCTGGTGGACGCGCTCACGGAGTTTTCGGAGGGATAAGCATATGGCAAAGCCACTGGTTGCGATTGTCGGGCGGCCCAACGTCGGCAAGAGCACGTTTTTCAACAAAATGGCGGGCAGCCGCATTTCCATCGTGGAGGACACGCCGGGCGTAACGCGCGACCGCGTGTATGCGGACTGCGAATGGCAGAATTACAAATTTACTCTGATCGATACCGGCGGCATCGATCCGGATAGCGACGATCCCCTGCTGCAGCAGATGCGCCGGCAGGCGGAAATCGCCATTGAAACCTGCGATGTGATCCTGTTCTTTGTGGATGGGCGGCAGGGCATGACCGCGGACGACGAGAACGTGGCGGATCTCATCCGCCGCGCGGGCAAGCCCACCATCCTGGTGGTGAACAAGATCGACAACGTTTCCCAGCTGAATGATGTATACGATTTTTATCAGCTGGGCATGGGCGACCCGATTGGCGTGTCTTCCGTGAATCTGTTGAACTTTGGCGATCTGCTGGATGAAGTATGCAAGTTCTTCCCCGACCCGGAGGAAGAGGAGGAAGAGAGCGAGGTTGTGAAGATCGCGGTCGTCGGCAAGCCGAACGTGGGCAAATCCTCGCTGGTGAACCGGCTGCTGGGCGAGGAACGCGTGATGGTTTCAGACATCGCGGGCACCACGCGCGACGCAATCGATACCCATTTTATGGACGAGGGCAAGGAATATGTGCTCATCGATACGGCGGGCATCCGCCGCAAGCGCGCCATTGCCTATCAATCGCTGGAGCGCTTTTCTGTGGTGCGGTCGCTGGCGGCCATTGACCGGGCGAACGTAGTGCTGTTCTTGATCGACGCCACGCAGGGCGTCACCGAGCAGGATGCGAAGATCGCCGGATATGTGGATGAGCAGGGCAAGGCAGCCATCATCGTGGTGAACAAGTGGGACGCCGTGGAAAAACAGACGGGCACGCTGGAGGAATTTACCCGCAAAATCCGCACGGAACTGAAATTTATGGATTACGCGCCGGTTTTGTTTCTCTCGGCGCTCACAGGCCAGCGGGTGCACAAGCTGATGGGCATGGTGCGCGCGGTGCATGAGCAGGCCACGCGCCGCGTCACCACCGGCCTTTTGAACGATGTGCTGGCCGACGCGCAGAACGCTCTCCAGCCGCCGAGCATGTCGGGCCGCAGGCTGCGCATTTATTATGCCACGCAGGCTTCCATCGCCCCGCCCACATTTGTGCTGTTCGTGAACGACGCGACGCTCATGCACTTTTCGTATGAGCGCTATCTCAACAACGCTTTCCGCAAGGCGTTTGGCTTTGAAGGCACGCCGATCCGATTTGTGCTGCGGGAGAGGGGGAAGGAGCAATGATGCTGCTGCGCTATGCGCTGTGCGCGGTCATCGCCTATCTGCTGGGCAACTTCACCACGGGCGTGTATGTCACCAAATGGTTTTCCAATCTGGACATCCGCAAGGTGGGCAGCGGTAACCCCGGCACCACGAATGTGCTGCGCACGCTGGGGTGGCTGCCCAGCGCGCTCACGCTGCTGGGCGATGTGCTCAAGGGCCTGCTCGGCGGCTGGATCGGCTATTGGATCGCGGGAGAAATGGGCGCGCGCATCGGCGGCGCGTTTGCCGTGGCGGGGCACAATTGGCCCGTGTTCGCCAAATTCAAGGGCGGCAAGGGCATCGCGGCTTCGCTGGGCGCTATCCTCGCCATCGAGCCCTGGTTTGGCCTGGGCTGCGTGGTGGTGGAGGCGGTGGTCGTCATTTTGACGCGCTATGTTTCGCTGGCCTCCATTTGCGCCGCGATTTTCTATTTTGCCATCACCTGCATATGCCGCTGGGGGGAGTGGTGGAGCATCGCTTTCGCCGGGATTCTTACAGCCATGGCGCTCATCAGCCACCGTTCCAATATCCAGCGCCTTTTGGCCGGGAACGAAAACCGGCTGGATTTCCATAAGATCAACCAGCTATCCAAAAACCGCAAAAAGAAAAAATAGGAGGGAGCGGCAGTGGCGCATAAGTATCTGATTGGCATCGATAACGGCACTTCCGGCGCGAAGTGCATCGCCGTGGACGAAACGGGCAAGGTGGCCGCCAGCGCGACGGTCGAATATCCGCTGTATACGCCCCGCCCCGGCTGGGCCGAACAGAAGCCCGAGGATTGGTGGAACGCCGTGGCGGAAGGGCTGAACAAAATCGTGAAGTGCGTGCCCAGGGATGCAATCGCGGGCGTGAGCTTTTCCGGCCAGATGCACGGGCTGGTGGCCCTGGACGAGGCGAACCAAGTGATCCGCCCGGCCATCCTCTGGTGCGACCAGCGCACGCAGAAGCAGTGCGATTGGATCACCGAAAAGGCGGGCGGCGCGCAGGGACTGCTGGAATACACGAACAACGCCATGCTCACCGGCTACACGGGCGGCAAGCTATTGTGGCTGCGCGAGGAAGAACCGGACAATTTTGCCAAGATGCGCCGGTTCATCTGCCCCAAGGATTACATTCGCTTTCAACTGACGGGTGAGCTGGCGACGGACGTTTCGGACGCTTCGGGCACCGGCTTTTTCAACACGCGCGAGCGCCGCTGGAGCGACAGCCTGATCGAGCTGGCAGGCCTGCCGCGCTCGATTTTCCCCGATGTGCTGGAATCCTGCGAGCGCGCGGGGCGCGTCACGCGTGAGGCGGCGCAGGCCACGGGATTGCCTGAGGGGCTGCCGGTCTACGCGGGCGGCGGCGACGCCGTGATCCAGACCACGGGCGCGGGCCTGATCGAGCCGGGCATTCTGGGCGTGGTGATCGGCACGGCCGGGAACGTTTCCATGGGCCTAAAGGGCTACGCGGACAACCCGGGCGGCAAATTGCAGATGTTCTGCAACAACGCGCCGGATCTGTGGCACGCCTTTGGCTGCACGCTGACGGCGGGCGGCGCGTACCGCTGGTATCGCGATACGCTGTGCGAGATGGATTGCGCGGTGGCGCGGCATCTGGGCATAAACGCCTACGACGCCATGGGCGCGCAGGCTGAGCGCTCGCGCCCCGGTTCGAATGGCGTGGTTTTCCTGCCGTATCTCACGGGCGAGCGCTGTCCCTATCCGGATCCCAATGCGCGCGGCGCGTTCTACGGCCTGTCCCTGAGCACTTCGCGCGGCGATATGAACCGCGCAGTGATGGAGGGCGTGACGTATTCGCTGCGCCAGGTGGGCGATTTGATGCGCACGCTGGCCACGCCGGAAAAGATCTATGTTTCGGGCGGGGGCAGCACTTCCAAGCTGTGGCGGCAGATTGTGGCGGACGTGTTCCGTTTGCCAGTGTACACGATGTCAGCGGCCAGCGAGGGCGGCGCGTATGGCGCGGTGCTGGTGGCCGGCGTGGGCGCGGGCGTGTGGAAGGATTTGCGCGAGGCGGCGGGTGTTTTGCGCGTGGAAACGAGCACGGAGCCGAATCCGGCAAATTACGCCGCGTATGAGGATTCGTTCGGCATTTACGCGCGGCTGTATGGCGCGCTCAAGCCGGTATTTGATTTTGGGGCGGAGTTGGGATATTGACATGGCAAAACGCTACGACGCAAGCGATATTCAGGTATTGGAAGGCCTGGATGCGGTGCGCATGCGCCCGGGAATGTACATTGGTTCCACGGGCGCGCGCGGGCTGCACCATATGATTTGGGAGATTGTGGACAACGCCATCGACGAGGCGGCCAATGGCTATGCCACGGAGGTTTCCGTCACGCTCTATAAGGATGGCTCCTGCGAAGTGACGGACAATGGCCGCGGCATTCCCGTAGGCATTCACCCCAAGCTGGGGGTTTCCGCGGTGGAAGTGGTGTACACCCAGCTGCACGCGGGCGGCAAATTCAACAACGAAAATTATGCCTATTCCGGCGGCCTGCACGGCGTGGGCGCCAGCGTGGTGAACGCGCTTTCCGAATGGCTCACGGTGGATGTGTATCAGGATTACACGCATTATCAGCAGCGCTTTGAGAGCGTGGCGGACAAAAACGGCAAGATCCTCTCCGGCAAGCCCGTCGCGCCCCTGGCCAAGCTGGGCAACACGCGCAAGCGCGGCACCGTTGTGCGCTTCAAGCCCGACCCGCGCGTGTTTGAGGACACCCATTTTTCCAGCGAAACGGTGCGCCGCCGCCTGCGCGAACTGGCCTATCTCAACGGCGGCATCAAATTCGTGTTTGAGGACGAGCGCCAGAAAGATCCGGACAAGCGCCACCGCGAATATCTGTTTGCCGGTGGGCTGAAGGATTTTGTGCAGTATCTCAACGCAGAAAAAAACCCGGTCTGCGAGCCGATCCTCTTTGAAGGCCAGCGCGATGGCACGCGATTGCGCGTGGCGATCCAGTATACGGATTCCTATACGGAGAATCTGTTTTCCTTTGTGAACAACATTCCCACCAGCGAGGGCGGGACGCACGAGATTGGCTTTAAAACCGCCATTACCAAGGTGTTTAACGATTATGCCCGCAAAATCGGCGCGCTGAAAGAAAAGGAAAATAACCTTTCGGGCGACGATTTCCGCGAGGGGATGACGGCGGTCATTGCCGCCAGCGTGCAAAAGCCGCAGTTTGAGGGGCAGACCAAGGGCCGCCTGGGCAATACCGAGGTGCGCCCGGCGGTGGAAGCCATCGTAGCCGAGCAGCTCATGCTGTATCTGGAGGATTTGAAGAACCAGGCGGCCGGGCAAATGATCGTGGAAAAGGCGGTCAAGGCCGCCAAGGTACGCGAGGCCGCGCGCAAGGCGCGCGACGTGGCGCGCCAGAAAAACCAGCTGGAGGCCGCGCCGTTGGTGGGCAAACTGTCCAGCTGCACGGGCCGCACGCCCGAGGAAAACGAGCTGTTCATTGTGGAGGGCGATTCTGCAGGTGGCAGCGCCAAGCAGGGGCGCGACCGCCGGTTCCAGGCGATTTTGCCGCTGCGCGGCAAGCCGCTCAATGCGGAAAAGAAGCGGCTGGATCAGGTGCTGCTCAACGAGGAGTTCCGCTCCATCATCACCGCGCTGGGCACGGGCGTGGGCGAGGATTTCGACCTCTCCTCGCTGAAATACCACAAGGTCATCATCCTTTCGGATGCGGATCAGGATGGCGCGCACATCCGCGCGATTTTGCTCACGTTCTTTTTCCGCTATATGCGCGCGCTCGTTTCGGCGGGGCACGTCTTTATCGGCATGCCGCCGCTGTACCGGGTGCAGAAGGGCTCCACCGTCGAATACTGCTACGACGACGCGGCCCTGCCCGCAGCCATTCGCCGCGTGGGACGCGGCTATACGCTCCAGCGCTATAAGGGCCTGGGAGAGATGAACCCCGAGCAGCTGTGGGAAACTACGATGAACCCGCAGGGCCGCAAGCTCATGCAGGTGACGCTGGACGATCTGGCCGAGGCCGATCACATGGTCACGCTGCTGATGGGCGATAAGGTGGAGCCGCGCAAGGAATACATTGCCGAGCACGCGAACTTCAATAAGGTGGACGATTTTGAACCGGTGGGAGGTGTGGCAAGTGGCGAAGAAGCCTAAGGACGTGCAGACGCGGCTGGAAGAAATCGTGCAAAAGTCCATGGAAGATGTGATGCGCGATTCCATGCTGCCCTATTCCGAGCACGTCATCCTGGAGCGCGCGCTGCCGCGCGTGGAGGACGGGCTCAAGCCCGTGCAGCGCCGCATCCTCTACACCATGCAGGAACTGGGCCTTTCGCCGGATAAGCCGCACCGCAAGTGCGCACGCATCGTGGGCGATTGCCTGGGCAAATACCATCCGCACGGCGATATTTCGGTGTACGACGCGCTGGTGCGCCTCGCGCAGCCCTTTGTGATGCGCGCGCCGCTGGTGGATGGGCACGGCAATTTCGGCTCCGTGGACGGCGATGGCGCGGCCGCCATGCGCTACACCGAGGCGCGCATGGCCCCCCTTGCCATTGAAATGCTGCGCGACATCGAAAAGGATACCGTGGATTTCCAGCTCAATTTCGATGATACGCAAAAGGAGCCCGTGCTGCTGCCCAGCCGGTTCCCCAATTTGCTGGTCAACGGCGCTTCCGGCATCGCGGTCGGTCTGGCCACGAACATTCCGCCGCACAATTTCGGCGAGGTGATCGATGGCACGATTGCCTTGATGGAAAACCCGCAGATGAGCACCCGCGAGCTGATGCGCTACATTCCCGCGCCGGATTTTCCCACGGGCGGCATACTGGCGCTGGATGGGGAGATCGAAAGCGCCTACGAAACCGGGCGCGGCAAGATGCACCTGCGCGCGCGCACCCACATCGAAGAGGGCAACGCGGGCCGCAAAAAGATCGTGATCACAGAGATTCCCTACCAGGTCAACAAGGCGGCCATGCTGGAGAAAATCCTCAAGCTCAGCGAGGAAAAGAAGGCCCTGTTTGCCGGTATCCATGACATTCGCGACGAGTCCGACCGCACGGGCATGCGCGCGGTGGTCGAGGTGAAGCGCGATGCGGACGTGGAAAAGATCCTGGCCGCATTGTATAAATATTCGGATTTGCAGGTGAGCTTTGGCGCGAATATGGTGGCCATAGCGGGCGGCAAGCCCGTGCAGATGGGCCTTAAAGCCCTGCTCACGCACTTTATCGAGCACAGGAAGCGCGTGGTCACGCGGCGCACGCAATACGAACTGGAGCAGGCCAGGGTGCGCGCACACATCTTGGAAGGCCTGATCGTGGCGGTGGACAATTTGGACGAGGTCATCGCCCTGATCCGTGCCAGCAAAACCCCCAAAGAGGCGCGGGAAAAGCTCGTCGCGCGCTTTGATCTCAGCGAGGCGCAGGCACAGGCGATTTTGGACATGCGCCTGCAGCGGCTGACCAACCTGGAAATCCTCACCCTGCGCAAGGAATATGAGGAAGTGTGCAAGCTGATCGACCGGTTGGAAGGCATCCTCAAGAGCGAAAAAAAGCTGTTGCGCGTGATTCGAGACGAACTGACGGAACTCAAAGAAAAGTACGCGGATCCGCGCCGCACAGAACTGGTGGGCCAGTTCGAAACGGTGGAAATCGTACAGGAGGAAGAGCCAGCCGAGGAAGTGGCTGTGGCCGTCACGCGCGCGGGCTTTATCAAGCGCTTGCCGCGCCGCGTGTATGAAAAGGCGGCTCCGGAAGAACTGGATGCGGATACCGTGCTGCTGACGCAGACCAACCGCAAGCTGCTCTTCTTCACCAATCGAGGCAACTTGTATGCGCTTGCCGCGCAGCAGGCGCCCGAGTGCCAGAAGATCAAGGATCGCGGCCTGCCGCCCAGCGGCCTGTTCGCGGGCTGGGAGAAGGACGAGCGCCTGGTGGCGGCTTTCGCGCCGGAAACGTTCGAAGGCGAGCTTTTGTTTGTCTCCGCCAATGGTATGGTCAAGCGCGCCTTGCTGAACGAATACGATGCCCGCAAGAGCAAGCTGGCCGCTGCGGGGCTGAAGGACGGGGACGAAATCGTTTGCGTGCAGCTTCTTGCAGCGCCGGAACTGCTCTTGGTTTCGCGGCAGGGCATGGCGATCCATTTTGCCGTGGAAGACATTCCCGTGCAGGGGCGCACAGCCGCGGGCGTGAAGGGCATGACCCTCGCACCGGGCGATCGCGTGATCGCTGCCGTGCAGAATAGCGGGGCGGGCGAAGTGTTGCTGGCGACCGAGCGCGGCTATGCCAAGCGGGATCTGATCGTAGATTTCGATTTGCAGGCGCGCGGCGGCAAGGGATTGCGCGCCATTGCCTTCCAGAAAAACGGCGCGACGGGTACCTATTTGGTGGATGCCAGGCTCGTTATGATGCCTTATGATTTTGTGCTGCGCCAGAAGAGCGGCACGCGCACGCGGCTCAACACGGAAATGGTGCGTATTGAGGAGCGCGCGGGCAAAGGAACGCTGTATGCCGTGGTGGTGATGGATGACGTGGTTGAAGGCGTCGAGGGGGTCTAAGGGCGTATGCAGGCGTTTTTTGTGGGCGCGGCGCTTGTGCTGCTGAACTTGTGCACCTTTATCCTCTTCGGCGTGGACAAATCTCGCGCCCAGCGCGGCTCGTGGCGTATATCGGAGCGCGCGCTATTGCTGTCCGCCGCCTGTTTTGGCGGCACGGGCGCGCTGCTGGGCATGCGCGTGTTTCGCCATAAGACCCGGCACTGGAAATTCCGCATTCTCGTGCCGCTGCTCGCGGTTGCGCAATGGGGGCTTATCGCCTTTATTGTTTGGAAGGTTTATGCATAAAAAATTGGCGCGAGCCTTGCGGCTCGCGCCAATTTTTA
>DVJN01000051.1 GCA_018716755.1 Candidatus Alectryocaccomicrobium excrementavium
TCTAAATTATATGCTTCTGCCCACAGCGCTTTTTGCCGAAATAGGAATCGCGCTGATCATAGGGCGTAAGTATGCGCACAAAAATCTTTATCAAATTGTGAAAGGAGCTGGCTAACATGAATGATATCACGTTGACCAATATCGAGAAAAAATTTGGAGATAAAATTCTATTTCACGATTTTTCTCTAGCGATCGAACGCGGCGAATTCCTGGCGATCATGGGAGAAAGCGGCGCAGGAAAAACGACCTTGCTGAATATAATGGGGCTGCTGGAAAAGCCGGACAGTGGCGCCGTCACCATCTGCGGCCAAAAAAATCCGGCGTTTTCCTCCCGCGCCGCCGTGGAGCTGCGCCGCCATCGCATATCGTATCTCTTTCAAAACTACGGCCTGGTGGATACCGAAACCGTTGAAAACAATATGCGAACGGCTACGCACTTCAAGCGAATTGGCAAAAAAGAGGAACGCCGCCTGATTGCGGAGGCGTTAGAGCAGGCGGGGCTTAAAGGATATGAAAAGCGCAAGGTTTACACATTGAGCGGAGGGGAACAGCAGCGCGTGGCCTTGGCAAAGGTGATTGCAAAATCCCCGCAGATCATCTTTGCAGATGAGCCGACCGGCAGCTTAGACGAGCACAACCGCAACGATGTGCTGGCGATTTTAAAAGAATTCCATCGCCGCGGGAAAACCATTGTAGTGGTCACGCACGATCCATATGTGAATGCATGCGCGGCACGCCACATTATGCTGAAGAGCGCTATATAAAAAAGTCGGAAAGGAATGCGGATACCGGCCGCGGCGGCCGGTATCCGCTGCTTAGCATGGCTGCTCCGTTTCGAGCCTACGATACAGGCCGCCGGGCAGATTGAGCACATAGCCCTGCCCGTTCCCCACCTGGAAATCGTAATATGCGCCCCGGGGCTGGGCAAACTTTTCCAAAATGGCCATGATCGTGCCGCCATGCACCACGAAAGCGGCGGACGAAACGCCCGCGCGCGCGACGCATGCCGCAAACGCGCGCACGCAGCGGCGCGAAAATTCCGCCTTGCTCTCGCCGCCGGGGAAGGGCAGCTCCCCGCCGGAGTCCAGCCACGCCTGGTAATCCGCCCGGCCGTTCAGATCGGCATAGGAAAGCCCCTCGAACGCGCCGAAATCGCACTCGCGGAAATCCTCCACAATCTCCATCTCCATGGCGGGATAGAGAAGGCGCGCTGTCTCCCGGCAGCGCCGCAGGGGGCTGGCGAACACCCGCTCCACCGCGGGATAGCGCCCCATGCGAAGCTGCGCAATGCCCTCGGGGCACAGCGGTTCATCCGTGCGGCAACCAATGTAGCGCCCCGCCAGATTGCCCGCGGTTTTTCCATGCCGGATCAGCACGCATTTCATTTGAGCCGCACCCCGATGCCGCACACCGCGCGCGTCACACTTTCGCTGTTTTGTGCAATGGCGCACAGCGCGCGCCCCACGCCCTCGCGATACGCGCGTTCCCCCGGGTCAATGGGGACAATGCCCGCGCCCACCTCGTTCGCCACGATCACGGCGCCTGCGTGCGAGGCGCAAATCCCCCGGGCAAACGCGCCCGGTTCCTCGCCGCGCGCCATGGCCGCGCGCACGCTTTCATGGAAATCCGGCCAGATCTCCGCGCCCGGATTCTCCCGCCGCGCCAGTTCTTCCTGCCCCTGGAACGCGCCGCCCACATAGAGCTTCATAGCAATCTCCCCCCGATCAGCACAGTCACACCCAGCGTGACCAGTTCCGAAATTTGCAAAAACCAGCCGGCGATATCGCCCGTGGTTCCACCAAAATATTTGCGGCTGAAAAAGAAATAATACGCCACGCACAATCCCGCCGCGGCCAGCGCCAACGCGCCGGACAGCGGTTGCGCGCAGAGAAAAGCCACAGCGCACAGCGCGATATAGGCGCAACACGCGCCTGTCACGGCCTTTTCCTTTGCCGTGCGGGCAAAACCCGCCAGCATGCCGCCCTTGCGCGCCTTGGGAAACCAAACCAGCGCCAGCGCGCTGAGCGCGCGGGAAAGCACAAAGCAGGCGGCGATGGCCAGCCCCTGCCCGGCGCGCGCCTCGCTCAAGACTCCCGCCATCACCAACAGATACGCGCCGCAGCCCATCACCGCGAACGCGCCAGTGTGCACATCCTTGAGGATTTCCAGCCGCTTTTCCCGCGGTTGCCAGGAGGCCATGGCGTCCAGCGTGTCCATAAAGCCGTCCATGTGAATGCCGCCGCTCACCAGCAGCGGAAGGGCCGCGCCGAGCGCGCCGCGCACAAACGCGCCCAGCGCCCACAAATCGCACAGCCACAGCCACAGCCACAGAACCAGTCCCACCGCCAACCCAATGAGCGGGAAGAAGCACATGCTATAGCGCTGGTTCTCTTCCGACCAGTTCACGCGCGGCATGGGAATGCGCGAATACGTGGAAAACGCGATGGCAATCGCGCGCATCAGGCGCATGGCAAAGCCCCCTTTATGGCCACGGGCAGGGAAAACACCAGCTCCGTCACGCTATCGGCCCGCGCGGCGATCCACGCATTGAGCTCCGCCAGGCGGCGCATGTATTCCATCGTCAGCGCGTCATAGCGCACGCCATCGGAAAACACGTCGTTGGTCACGATCAGCAGGTGCGCGCAGGTCTCCATCCAGCTTTCCAGCGCGGGCTGGATGCGGCTGGCGTCCCCACCGGGCTCGAACATCTCGTTGGCCAGGATGTTCGGCACATCCTCCAGCAGCACCACCGAACCGGGCGCGACCCGCGCCGAGGCCAGATCCAGCGGGCATTCGATGGTGGCATAGCCCGCCCCCGCCCGCTGCGCCCGGTGCCGCCGCACGCGGTTTTCCGCCTCTTCATCGCACACCCGCATGGTGGCGATATAGTGGCGCGCCGTTCCCATGAGCCGCGCGCCCAGTTGCTCGGCGTACACGCTCTTGCCACAGCCGCTCCCGCCCGTGATGAGCGCAATCATGGTTTGCCCTCCTGCGGCTCATAGGCATCCATGCCCAGGTTGCCAAAGGTGTGCTCGCCCGCGTATACGCGCAGCGCCATGTCGAGCAGCGGGAACACCATCACCGCGCCGGTGCCTTCGCCCAGCGCCATATCCGCGTGAATGGGCGGCTGCAAATCCAGCGCTTCCAGAAGAGCGCGCGCCATGGGCTCGCGGCTGGCGTGGGACGGCAGCATAAAATCGCGCGCGGCCGGGCAAATGCGCGCCGCCAGCAGCGCCGCCGCCGCGGAAATCGCCCCGTCGATCACGATGGGCACGCCCTGTTCCATGCCGCCCAAAAACGCGCCCGCCATGCCGGCGATTTCGTAGCCGCCCACCTTAGAAAGCACGTCCATGGGATCGTTGGCATCGGGCCGGTTGCACTCCAGCGCGCGCTCAATGGCGGAAATCTTGCGCAAAAGCCCCGCGTCCGACAGGCCCGCGCCGCGCCCCGTCAATTCGCTGGGCGCGCGTCCCAGCAGCGCGCAGGAAACCGCCGTGGCCGCCGTGGTGTTGCCAATGCCCATCTCGCCGGTGGCGATCATCCTGTAGCCGCGCGCCTTCATCTTTGCCACCAGGTCCGCGCCGCTCTCCACGGCGCGTTCGGCTGCCTCGCGCGGCATGGCCGCGCCGCGCGTGAAATTCGCCGTGCCCTTCGCCTGCTTCAAAACGATCATGTCCGGGTGCGCCACATCCCGCGCCATGCCCATGTCCACGGCGAACGCCTTTGCGCCCGCTGCCGCGGCCATCAGGTTGACGTTGGCCGTGCCCTCGGCCACAGACTGCGCCACCAGCGCCGTCACCTCGCTGCTGGATTGCGCTACGCCCTCCTCCACCACGCCGTGATCCGCGCAAAACACCAGCGCGCACCGGGGCGCTATGCGCACATCGGCCGTACCCTGCATGCCTGCGATCTGCGCGATCCACTTTTCCCACACGCCAAGCGAATTCAGCGGCTTGGCCACCGCGTCCCACCGCGCCCTGGCCGCCGCCATCGCCGTTTCGTTCAGCGCAGCCGCCTTCCATTCCCGCATCTGCTTTCCCTCCGTCTTTTTCCCAATATCCGGCATCGCGTCTACCGCGCGCACCACATCCGCAATCTCCGAATACCGTTCCAATACTGTATCATAATTTTCCCGCTTATGGGGAAACGCGCACCGCGAGCAGTCCTTAATCCCGGACGGCGTGTAACGAAACGCGCCGCCGCAACGCCTGCCCAGCGCGTATAGCGGGCAATAACAAAACAGGCAATTGAAATTTTCTGCCGCTACGCCCTTATGGCAGGGAAAATACCGGCATGCCCGGTTCTGAAAAAAGCGCTCGTTTTCCTTTGCCTCGCCCATGTGCGCCTCCTTGCGCGTTCGCCAAAAACCACAACGCGCCCGCAGCTTACCCGGCAGCGCCGGAAAAGAACCCGGACACCGCCCCACCAGCGAACAGGTTCCTTTCGCGCCACCCGGGAAAACGGGCGCAAAACATCGATCCTTACAGAACCCAGTAGAAGAATTTCAGCACGTCCATATAATCGTTCGATTCAAAGGCCACGCGCGTGCTATCGAGCTGCACGCAACCCGGATAGTGCGAGCCATTGGTGGCGAACGTGTGGTTGCGGAAGGCGATCTCCACGCGGAAGTGATCCGGCATGGGGAACATCAGCTTCTTGGGGTCGATGGACAGCGCTTTTTCCGCCGCCTCGCGGATGCGCTTCACGGCCAGATGCGGGTTGATGGACAGGCTCGCGCCGCCCATGCCCTCGCTCACCGCCACGGTGGGGATGTTCGCGTTCATCTTGTGCAGCCATTCGCACAGGCCCTTATCGCCGGTGAGCAGATAGATGGGCTTGCCCTCGTAAGCCGCGGTGAGCGCGTTGATGAACAACTCGGGGCAGATGATGTCGTTGATCTTCACATAGACATTTTTGCCGTTCATGGTGTGCGAAAGCGGATTGGTGGGCATGGAAGCCGCGGAATGATAGCCCGTGAACATCACGCCGTCAAAGCTCGCGTCCAGCCCGGCCATCATGGAATAGGGATGCCTGGCCCACGAGCGCAGGATGCTCGCCTGCTCGGGGAGCATATCCGGATAGATGTTGCAGGCGGAATCGTGCGCGTCCTTCACCACGATCTCCGTCGCGCCGCCAGCGATGGCGCCTTCGCAGGCCGCCGCCACTTCGCTGGACATCTGCCGCGCAAAGTGGTCGTACAGGCGCTTGCCCGTTTCCGTTTCTTCCCAAAGGGTCACGCCTGCGGTGCCTTCCATATCCGCAGATAAGAATAGTTTCATTTCTCTTCTCCTCCTGTATACACTCTGGGCGCGCGGCCATTCAGCCGGGATAGCGCCTCATTGCGGTTCATACCGGCCCACTGCGCGTATTCGTCCACGCCGATGGAGCCGCCCAGCAGCGTCGCGACGTCGCCCGCGCGCACGCCGGGAATATCCGTAACATCCACCATCATCTGATCCATGCACACCAGCCCCGCGACCGGAGCGCGCCTGCCATGGATTTCCACCTCGCCCACGCTATTCAGCCGCGGATATCCGTCCGCATAGCCTACGGCGAGCGTGGCAATCGCGCTATCGCGGCGGAGCGGATGTTCCTCGTCGTACCCCACGCATTCGCCCGCGCGCACCCAATGCACCTGCGCCACCCGCGCGCAGAACACCGCCGGGCAGCGCGTGAGTTCCCGCCGCTCAAACCGGCGCGGGCACACGCCATACAGCCACGCGCCGATGCGCGCCGCGTCCAGCTGCCACTGGGGATAGCGCACCATGCCGATGCTATCCACCAGGTGCGTCATGGGCGGGTGCAAAAGTGCCTTCGCTTCCATCAGGCGGGCGTATTGCGCCTCGTCGCCCGCGCGGTCGCGCAAAGCGAGGTGCGAAAACAGCCCTTCCATGGCCAGGCCGGGCAGCGCCGCCGCCGCGCGCAGTTCTTCCAGCGAAGAAAAGCCCAGCCGGTGCAGGCCGGTATCCACCTTGAAGTGTACGCGCGCCGGGCGCGCTTTCGCGTGCGCGCTGACCGCGCGCGCGTATTCCAGCGAAAACACCGCTAAAATCACGCCGCGCGCAATGGCCTCGTCCAATTCGGCTTCGCCCACCAGGCCCATCACCAACACATCGCAGGGCAGGGCGTTTTTGAGCTCCATGGCCTCGGCGTGCGTAGCCACGGCGAACAGCTTCGCGCCGCGCGCCATCAACACGCGCGCCACGCGCACCGCGCCCATGCCGTAAGCGTCCGCCTTCAAAACGGGGATGAGTTGCGAGCGGCACAGCGCGCGCGCGTTTTCATAGTTCTGGGCGATGGTGTCCAGATCGATCCGCGTCCAGCAGCGGGAAAAGCGCGGATCATTCGCCAAGCTTTCCACGGTATTCCTCCAGTTCCTTCTGGTTGCCCAGCACGAAATGCCCCGGCTCGATCTCCGTCCACACGGGCTTATCCACCGAATAATCGTGCATGCTCGGGTCGTACACCGTGAGCACCTTGTGCTTTTCGCTGATGGGGTCTGGCTGCGGCACGGCGGAGAGCAGCGCGCGCGTGTAAGGATGCAGCGGATGCCGGAAGAGCTTTTCGGTTTCCGCCAGCTCCACCAAATGGCCCAGATGGATCACGGCGATGCGGTCGCAGATGAAGCGCATGACCGACAGGTCGTGCGAGATGAACAGATACGTGAGCGCGCGCTTTTTCTGCAATTCGCCCAGCAGATTGAGTACCTGCGCGCGGATGGACACATCCAGCGCGGAAATCGGCTCGTCGGCGATGATGAATTCCGGCTGCATGATCAGCGCGCGGGCGATGCCGATGCGCTGGCGCTGCCCGCCGGAAAACTCGTGCGGGAAGCGGCTGGCGAATTCGGGCAAGAGGCCCACGTCCATCAGCGCCTCTTCCACCATTTCGCGCCGCTTTTCCCTGGAAATGGGGTCGCTGTAAATGCCTTCGGAAACGATGTAATCCACCTTGGCGCGCTCGTTCAGGCTGGCCATGGGATCCTGAAAGATCATCTGGATCTTGCGCGTGATGGCCTTATCGAGCGCTTTATCGATGTGGCCGTTGATCTTCTGGCCATCGTAGAGGATTTCGCCCTCGTAGGTGGGATGGATGCGGATGATCGCGCGGCCAATGGTGGTCTTGCCCGAGCCGCTCTCGCCCACCAGGCCGAAGGTTTCGCCCCGGTGGATGTCAAAGCTCACGCGGTTCACCGCGGTGAACGGATGGAACCGGTTGCCGAAGCGCACGGTCACATCCTTGAGTTGCAGCAAAACTTCGCTCATACGCGCACCTCCCGGCGCCGGAGCGCCTGCACGCTCTCCGGCGGATCCAGCCTGGGCGCGCGGGGATCGAGCAGCCAGGTGCGCGCCTTGTGGGTTTCGCTCACATCAAAATAGGGCGGGCGCTCCTCAAAATCGATTTTCAGCGCGTGCGGGTTGCGCGGCGCGAAAGCGTCGCCCCGGATCTCCTGGAACAGGTTGGGCGGCGCGCCCTGGATGGTATACAGCGGTTCGCCCCGGCGGCCCAGCTGCGGCAGCGAGGAGAGCAGCGCCCAGGTGTACGGATGGCGGGGATCGTAGAAGATCTCCTCGCAGGAGCCGATTTCCACGATATCGCCCGCGTACATCACGGCGATGCGGTCCGCCACGTTGGCCACCACGCCGAAATCGTGCGTGATATACACGCAGGTCAGGTGCAATTTCTGGCGTAGGATTTTGATCAGTTCCAAAATCTGCGCCTGGATGGTCACGTCCAGCGCGGTGGTGGGCTCGTCGCAGATCAAAATCTTGGGCCGGCAGGCCACCGCGATGGCGATGACCACGCGCTGGCGCATGCCGCCGGAAAATTCGTGCGGATACTGGCGGCTGCGGCGCTCCGGCTCGGCGATGCCCACGGCGGAAAGCGCTTCGATCATCTGGCGGTGCGCTTCCTCATGGGAAACGTGCTGGTGCAGCAAAATGGCCTCAATGATCTGCGCGCCAATGGTCTTGAGCGGATTCAGGCTGGTCATGGGATCCTGCATCACCATGGCGATTTCCCGCCCGCGGATCGTGCGCCACTGGGGCTCGGTTTTGAACTCGGCCAGGTTGTGCCCGCCATAGAGGATTTCCCCGCTGTCCACCCAGCCGTTCGCGTCCAGCAGGCCGATGAAGGTCTTGGTGAGCACGGTTTTGCCCGAGCCGCTCTCGCCCACGATGGCGAGGCTTTCGCCCGGGAAAAGGTCCAGCGACACATCGCGGATGGCGTGCAGCACGCGGCCGCGCAGGCGGAACTTGACGTTGAGATTTTTCACGGACAAAATGCTTTCCACGTTCCGCCCTCCTTTACACATGGTTCTTGGGATCCGCGGCGTCGGCAAAGGCGTTGCCGATGATGTAGAACGAAATGGTCACCACGGAGAGCACGATCGCCGGGAAGATCAGCTGATAGCGCAGCGACGGCGACGTGATCAGCTGCCGCCCCTCGTTCACCAGGTTGCCCAGCGAGGGGATGGATACCGGGATGCCCAGGCCGATGTAGGTGAGGAACACCTCGTTGCCAATCGCGCCCGGGATGGCCAGCGCCATGCGCAGCATGATCACGCTCACCAGATACGGCAGCAGGTTGCGGAAGATGATGCGGAAGGTGCCCGTGCCCAGGCAGCGGGAGGCGAGGTTGTAATCGCGGTCGCGGATGATCACAATCTGGTTGCGCACGAACCGCGACATGCCCAGCCAGCCCGTGAGGCACATGGCGAAAATCAAAGTGGGCACCGAGGGATGCAGGATGTAGGCGATCAAAATCAGCACGATGGTGGTGGGGATGTTGTCCAGCACGTTATAGATCTCCGTCATCAGCCGGTCGAGCTTGCGCACATAGCCCCAGATCACGCCCATAAAGATGCCCACGAGCGCCTCGGTGAGCGCCACGGCAAAGCCGATGAACAGGCTGGTGCGCGTGCCGCTCCAAACGCGCGACCACAGATCCTGGCCGATGTTGTTCGTGCCAAACCAGAAGGCGTGAATGGAGGGCAGGATGCGCAGATCCGCCTCGCCCACCGTTTCCACCATGCCCTCCTCCCCTTCCACCGGGCGCACGCTATCCGCGCTGACATAGAGGCTGTTGCCGTCGTTGGTGACGTCCACCGGCTCCATGTACACATCCACCTTGTAGTTGGACATGGCCTCATAGGGCACGTTCTGCGGGTCTTCCGGCAGGCGCAGGTATTCGGTGAGCACCCAGCCCGAAATATCCTCGAATTCGATGTGGCAGAATTCCTCGCCGTATTCGGTGATGGTCATGTTCTGGCGGCGGTCGATGCTGTCCATCACGTTCGTGACATAGTACCAGTCCTCGTCATAGGGCGCGCCAAACAGCAACGTGCCCTCCGGCACCGTGACCTTCACCGTGGTGAGGCTGGGCGGCAGGTTGGAAAGCTGCCTGCCCGTTTCCGGGTGGTTGTTGATGACGTTCGCATCGTACTGGCCGGGCAGATAGGGCTGCACGAAGGTGAACAGCAGAAGAAGGGCCAGCACGATCAAGAGCGCCACCGCCGCGCGGTTGTGCAAAAACACCGACAGCGTGGAGCGCCAGTAGGAATAGTTGGAATAGCCGCTCTTTTCGGCGGCCGCCGCGTCATACTGCGCGAATTGGAACAGGGCCTCGCTCTTTTTGTCTCGCAGCGTCATTATCGGGCACCTTCTTTCTTCGCAAAGCTGATGCGCGGATCCAATACGCCCATCAGGATATCGCCCAGCAACAGCCCGACGATGCCGATGCACGAATAAATGATCACAATGGCCTGCACCATGGGGTTATCCTGCCGGCCGATCACGTCCACCAGCAGGCCGCCCATGCCGGGAATGGAATAGAGCGATTCCACATAAATCGAGCCGCCGATGGTGTAGAGGATGGAGGACGGTATGTACTGGATCATGGGCACGAAGGCATTGCGGAACACGTGCCGCATCATCATCTTCTTTTCCGGCACGCCCTTGGCGCGCGCCAGGCGCACATAATCCTTGTTCATCTCATCCACCATATAGCGCCGCAGCCACATGGCGTAATAGGCGATGTTGCCCAGCGCCATGGAGAAGATGGGCAGCAGCCAGGTGACGAAATTGTGCCGGTCGAACAGCATGGGGATGTGGAACCACTCGGTGGCGTACATCTGGATAAAGATATAATACACGGCCGATGGCACAGCCGTAATCAGCACGATAAATAAGGTTCCGAACTTATCCCAGAATTTGGATTTGGAACGCGCCATGGCCGCGCCCAGCGGAATGCCCAGCACAAGCGCCACCGCCATGGAGCTTAGGCCAATCTGCGCGGAAATGGGCGCCTTTTCCGCGATGATGCCCGCGATCGGCGCGCCAATGCGATAGCGCACGCTGGTGCCCAGATCGCCGTGCAGCAGCTGCACGAAGAAATTTTTCAGCTGCACAAAAATCGGATCCCGCAAGCCCATCTTCTGCAAGGTGGCCTCGATCACCGCTTCATCCAGCTTATCAAAGTTATCGAAATACCCTTCAATGGGCATTTGCCTTACGAGAATGAACACCACGGAAATGATGATCACCAGTGTGATCAGGCTCGCGCCCAACCGCTTCAGGCAATACTTCAGCATTCCATCACTACCTTCTAAACGGGCGATTTTCGTTTCCCACCAATTGTTCTCGCGCAAGTGTTGCGACAGGGCGCGCGCCGGAGCTCCGGCGCGCGCTCTTGGCCATACTTTGCTATACTTCTACCGTGAAAGCAGCCATTACTCTTCCTGCGCGGCCAGCGCGGCGCGCTCGGCTTCCCAGGCGTCCATGGCCTCGAAGTAATCGTCGGTGTTCATGGGTACTTCATAGACCTTCTGGCCCTTGTAGCGCTCGCCGGACAGGCCGAACGGCGCGTACTGCGATTCGAACGGATTGAGGCGGTTGGCGTCGTACCCGCCGCTGCCAAAGCCGAAGGGAATCACAAACGCATGCTCGATGAGGAAGGCTTCCGCCTCGGCAAAGGCCTCGTAGCGGGCCTGCAGGTCATCGGTGATGGCGCGGGCCGCGTCCACCAGCGCGTAGTATTCGCTGTAGCCCTCTTCGTTGTTGTAGTAGAGCGCCATCTCCGGCTTGTTGTAGGTGCCATCGTAGAACGGATCGGTGTAGGTGTTGGGGTCAGCGTAGTCCGGGCCCCAGTTGCACTTGTGGATGGCGAAGTTGCCGTTGCGGCGCACCGCATCCAGGAAGCCCGTGGTGGGGCCGGCTTCGATGATGATATCGATGTAGTCCGTGCCCAGCAGGCCTTCCATCTGCTGCTCGACGACCTGGCACTCCTCGTCCCAGCCGGTGACGGAGGGGTTGTAGGGCATATAGATCTTCACAGGGAAGGTCGCGCCCGCTTCGGTCAGCTCGGCGATGGCCAGCTCCTTGTACTCCAGGGCCTTGGCCTCGTCAAACTGCGCGGCGGCGGTGACTTCGCCCAGCGCGCCCATATCGGTGTAATCCTCGCCGTGCAGGGAAACGAAGGCGGGCGGGGTGATGGTGTCGAACAGGATGGTTTCCGGATAGTCCGGCTCGTAGGGCAGCGCGGCGCTGATCTTATCCAGCGCGTGGAAGATGGACTTGCGGAAGTTCTCGTTGTTCACGGCGATCTTCCAGTTCTCCGGCTCGTACTGCTCATCGAAGTGCGGATCGAAGTTGAAGGCGTAGAAGTAGGAGTAGAAGCCGCTCTGGCGCACCGGGCGGATCAGATCCGCGGTTTCCGGATCGGCCAGCCAATCGGCGGCCAGCGTGGAATCGATGGAAGCGGAGTCGATCTCGCCGCGGCGGTACAGCTCGGGGGAAATCGTGCTGGCTTCCTTGTTATAGGTCTGCTCGATGCGCTCGATGAACACATTGTCCGCATCCCAGTTGGATTCGTTCTTGGTGAGCACGCGCTTCTCCTGCGGGGCGAACTCGGAAAGGATGTACGCGCCGCAATAGAGGATGGTGTCGTTGCCCGTGGCCACGCCGAAGTTCGCGCCCATCTCGTTGAGGAACGTTTCGTTCACGGGCATGAAGGCCACGTAAGTGGTCATGGACAGGAAATAGGGCACCGGGTTCTTGAGCGTGTACTGCAAGGTGTAATCGTCCACAGCCTTCACGCCCACGGTTTCCCAATCCATCACGGGCGCCGGCTCCTCGCCCTCGGCGGGGGTGGCGGTGCCATCGTAATATTCTTCCGCGCCGGCGATCACGTCATAGAGGATCGAGGCGGAGCTGGAGGCGTTCTGCGCGTTGAGGATGTATTTCGCGGCGGCCACAAAGTCGTGCGCGGTCACGTTGGCGTAGTACTCGCCGTTGTGGTCCACCCAGGTGGCGTCATCCCGCAGGTTGAACGTCCACACCAGGCCGTCATCGCTCGTGGACCAGCTCTCCGCCAGCGAGGGCTGCACCTCGCCCAGGCGGTCGTATTCCACCAGCGTATCGATCACGTTGGCGGAAATGGCGAAGTCATTCGTCGTGGTGGTCACCAGGTAGTTCAGCGTGGTGATCTCGCCGGAGTACAGCGTGCGGTACACATCGCTGGTGGCGGCTTCTTCCGCCGCGGCGGGCAGCGCCGTCAAAAGCAGCGTCGCAACCAGAAGCCATACGAGGGTTCTCTTCATTGCCTTGACCTCCTAATGCATAATCATGTAGTCCCGTGCATCTTACTATAACACACGTGCGCCCATTTTGCAAGAATCAAATGTTAAAAATTCACGCACATGAAAAACAAATTCCCCCTGCCCGCAACTCACGCCTTAAAAAAGCGCCGCTCCATTTTACGCAGAAGTAATCACGATTTCGCCAAACATATCTTCCTGCGCGGCGTGCGCCCGATTGAGCCGCAATAGCTCGAGCAGCCCCAGGAACACGCTGATGACTTCCACGCGGCCGGGGCGCTGGGAAAACAGCTCGCTAAAGCGCACCGGGCCGCGCCGCAGCCGCGATTGTATGCGCACCATGCAGCTTTGCACGGTGAATTCCTCGCGGCGGATGCTCCTTTCCTGCCCCTCGTTTTCCTCCGCCCGCGCGCGGGCGAGCACGCGCAAAAACGCGCGGGAAAGCGCCTCCAGCGTGAGCCCCGTAAGCTCCACGGGCGGCGGCGGCAGGGGATATTCCTCCGGCAATTTGGAGATGAGACTGCGCGCCTCGTCCTCCAGCTTGCGCATATCCTGCGAAAGCTCCTTGAACGCCTTGTATTCGGTGAGCTGGCGGATGAGGGCCTGCTCCGGGGTTTCCTCCCCTTCCTCTTCCGGGGCGGGCGGCGCGGGCAAAAGCGCGCGGGATTTGATCTCCATCAGCGTGGCCGCCATGGCGAGGAATTCGCTGGCCGAATCCATGTCCAGCTCGTCTACGCCCGCCATGGATTCGAGATATTGCTCGGTGATCTGGCTGACGAAAATATCCTGGATATCGATCTTCGCGTGCTGCACCAGCGAAAGCAGCAGATCCAGCGGCCCATCGAACTGCTTGAGCGAAACGACGTACACGCCTACAGCACCCCCAGGGCGGTAACGATCGCGTACGCCGCGTGCCCCACGCCGGAGAGCACGCCGGAAAGCGCCCAGCCCAAAAACCAGGGCAAAATATCCGTGACCATGAGCAAAATCAGGATTCCCTGGCCCGCCATGGCCGCGCGCGGCGAGGCGAACAGCGGCCGCTTGAGCACCAGGTCGTTGAGCACGTGGTAGCCGTCCAGCGGCGGCAGGGGGATCAGGTTGAAGATGGCGAGACTTAGGTTCACAAGAACCACATTGGCGAGCACC
>DVJN01000052.1 GCA_018716755.1 Candidatus Alectryocaccomicrobium excrementavium
TGCGCAAAGCGCACTAGCGGCCCTCCCTTGTGCCCACAATTCGCAATAGTCGTCTGGCTGCGCTACCGCTTGCAAGACTCCTTTGCTCATTGGACTTCCGCTTCGCCTGTTTCCGCCACTGGCGGCGGCGAAGCTCCGTCCCCATTGGGCTTACTACGGCCTGTTTCGCGCACTGCGCGCGGCCTTCGTGCGCCCCCTCCAGTTTCCGCTAAAATCCTGCGGATTTTCGGGCGCGGAAACTGCAAGGAAGCAATTTTTGCTCTGGAAAATGGGATTTTCCGCCGCAAAAATTGCCCCGTCCCTGCCGTACACGCCGCCAGGGACGATTAAAGTGCGAATGGGCTCAGATCTCTCCTTAGTTTTTTGACAGTCTGAGTAGGTGCCCACTCCTAGCATGCGCAAAAGGAAAACTATTTATCCGCAATGCGCAAAATGGCCTCGATATCCTGCGGGAACAGATGCGTGTAGTTGCCCACGCCGCCATCGGCTTCCTTGCGGGTGGACGCGGCCAGGGCGGGAATGTCCTCGCTCTTGCCGCCCAATTCCTTCAGCGAGCCGGGCATGCCGATGGAGCGCAGGAAGGCCTCAAAGCGCTCGATGCCCGCCAGGCCGGTAACTTCCGGCGCGCGGAAATCCGCTTCGCAGCCCCACACGCGCACCGCCAGCTGCGCAAAGCGCGCGGGATCGTGCGCCAGGTGATAGCGCATCCAGGCGGGCAACACCACGGCCAGCCCTGCGCCGTGCGCCACG
The DNA here is from genome assembly GCA_018716755.1 of Candidatus Alectryocaccomicrobium excrementavium. GTDB lineage: Bacteria > Bacillota > Clostridia > Christensenellales > Aristaeellaceae > Alectryocaccomicrobium > Alectryocaccomicrobium excrementavium. The sequence goes on from DVJN01000052.1 coordinate 751, forward strand.
CCATATTTTGCGCTCAGCTCGTGCTCGATCTTGTGGCTGGCCCAGTCGCCCTGCCGGCCCACGCCCACGGTTTCGTTGTGGGCGATGGTGCCCGCCCACATCAGCTGGGCGCGCGCGTCGTAATCCCCGGGCTGCCTGAGCGCCCTGGGCGCGGCGTCGATCACCGCGCTGAGCACGGCCTCGCACAGCCGGTCGGTGAGATCCACACCGGTCTCATTGGTAAAATAGCGCTCCAGCACATGGGCCATGATGTCCGTCGCGCCGCAGGCGGTCTGGTAGGGCGGCAGGGAACAGGTCCATTCGGGGTTCATCAGCGCGAACACGGGGCGGTTCAATTCGCAGTTCAGCCCGCGCTTTTCCAGCGTTTCGTCCCGGGTGATGACGGCGCTGTTGGAGCTTTCGCTGCCCGAAGCCGCGATGGTAAGCACCGCGCCCACGGGCAAATGCGCCTGCGGCGTGGCCCTGCCACAGAAGAAATCCCAGAAATTCCCCTCGTACACCGCGCCCAGCGCCATGGCCTTGGCGGAATCCATGGCCGAGCCGCCGCCCACGGCGAGGATGAAATCGATCTTTTCCGCCCGAATCAGCCGGATGCCCTCATACACCTTCGACGCCAGCGGATTGGGCTGCGCGCCGCCCAGCGCGGTAAAGTACACGCCGGCCCGTTTCAGGGAATCTTCCACCTTGCCAATCAGGCCGCTGCGCAGGGCGCTGCCGCCGCCGTAGTGGATCAGCACGCGCGTGCCGCCCGCCTGGCGGGTCATTTCCCCGGCCTTTTCCTCCGCGCCCCGGCCAAAGACGAAGTGCGTGGGCAGATAATACGAAAAATTGAGCATACCGTGGCCTCCTTATCCTGTGGCGGCTATCCTTCCAGCAGGGCGCGCACTTTCGCGGCCAGCGCCCCGGCGAGCGCGAGATGCCCCTGCGCCGTAAGGTGCACGGCGTCGCGCTCGGAAGGGCTGCAAACCTGCGCCGCATCCAGAAAATCCGCCTTTTGAATGCGGGAAATCTTGAGATATTCCTTGGCAAATCCATGGGAAGTTTCTATGGCCTGGGCGCCAAAATTTTCGATCAGGCCCGTGTGCGGCAGGTTTTCGCCGATGTGCGGCGGCGCGACGATGAGGCAGCGCGGCCTGTCGCCCACCGCGTTCATGCCGTAAAGGCGAACCTGCATCACCAGCTGCTGCAGGCTCTGGGCGATGGTGTGGGCGTTCATGCCAAAGCGCTGCTTGGCATCGTTGGTGCCCAGCATGAGGATCACCAGATCCAGCGGATTGTGCGAAAGCAGGCAGGGCGGCAGATAGGCCGCGCCGCTCTTATAGCCGCCCTCCACCGGATCGTCGAAACAGACCGTGCGCCCGCCCAGCCCTTCTTCCAGCACGGTATAATCCGGGCCCAGCAGCGCCGCCATCCGCATGGGATAGCGCGTTTCCGCATCGAACCGGCCGCCCGCGGGATTTGAGCCATAGGTATTGGAATCGCCAAAACACAGAATGCGCTTTTTCATGCCAGCCCCCTAAAAATGGGTCATAATGTAGGGTTCCCGCACGCAGAGCGCGCGGGCCAGCCGCGCGGGATCGGAACCGGCGCGCACATCGCGCCGCGCGGCAAGCTGCCCGATGGGCACAAAGCCCGTCACCAGCTGCGCAAGCGCGTGCTCGCTCAGCCGGATATCCGGCGCGGCGGCCTCCCGCTGCGCTCCTTCGGCGCTCACGCGGTACACGCCGCTGTTTTCCGGCAGAAACTGGTCGCACACCTCCACGGTGAACGGCTCCTCCGGCCGCAACAGCGCGAGCGCCGCGGCCGCGTTGGTCACGCGCGCCATATAGCTGTGCTCGGGCGCGCTCTTGAGCGCGTAGGGATTTTCCACCAGGCTGGAGAGCGGCACGCCGCGCGGCAGCGTGATGGCGATGGTTGCGAACTCGGCGGTGAAGCGGGCCAGATAGCCCAGCAGCGCGTTCAGGCCCTCATACCCATCGAAGAAGGCCTCCTGCACATCCATGGTATCGTGCGGATTGCGGCTGAAGCGGACAAACGCCAGCGGGCGGGAGCCTTCGCCAATGAGATAGTTGTAGGCAAAATCGCCGCCCTTAAACGGCTCGCTGAAGCGCGTGGCCGCGTCGCTCTGCGGGGGCGTGGCAAGCATCAGATTGTAGCGCCGGGCAAAGCGGGCGTAGAGTTCTTCATACTGCGCGCCACCGTCGCCGCGCACCAGCAGCCTGGCCCAGCCCTCAAAGGGGATGCGGCCCAGCCCGGCCAGCGGCAGCGTGTGCCGCACGCGGCCATCGCACAGCTCGTAGCCGAATTTGCGGTAAAACGCGTGTGAAAACGGATACAGCGTGGAGAGGATCTCGCCGTTTGAGCGCGTCTCCCGCAAAAGTTCGGTGAAGATTTCGCGGATGGCGCCCTGCCTGCGGTATGCAGGGTGCGTGACCACGCTGCCAATGCCGCCGTTATACACCGTTTCGCCCTGCAAAAAGGCGCGAAAATCGTGGCAGGTGAGGCCGGCGGCCAGCGTGCCGTCCTCGCTCAGCGCGCCCCAGCGGCGCGGGTCCGGATCCGGATGCGAAAGGAGCTGGGCCAGCTCCTTTTCGCCGATCGCATTCTGCCAGGCCATGGAGCGCAGCTGGCAATAGGCGAGCTGCTCCTTATGCGTAAGGTGAACGATGCGCATGATGCACCTCCTTGGGAAAATGGCGCCAAAACGGGCCTAGCCCTCCGCCTCTTCCTCCAGCGCGACGCGCTGATGGACGGTTACGGGTTCGTCGTAGCAGGCGAAAATTTTGTCCACTTCGGCGCGGGGCATTTTGCGGGATGCCAGGCTCACCAGCGGGAACACGGCCATGGACGCCAGCATGGCGGCCGCGCCGGCCGTGGTGGGCGCGATCCAGCCAAACGCGCTGTTCAGGCAGGTGTAGCCCACGCCCACGGCGAAGGAGGCCCACACGCCCGCGCGCGTGCCGCCCTTCCAGAACAGGCCATACAGGAACGGGGCCAGGAACGCGCCGCCCAGCGCGCCCCAGGAGAGCGACATGAGCGAGGTGATCAGCGAATTGGGAATGGCCGCAATGATCACGCTGAGCGCGATGAACGCCGCGCACAAAACGCGCAGGATCAGCACCTGGCGGGCTTCGGGCATCTTGGGGCAGAACTGGTCGCGCACCAGATCGAGCGTGAGCGTGGAACTGGAAGTGATCACCAGCGAGGAAAGCGTGCTCATGGAAGCGGAGAGCACCAGCACGATCACAACGCCCATCAGCAAATCGTTCAGCTGGCCGCCCAGCATGGCGGGCACGATGCCATCGTAGCCGCCCACGGATTCGGGCGATTCCACGAAGAGACGGCCAAACGCGCCGTTGAAATACGAACCGCCGGCCACCACCAGCGCAAACAGGGTGGAAATGATGGTGCCCGTTTTGATGGACTTTTCATCGCGAATGCTGTAGAATTTGTGCACCATCTGCGGCAAGCCCCAGGTGCCCAGCGAGGTGAGGATCACCACGCCCAGCAGGCTTATAAGATCCGGGCCGAAGAACGAGGTGTACGCCCCCTGCTGGCCCAGCGTGGCCGCGGACTCGCTCTCGATCTGCGAAAGCGAAATGATCGCCTGCGTAAAGCCGCCCTGGCCGCCCAGCACCGCGGCGATGACGCAGCAAATGCCGATGAGCATGATGATGCCCTGGATGAAATCGTTGATCGCCGTGGCCATGTAACCGCCCAGCAGCACGTAGATCCCCGTCAACACGGCCATGCCGATCATGCAATAGAGGTAATCCACATCGAACGCCTGCGCGAACAGGCCGCCCAGCCCCTTATACACCGAGGCGGTGTATGGCACCAGGAACACAAAAATGATCGCGCTAGCGGCGATTTTGATGGCGTTGGAGCCATAGCGCTTTTCGAAGAATTCCGGCATGGTGGACGCGTTCATGAATTTCGTCATGATGCGCGTGCGGCGGCCCAGCACCACCCAGGCGAGCAGGCTGCCAATCAGCGCGTTGCCAATGCCGATCCACGTGGCGCTCACGCCATAGGCCCAGCCGAACTGGCCCGCGTAGCCGATGAAAACGACAGCAGAAAAATAGCTCGTGCCATACGCGAACGCGGTGAGCCACGGGCCAACGCTGCGGCCGCCCAGCACGAAATCGCCAACGCTCCTTGCGTGCTTGCGGCAATATACGCCTATCGCTGCCATGCAACCAAAAAAGAGTACGAGAAGCAAAACCTTGATGAACATGTCTCTTACCATCCTTCCTCGCCGCAGCACGCGATCAAGGGCGTCGCGGGCGGCATTACAGGCG
>DVJN01000053.1 GCA_018716755.1 Candidatus Alectryocaccomicrobium excrementavium
GACGTTTATCGATGTGACGGACGCGCTGGTGGACGATGAGGGCTTCCTGCCCGCGGAGGCGAGTTCGGACGGGCACCATCTGCACAGCGCCTACGCGCAGGTCTTTATCGATGAGGTGCGCCGCCAGGTGCTCGCCCTTGAAACCGCGCCCGCTCAGGCATAATTTCACCAAAGAAAAGGAGATTCTCCCATGCGAAAGGCAAGCATTGCGCTGGCACTGATTTTGGTATTGCTGTTGTCCGGTTGCGCCCAGGAAAGCGCGGCCACGGAAATCGATGTGGCTTCCGCTGCGCAGGCCGCGGTAGAGGCGCTGACGTTTGACGACGAAATGACGCCCGTGACGCAGGATCTGGCGCTCGATTTTTATGGCGTGGACGCGGCGGACGTGAAAGCCGTGAGCGCCTATATGAGCACGGGCGCGACCAGCGAAGAGCTTTCCCTGTGGGAGGCGGCCAATGCGGAGGCCGCGCAGCGCATCCGTCAGGCGCTGCTTTCGCGCGTGGAGCGGCAAAAGGAACTGTACGCCTCTTACGCGCCCGAGGAAGCCAAGCGGCTGGATGGATTCTGCGTGGAAGAACGGGGCAACTATCTGCTGCTGGTGGTGGCCGGTGAAACGGCTTCGTCGGCAGATGCGGCTGTGAAGGCCGTGTTCCCGTAATGCTTTTCTCCAGCGCCACTTTTCTATTTTTATATCTGCCGGTGGTCATCGGCATTTATTATGCCGTGCCCCGCAAAGCGAGGAACGCGTTTCTGCTCGTCGCCAACCTGGTGTTTTATGGCTGGGGCGAGTGGGAATACGCGTTTCTTATGCTTGCCTGCGCGCTGGTGAACCAGGTTGCGGGCATGATTATCGAAGCGAAACCGCGCTATCGCAAGGCCGCGCTCGTGGGCGCGCTGGCGCTTTCGCTGGGTTCGCTCGGGTACTTTAAGTACGCGGGCTTCATTGCGCGCCTGCTGGGGCTGAATTTGGCGGCGCAGATCCATCTGCCGCTGGGCATCTCGTTTTACACCTTCCAGGCATTGAGCTACACCATCGACGTGTACCGCGGTACAAAGGCGCAGCGCTCGTTTGTGAATTTCGCGGGGTATCTCACGCTGTTTCCGCAGCTTGTAGCCGGGCCGATCGTGCGCTATAGCGATGTGGACGACCAACTGGAAAACCGCCGCGAAACCGTAAGCCAATTCGCAGATGGCGTGCGCCGCTTTGTGCTGGGTTTCGCCAAAAAAATCCTTCTGGCCAACGCTTTTGGCAAGATGTGGGTGCTGGTGCAGGGCACGGATGTGGGCGCGTTGGGCGCGTGGCTGGGCGCGCTGGCCTACACGCTGCAAATTTATTTCGACTTTGCCGGATATTCCGATATGGCCATCGGCCTGGGGCGCATGTTTGGCTTTGAATTTCTGGAAAACTTCAATTTTCCCTATATTTCCCGCTCCATCACCGAATTTTGGCGCAGGTGGCACATGTCGCTTTCCACCTGGTTCCGCGATTATCTGTACATTCCACTGGGCGGTAGCCGCAAGGGCAGGGCGCGCACCATTGTCAACCTGCTGATCGTGTGGCTGGCGACCGGCCTGTGGCACGGCGCGAGCGAGAATTTCGTGCTTTGGGGCCTATACTATTTTGTGCTGCTGGTGCTGGAAAAAACGCTCCTGCGCCGCGCGCTCGCGCATTTGCCGGGCTGGTGCGCGCATGGATACGCGCTCTTTTTTGTGGTGCTGGGCTGGATGTTGTTTTACTTTGAATCGCTTCCCGCGCTGGGCGCGCAGCTTTCGCAGATGTTTTCGCTCCGCTACGCGGGCGAGGGCTGGCTCGTGCTGCGCTGCTTGCCCATGCTCGCCATCGGCGGCATTTGTTCTACGCCGTGGGGCGCCCGCCTGGTGCGAAAGGGCGGCGATGTGGGGTTGGCCATTCTGTTCCTCCTGGGCGTGGCCGCCATGGTCAGCGACAGCTACAACCCCTTCTTGTATTTCCGGTTTTGAGGTGCTGACATGAAAAAGCGGGATTTGGCCGTCGTAATCGCGTTTTTGGCCGCCATCAGCCTGTGCGGGGCGGCATTCCTTTTGCTGCCCAAGGCGGATTTTTCCCCCCGCGAGCGCCGCGTGCTGGCCAGTCTGCCGGAGCTGGGGCAGGACGATTTCGATTCCGCCTTCGAAAGCTATGTGGTGGATCACATTCCCTTGCGCGAGCCGCTGGTGGCGCTCAACGCCTATTTTGGCCTGATTACGGGCCGGGACGGGCTAAATGGCGCATACCTGGGCCGCGACGGTTATCTGCTGGCCGCGCCGATGGAAAAGAACGACGCAGGCTTTGCGCGCAATCTGGAAGCGATGACTTCCTTCGTGCAATCCTCCGGGCTTCCGGCGCGCCTCGTCGCGCCCATGAGCAAGGGCGCGGCGCTTGCGGACAAGATCATTGGCCCGCACGAGCCTTACCCGGATGAAGAATACCTGTCCCAGTTGCCAGAAGCGCTGCCAAACGTGGAAATCGTCGATATCGGCCAGGTGGAATACTATAAGACCGACCATCACTGGACGAGCCTCGGCGCGTATCAAGCCTACTGCGCCTATATGCGCGCCGTGGGCGGGCAACCTTCGCCGGAGGACGCCTATGAAAAGGTGGCGCGCGAGGGGTTTTACGGCACGACGTACGCACAGTCCGGTTATTTCGCCTCTTCCAGCGACACCATGGAAATGTGGGTGAGCGATTGGAACGCCTCCGCGTTTCACTGGGAAAAGCTGGATGGCTATGACATGTATCAGGTGTTCCTGGGCGGGGACGTGGGCGTAGACGTGCTGGATTCCCCTTCGGCCCCGGAAGGGACGCTGCTGCTCTTTAAGGATTCCTTTGCCGACGCGCTCGCGCCGTTTCTGATGCAGCACTATAGTCGCATTGTGCTCGTCGATTTGCGTTACGCGCGCAATACCGATCTGGCAAAACTCGTGGCGGAATACGCGCCGCAGGAAATCCTCTTCGTCTATTGCGTGGATAGCCTGGTGAACGAAACCAGCCTGCGCCTGCTCGACGCGGCGCATGCGGGATAAAAATGGATAAAAAGCGCTATCGCGGAAGGCTATACTCCGCGGAGCGCTTTTTCAATTTTGGCATGTAGAATTTCGGCAGACAGAAATGTTAAGGAGGTCTTTTTTCATGAATGGGGCAGAAAACCCAATCTATTTTGCCAAATCGCCAGACGCAAATGGGCACAGAGAAACCGTGGCTGAACATCTGGAAAAGGTAGCAAGGTGGGCAGGCACATTCGGTGAGGAAACCGGGCAGCAAAATGCCGCCCGCGTTGCCGGGCAAATACACGACTTTGGCAAATACAGCAGGGCTTTTCAGGAGGTGCTGGTTGGAACGCGGCATGGCGTGGACCATGCCTTTCCAGGCGCGGTGTTTCTTTACCGGGCGGGCAAGGAGCGGTTGCGCGCCATTATCGAGGCGGTCAACGGCCACCACGATGGCTTGCGCTCTCTGGAGGCCATAAAGCCGCAAATACTGGAAAACTTGCGCACGGATCAGGTGCTGCGCTGCCCGTCGGGCAAGGACGCTTCGCTCAATGGTGGAGAAGAATATGAAACGGCGATTCGGGCATTTTTCCGAGATTTTCCGCGCTTTAGCAAAACGGATTTGGTCATGGACAAAGAGGCATTCTCTTCCCAGGAGAGGCGGATGCTCTATACGCGCATGTTGTTTTCCTGCCTGGTGGACGCGGACTATTGCGTGTCCGCTGCCATGGCAGTGGAAGAGCCAAAGGCGCCTTCGTGGGATGCGGCGATACAGGCGTTGAACGACTACCGGCTTTCGCTGGGGCGCGGCTCAAAAGCCAACGCCGGCCTCAATGCGTTGCGCGACCGCCTGTTTGCCTGCTGCGGCGAAGCGGGCAATGGCAAGGCTGGCCTTTATACGCTGACCGCTCCGACGGGCACGGGTAAGACCTTAGCTTTGCTCAATTTCGCGCTGCGCCAGAAGAAGCGCCGCATCATCATCGTGCTGCCGTTCCTTTCGTTGATCGAGCAAACCGCCAGGGAGTACGCGAAGATTCTTCCCGATATTTTTGAGGACCACAGCCAGAGGGAATATGACGATGAATATCGCGAGTTCAGCGCCCGCTGGGATCCTCCCTTCATCCTTACCACTTCTGTGCGCTTCTTTGAAGCGCTGTTCCGCTGGAAGCCCGGCGACTGCCGCAAACTGCACAACATTGCGGGAAGCGTGATCGTCTTCGATGAAGCGCAGAGCTTGCCGGGCTCGCTTACCGGGGCAACTTTGCGCGCCGTGCGTGCGCTGTGCGAGCGGTATGGCTGCTCCGTCGTTTTTTCCACCGCCACGCAGCCGAATTTCTCGGCGCTGCCCAACCTGGAATGGCAGCCGGTGGAAATTTGTCCCTGGCATTCTGAATTGTACGCCAGCCTGCGCCGCACGAGGGTTAAATGGCGCGTGCAGGAGCCAACACCGCTGGAAACGATTGCCGCAGAAATGGCGCAATTGGATAGAGCTTGCTGCATCGTCAACTTGCGCAAGCATGCGAAACGGTTATTCCGGCACCTCAAGCGGCTTTGCCCGAAAGACGAGGTCTTCTTTCTCACGACGGATTTGTGCCCCGAACACCGCAGCGCGCAGATCGATTGTATTCGGGAAAGGCTTCGTGCGGGCCTTCCCTGCCGTGTGGTCTCCACACAGTGTATCGAAGCGGGCGTCGATCTGGATTTCGCGCGGATGTATCGCGCGTTGGCGCCTTTGGAGGCGATCATTCAAGCCGCGGGACGCTGCAACCGCAACGGCTGCCTGGCCGAAGGCGGCCTCGTGGTCGTGTTCGTTCCTGAAGCGGCGGGCAGGCTCTATCCCAGCGCTGCTTATGGGAAGGGAGCCATGCGCGTAAAGGAAATGCTGGAGGACGGGGAGATCGATATCCACAATCCGGAACACATCGCCGAATACTATCGCCGTCTGTTCCGGGACGCGCGCGACGATGAGAAATTGACCGACGCGATTGCGCGTGGCTCGTATGAAGACGTATCGCAATGCTATCAATTGATCGACGACCGCTGCGTGCAGGTGATTGTGCCCTATGCGGGGAGGCGGGAATTGTTTGAGGAAATCCAGCAGGAATTGCAGCGCACGCAATGCGTCACGCCACAACTGCTTCAGCGCGCCGCGCCCATCACGGTGTCGGTTTATGACCGCGATAGCTGCGAGCGCTTCGCAGAACCGCTCTTTCTGCCTGCCAGACGCGGGCAGCCGCCGCGCCCAAGCGGATACTATATTCTGCGCCCGCAGTATGCACACCTGTACTCGGAGGATATGGGGCTGCAATGGCCGGAAGAGGAAGAAAATGGAATTATTTTTTGAAAAGGAGCTTGACAAATCGTGTCGATTACTTTATTATATACCTGACGCAAATTTTTGTGGCGAGAATAGAAATAGGTAAATAATGAGAACCGCCCTGCCGAATCCGGCGGGGCAAGGAGGTGAACGATTTGGAGATTGCTGGAATGACCGGAGCGACTGGGGCGGCTGGAACGGCAGAAATTGCCTTAGAATGCTGGGGAGATTTTGCGTGCTGGTCCGCGCCGTATGGCAAGGTAGAGCGGCTTAGCTATCCCTTTCCCACGCCATCAGCAGTGCGAGGGATTTATGCCGCAATTTACAATAAGCCCATGGAGTTTTATTGGCAGGTCACGCGCATTGAAGTGCTCAACCCCATTCGCTATATCAGTTTCAAGTGCAACGAGGTCAAGAAAAAGGTCAAGGACAAGGTCATTTACGCTGATGAAGAACGCACGCAGCGCCAGACCGTAGCCCTGCGCGACGTGCGCTATCGATTTTCGGCCGTCATCTGTCCCCGAGAATCGTTTCGCGGCACACTTACACAGCTCAATGAGCAGGCGTTGCGGCGCATTCGCGGCGGCAAGGCGTTTTACCAGCCCTCCTTGGGCCTGCGGCAGTTTGTGGGCTATTTTGAGGAGAGCAACCACGAGCGTCCCCCCATATGCGAGGATATGGACGCGGGCCTGATGGTCTACGATATCTTCGATTTGCACGATTTCGAAGTACGCAAAAAGGCGCGGCCCCAGCTTTCGCTGTATCACGCGGTGATGAAGCAGGGCGTTATCGAAGTGCCGCCATACGACAGCCCGGAAGTGTTGAAGGGGGAGGCGCTATGCTGAACGCGTTGTATCAGTATGCCGTGGAGCAACAGCTTGCTCTGCCTGTGGGCTTCGCTCTTAAAACAGTCAAGGCTTTCCTATGCCTTACAGCGGATGGACGCTTCCTTGGGCTGGAACTCTCGGATGACCGGACCTATGCCGCGCCGGATATCGGCAGCTTGGCCAACGGCACAAACCGCTGCAATCCGTTGGTAGAAAAAAGCGGCATCGTCGTTCCCGCGGTGGCCAGCACCAAGAGTGCGTATTTTCAGCAGGTTTTGGAGGAGGGTTCCAGCGTCCTTCCTGCTTTGGGCGCATGCCTCGCGGCACTGCGCAGCGCGGAAACGTTGGACGCCATGCACCGCGAATTGGAGCGCGAGAAAATCAAGCCGGGAGACCGAATTACCTTTCGCGTGGATGGAGCATGCATTTTGGAGATTCCCGGCCTTGTGGCGTGGTGGCAGGAATACCGGCGGCGATTCGCTTCGCCGAGAGACGGCGCGAAGAGCCCTTGTCTGATCACCGGTCAACTGACCGTTCCTCTGGAAACGGCGCCGCCCATCAACGGCCTGAGCGTAGTGGGCGGGCATCCCCGCGGCGACGCGCTGATCTGTTTCGATAAGGATGCGTTCTGCTCCTATGGCCTTTCGCAGGCGGCCAACGCGCCTGTATCCGAAGAGGCTTATGCGGGCGTGAAGGCGGCGCTGGACGAGTTGCTGAAAAAAGCCCCCATCGTCGCCGGGATGAAATTCGTGCATTGGTACGACCGCCCCCTCCCTTCTCCAGAGGATGGCTTGGATGGAGTTATGGCTGGCTTTGAATTGGATGCGGAGGAAGAAGAGGAAGAAAACGCTCCGCCCGAGGAACCTGTCAATGCCAGCGCGGTGCGCGCCCAGGCGGACGCGTTGCCCAAAAGCGTATATAGCGGCCAGCCGCAAGCTCCGCTGCCGGATCGGTATTTCATTCTGTTGCTATCCGGCGTGAGCGGGCGGGTGATGATCCGGCGCTATGAACAGGGCGCTTATGAGGACTTGCAGCGCAAGTTGGCTCTGTGGTATGACGATCTTTCCCTTTGCCGGATGGATGGCGTGAGCGCGATGCGCAGCTATAAACTCAGTGCCCGCCTCTATCGCCTGATGAAGCGGCAGGACAACGATAAAGAACCTTATAAACGAGCCGCCAAGGAGTTGGCAGGCATAGTACCCGCGGTGTTCAGCGCCATCCTCGCTGGCGGCCCGCTGCCAGACGCGGTGGCCGCCCGTTCGCTGGCCTACATCCGCTCTCAGATGCTGCAAAACGATGAGGAACGCACCAGTCCGCCCATACCGGATGGAATCTGCTGCCAGTGGCTCAAAGCGTGGCTGATGCGCAGGAACCGATTGAAACGTCAGGAGGAAAAGCTAATGCTTTATTACAATCCCCATCATCCAGATAGCGCCTACCAGATTGGAGCTTTGGTTGCGGTTTATGCCGCCATCCAGCGTGCGGCAATGCCGGATGTGAATGCGAGCATGGTGCAGCGCTATTACGCGTCCGCCAGCCAGATGCCCGCGCTGGTACTTGGTAGGTTGGCAGCTATGTCCAACCACCATCAGGAAAAACTGGAATATCGCTGGCAAGAGGATATGTTTCAAGAACTGCTCGACGCGGCGAGCGTGGCCATGGGAGACAGTATTCCGGCTGTGCTTAATTTAGAAGAACAAGCGTATTTTGCGCTGGGCTACCGGCAAATGCATGCGGAGATCAACCACCGGCAGAACGAATTCTACGCGCGTCAGAAAGAGAAAAAAGAAGGAACGCAAGCGATACAGAAGGAGGATGCGTAACCATGGCCATTCAAAACCGCTATGAGCTTATGTACTACGTTGCCTGCACGAACGCAAACCCCAACGGCGACCCGGATATGGGCAACACACCCCGCATAGATCCGCAGACCATGCAAGGCTTCATTTCGGATGGGGCGACCAAGCGCCGCATTCGCGACTACGTTGTTACTGCTCACGGGGGTGAGCCGGGCATGGAGATCATCGTCCAGCAGGCCACCAACCTCAACCGCCACATCGCCCGCGCCAAGCGGGAAGCTGGCTTTGAAGATTGCGCTAAGGGCAAGGACGCTGTCTATGCCGGGCGCAGGAAGGC
>DVJN01000054.1 GCA_018716755.1 Candidatus Alectryocaccomicrobium excrementavium
AAGGAATACAAGCTGCAACAGGCGGAAATCGCCCGGCAGGAGGCGATCATCGCGCGCTACCGCATGTTCAACCGCGAAAAATCCATCAAGGCGGCGGAAAGCCGCGAAAAGCGGCTGGAAAAAATCGTGCGACTGGAAAAACCCGTGAGCGAGGATAAAGTGCGCTTTTCCTTCGAGGCGCGCCGCCGCACGGGCGAGGATGTGCTGATCGCCAAGGACTTGAGCAAGAGCTACGATGGCAGGAAGCTCTTCGAGCATTTCAGCCTGCATTTGCGCGCGGGCGACCGCGTGGCGCTGATTGGCCCCAACGGCGTGGGCAAAACCACGCTTTTGCGCATCTTCGTGGGCGAGGAAACGGCGGATGGCGGTACCATGAAGTTTGGTGCGAACGTCGATATCGGCTATTACGACCAGCACCAGGCGGGCCTCCATCCGGATAAGGATGTGCTCAACGAACTGTGGGACGATTTTCCCCGCCTGGACGCCGACCGCGTGCGCGGCGTGCTGGCCCTGTTCCTGTTCACCGGCGACGATGTGTTCCAGAAAATCCACACGCTTTCGGGCGGTGAGCGCGGCCGGCTGGCGCTGGCCAAGCTGATGCTGCGCAAGGACAACCTCCTGTTTATGGACGAGCCCACGAACCATTTGGACATGGACTCGCGCGAGGTGCTGGAACACGCGCTGGACGATTTCGACGGCACGCTGCTGGCCGTTTCGCACGACCGGTATTTCATCAACCGCGTGGCCAACCGCGTGATCGAAATGAGCGCGGAGGGCGTGAGCGAATATCTGGGCAATTACGACGATTATCTGGAGAAAAAGCGCGCCGCGCTGTTGCCGGAGGAAGCGGTGTCCGATGGGCTGACGCAGACCCAGCGCGACAAATTGAAGCGCAAGGAGCGGCTGGCGCGCGAATCGCGGCGACAACTGGAAGACCGCGTGCGCGCGGCGGAAGCGGAAATCGCCCGCACGGAGGCGGAAGTTGCCCATCTGGAGGCGGAAATGGCCGCGCCGGACGCCTGGCAGGATCCCGAGGCCGGGCGCGCGCTTACCGAGAGCCATGCCCGCGCAAAAGAAACGCTCGACGCGCTCTACGACGAGTGGGCCGAGTTGGCGGAACTGTTGGAAGAGAAAGCCTAGCGCAGGGCATACCATCGTTTATGAATGGAGACAAAGGGGAGAGCAGAATCCAATGGAGGAAATGAAAAAGGCCGTTATCAGCATTCTCGGCGAGGACCGCAAGGGCATTATCGCCAACGTGACGCGGATCCTGTACGAATATGACGTGAACATTCTGGATATTTCGCAGACCATCGTATCCGGCCTGTTCAGCATGATCCTGATCGCGGATGTATCCAGCGAACACTGCGATTTCGACAGGCTGAACCAAGCGCTGGCGGACGAAGGGAAACGGTTGAACGTGCAGATTCGCGTTCAGCGCAGCGAAATCTTCGAAGCGATGCACCAGATTTAGGAGGGACAGCGCGCCATGATCACTACCTCTGAAATCCTGCAGACGCTGCAAATGATCGACCACCAGAAGCTGGACGTGCGCACCATCACCATGGGCATTTCCCTGCTGTCCTGTGTGAGCGACGACGAGAGCGCGCTGTGCGTGCGCGTGTACGACCGCATCACCCGCCAGGCGGAAAACCTGGTGAAGGTGGGCCGCGCCATTGAATCGGAATTCGGCGTGCCGATCGTGAACAAGCGCATCTCCGTGACGCCGGTCGCGCTGATTACCGGCGCGATCCGCCATCCGGCCAAAGTCGCGCAGGCGCTGGACAAGGCCGCGCGGGAAACTGGCGTGGATTTCATCGGCGGCTATTCCGCGCTGGTGCATAAGGGCATCACCGCGGCCGACCGGCGGCTGATTGAATCCATTCCCGAGGCGCTCAGCGCAACCGAATACCTGTGTTCCTCCGTCAACGTGGGCTCCACGCGCGCGGGCATCGACATGGACGCGGTGCGCATGATGGGCGATGTCATCAAACAGACCGCCGCGCGGACGGCGGACAAAAGCGGCCTGGGCTGCGCGAAACTGGTGGTGTTCTGCAATGCGGTGGAGGACAACCCGTTTATGGCGGGGGCCTTCCATGGCATCGGCGAGAGCGATTGCGCCATCAACGTGGGCGTCAGCGGCCCCGGCGTGGTCAAGGTCGCGCTGGAAGGCATGCGGGGGCGGCCCTTTGACGAAGTGGCGGAAACGATCAAGCGCACGGCTTTCCACATCACCCGCGTGGGCCAACTCGTGGCGCTGGAAGCGTCCCGGCGGCTGAATGTGCCGTTCGGCATTGTGGATCTTTCCCTGGCGCCCACGCCCGCGGTCGGCGATTCTGTGGCCGCCATCTTGGAGGAAATGGGCCTGGAAACCTGCGGCGCCCATGGCACCACCGCCGCGTTGGCCCTGCTCAACGACGCGGTGAAGAAGGGCGGCGTCATGGCGTCTTCGCACGTGGGCGGCCTGTCCGGCGCGTTCATTCCGGTCAGCGAAGATATCGGCATGATTCAGGCGGCGGAAAAGGGTGTGCTTTCGCTGGAAAAGCTCGAAGCCATGACCTGCGTCTGCTCCGTGGGGCTGGATATGATCGCCATTCCCGGCGACACTCCCGCAGAAACCATCGCGGCCATCATTGCGGACGAAGCCGCCATCGGCATGGTCAATGGCAAAACCACCGCCGTGCGCGTCATCCCCGCGCCGGGCACCCAGACGGGCGACCGCGTGGAATTCGGCGGCCTGCTGGGGCACGCGCCGGTCATCCCGGTGCGCCCGCAAAGCGCGGCAGGTTTTATCCACCGGGGCGGCCGCATTCCCGCGCCGCTGCATAGTTTGCGCAACTAGCGCGCCTCGCGCGGGAAATCCCTGGCGGCCGGCCGGTGGACGCGCCGCTTATTTCGCCTCTGGGGATGCGTTCGCGCACTGGGCGCAGGAGCCCTCCAGGCAGATATCCTCCGCCTTGGCATAGAGCAGGATGTGCTCCACGCCCTCGTCGTATTCGATTTTGCCGGTGGGCTGGAAGCCGTAATGCTCGTAAAAATGCGCCACGGGCGCCTGGGAATGGATGTAGATCCCCGGCGCGTGCAGCTCCTGCGCGCGGAACAGCAGCATGCGCATGATCAAATCGCCATAGCCCTGGCCGCGGTAGGCGCGCAGGGTGCATACGCGGCCAATGGTGAACTGGCCGTCCCCGTCCACGAACAGCCGGCCGGTGGAAACCGGCGCGCCTTCTTCGTTGAACGCGAGCGCGTAAATCGCCATATCGTCGTAGGCGTCGCGCTCCCCTTCCGCGGAAAAGCCCTGCTCTTCCACGAACACCGCGTTGCGCACGGCGAGCACCGGCGCAATGTCGTCTTTCGACGTGAGGTATTTCCCTCGAATCATTGGTATTCCCCCTTAAAGGAGTGATTGAACATGGACCAGCAATCCATCAACCGCATCAACGAACTGGCGCGCCTGGCCAAGGCGCGCGCGCTGACGAGCGAAGAAAGCGCCGAGCGCGAGCGGTTGCGCAAGGCCTATATCGCGGCCTTCCGCGAGCAAACCCGCCGCACGCTGGATGAAACCCGCGTGAAATACGAGGACGGCACCCACAAGAGCCTGCGCGAACATTTGGACGCGCAAAAGAACCGGCAGGGGCCAAAACCCTGATTTGCCGGCCCTTTGCGCGGCTTACGCGCTGATGGGCATCGCGCCCCACCATGCGTAGTATACCAGAAGCCCGCCGGCAATTGCCAGCGCCACGCCGATGAGCGCTACGGTGCGCGAGCGCACGCAGGCGCCATAGATCAGCAAAAACAGCGCCAGCACGCCTACGATGGCGGAAAGCATTTGCGTGAAGTTCAATGCCGCTCCCTCCTTTCGCGCGATAACGCATTCAGTATACCATGAGGGACGGGCCAGTTCAAGCACGAATCCATAAAACCCGCAAAAATCGCGCCCAAAGATGCGCATCTGGCGCTGAAAGCGGCGCGATGCTCTTTGAAGGGAGAAAAATATGGCGTTTCACAAAATCGATCTGGAAACCTGGCCGCGCCGGGAATACTACGAGCACTATATCCAGCAGGTGGTGTGTACCTATTCCATCACCGTGCGGCTGGACATCACGCGCCTGGGCGGGCATAAGATTTATCCGGCCATGCTCTGGCTGCTCACGCAGACGGTGAACGAATTTGCGCAGTTCCGCACGCAACTCACAGCGGAAGGACTGGGGTATTTTGATGAAATGCACCCCAGATACACGGTGTTTTCCCCGGAGAAGGAGACGTTTTCCAGCATCTGGACGCTGTGCGATGGGGATTTTCCGGTGTTTTTGGCGCGCTACCGCGAGGACGTGGCCCGCTATGCGCCTTCGGGCTGCTTTTCGCCCAAACCCGGCCAGCCGGAGAACTGCTTCGATGTATCCATGCTGCCCTGGATGCGCTTTGAAGGCTTCAACCTGAACATATTCGGCGATGGCAAGTACCTTTTGCCCATATTCACCATGGGCCAGGCCTTTGTGGAAGGGGAAAAGACGCTTTTGCCGCTGGCCATTCAGGTGCATCACGCGGTGTGCGATGGGTATCACGTCAGCAAGTTCGTGGCGGCGCTCCAGGAAAAGATCGCGGCGTTTGCGTTTTGAGGGCGAGTGCGCGTTTGGCGCGCCACGGTTCGCTGCGGGTTATTCGAGGGATAAAAGGCCCTTTTTCAGCCGGAACACCACATCGGCCTGCTTTGCCAGCGCATTGGAGTGGGTAACGACCACCACGCACTTGTTCATCTTGTGGGCGCTCTCTTTGAGAATATCCGTGATGTCCTGGGCGGTGTCCTCGTCCAGATTTCCGGTGGGTTCGTCCGCCAGGATCACCGGGGCCTCGCTTGCCAGGGCACGGGCAATGGCCACCCGCTGCTGTTGGCCGCCGGAGAGCTTGAGCACATTCCGCCTGGCTTCCTCTTTCGTCAGCCCCAGCCGTTCTAATATAGGCAGCGGCGGCAGTTTAGAAGTCAGGGACACATTCTCCGCAGGAGTCAGGTAGTCGATCAGGTTGTACGCCTGAAAGATAAACGCCACATGATTTTTCCGATGGTCGGACAGGCCCGTCTTGGCAATGTCCTGCCCATCGAAATAAATCTGGCCGCTAGTGGGGCTGTCCAGGCCGCCGATCAGGGAGAGCAGGGTGGTCTTGCCGCAGCCGGAAGGCCCCAGGATGGCGTAGAGTTTGCCCTGTTCCATTTGCCCACTGACGCCGCGCAGGACATTTTGTTTTCCATCGTAAGTGTATTTCAAATCCGAAAATGTTAAAATGCTCATGGAAGACGCCTCCTTAATCCATTTGCGAGAGTATGACCCCCGGCTTCCATCGAATGGCAGTGACTGCCGAGAGCAGTACCGATAGAATGAGAACTGGCGCGCCAACGCCATAAACCGCCGCCATGTCTGCAGCATGGATCGCCACGGCGAGCCCCGTAACCCCGCTGGCGGTTTGGCGAACCAGGTAAGCGCCAACCTTTTCCGCCGGCAGGGCAGCCAGAGCGAAAGAGGCGGCGGCGGATGGGATGGCCAGCAAAATGTTTTCGGCCAGGAATTGCAGCACGATTTCTCCCTTGCTTCTGCCCACTGCCAGCAAGATGCCGGCTTCTTTCTTGCGGCTCCGCGTCCAGAGAATCAGCAAAAGGGCGATGATGGCTGCGCTTGCCATGGCAATTCCGATGACCGCCGCATCCATCATGGCCTGGAGAGAAGAAAGCGGATGGGAAATCCGGGCAAAGTTTTCCGTGTCCGTGGAGTAGATAAAGGTTTTTCCCTGGAGCTCCGGCAGGTTTTGAATGGTGTGCAGAATTTTTTGAATGTTTTCCGCAGAGCTAAGGTAGACGTCCAGCGAGCCCAGCGCCATTGCCTCGCGGTGAAAAATTTCGTTGTAGCTGTTCATGTCTATATACCCCTGATTGGCCGGGATACCGTCGGCCATCATGGCGTCTTTGCTCATGCCTTCGGTGCCGCCGAAAATACCCACGATCTCAAAGGTATTCTCAGAGTCGCTGTCCAGGTCGTACATGGTGATGCCATCGCCCACCGAAAGGCCGTTTTTATCGGCCAGCTCTCTGGAAATCAGCACCGCATAGGAATCGTCCGGCCGGATGTGCCGGCCTTCTTCCAGCGTATAGGTGCCATTCAAAAAGTTTGCGCTCAGTTCGGAGTTCAGCGTCACCGTGTAGGGCACCGATTGGCCGTAGCCGCCGGTAAAATCGATGTTGAACGCGCCGGTGAAATATGCGAAATTGACGCCGGCGCCCCAATAGCCGCCCTCGCTTTCCGCGCTGCAATCGACTACGCCATCCACTTTGGCGATGGCGTCTATCACTTCCTGGGTGATATAGTCTCCCTGATACTGATACGCCGTGCCCCATTCATTTTCCGCGCCGCTCCCATAGAGGCCGGAATTGCCGGAATCGATTTCGATGCGGATGGAAGCGCCCACCGTTTGTTTTACCACATTGGCTCCTTTGGCTACGGCATGGCCTACGGATAAGGCAATCAGTGCCGAAGAAGCCAACAGGGTAAAGACCAGCAACAAGATAGCGCTTCTTATCTTTTGCCGCCAGCAATAGCGGATTGCCCGCCCCAAAAAGTTCATGTCAAGCGCCTCCTTAACGCATTCTGGATAAAATTTCTTTTGGCTTGAATCGGAGAATTGGGCCGCTGGCTACCAGCACAGCCAGCAGAGCGGCCGCCAATTCCCCGGCGAACAATGCGCTGGAACGAAGGAGATCCGGCCGCAAAGCATTTGCTTCGACGCCATTTTCCCGCACTGCTCCCTGGGTCAGCGCGCCAAACAGAAGCCCATTTGCCGCATCGGAACCCGGCAACCAAAATAGAAAAGCCAGCAGAAAGCCAGCGCACAGAAGTACACATGCTTCTAAGGCAAACTGGCCAATGATTTCCGTTTTGGGCTTGCCCACCGATAGGCAAATCCCGGCTTCGTGGATGCGCCCCCGGATACGCATCATCAGGATCAGCACTAGAATTGCAATGCTCAAAGCAGAGACAATGGCAATCAGCGCCGCAGCCAGGTTTTGAAGATTTTGCAACTGCCCGGCGATTTGCTCGTACTGCAAATCGTTCTTTCGCAGAATATGGTTTTCCCAATCGATGGAGTCGATGGCCGCTACGCGCTCCAGCAGCGCGTTCAGTTCCAGAGGATCGGCAATGTAAAAGGCAATCTCGCCCGCATAAATGCCCTCCTGCTGTTCCTGCAAATGTACCAGCAGATGGCTGTCGGAGTACATATGATTGGCCGCCTTCCCGGCGGTGGGGGTATCCGCACTGCCGGTAGCTCCGCTATATTGGAAAATGCCCACGATCTCCACTTGGGCAAAGGCCGTCTTTTCCGGGATGGTGTCGATGTATTCTCCGTCCCGCTGGCCCAAACCGGCGTGGGTGAGGGTGAGTACGTCGCCGATTTCCAGGCTGTTTTCCGCCGCCAATTCCGCGCTGATGAGGATTTTGTTCTCATCCTCTGGCTGGATATGGCGGCCAGCAAGCAGCGTATATTCCTCATTCAAAAACACATCCGTAAGCCCGGAATCCCGCACAGCGGTTACCCGGCCCATGTTGCTGGCCTCGCTGTCACCGGCGCCCGGCAGGAAGTGAAGCTGATCGCTTTTGGCATAGCCATAATGCTCCGTATTGAAGGCTTTTATTTGCCCCTGGGAAGCGTCGATTACCTCGTCAATGCTCTGCTGGGAAATCACAGGGGTTGTTCCTTCACTGAGCGCGCCATCCACCAAAGTCATTTGCGCATAGGGCCGGATGTAAAAGGCCGCGCCGATGTTGGAACGCAGATTCCGGGCTGCCTGTCCGGTCCCATCCAAAATGGAAAAGCAGATCAGCAAAAGGGCAGATGCCAAAAAGAAGATCAGGAAAACAAGCATGGCTTTTCCTTTCTTGCGGGCCAGGTAAAGAGCGGCCCGCCTGCAAACGCCCATAAAAAATACCGTCCTTTCGTTTGATGTGTTTCCATCATACAAAAGGACGGTTGGTTTTTCGCTTAGGCCGGATTTGATTTTGATTTTGTTTTGGAAGGATAGTGGGTAGACAAATTGGATCGTTATTTCCGATTGGGTTTCCTTTTGATGGCCAACAATTTCATATAGTCATCAAATTCGGCTGTATTGGTTGGCTCAAACATGATCCATTTCCCATCATGATAGGTTGTGGCTTCATCGTATCGCCTGCAAACGGTATCGGAAAAGCCGTCCCTTAT
>DVJN01000055.1 GCA_018716755.1 Candidatus Alectryocaccomicrobium excrementavium
AAATATGAGTGCGCAAAAAAGAGGAGTAAGGCAGGGCAGTCAAGAGAGGGGTGGAGATTTGCGCTCGTATACGGCGAGATGCTTCTGCTTGTCTTGCAGAGAAAACATGCGCAGTTCATCCGGCGGTTACCGCGTTCAACTTTGCCATTATGGCTCGGCGTAGCCGGGTGGATGCGGTGGTAGAGGATGCCGTATTCCTGCAACTGCCGCTCAAACAAAGTCAGATTTTCCCTCTTTTTTGCCAGTAGCGCCTTGGTAAATTCTGGCCCATTGTCCGTCTGGACTTCTCGTATGGGGAAGGGTGCGTTCTTTACCAGGCTACGCAGGAAATCTTCGGAACTTTTTGTGCTTGATAGCCTTGCAACTCTATTTTAGCACTTGGTTCTCTGCTTTTTTCTCTTCTCTGTTTTCATTCTATAATGTATCGCAACACAAGGGCGTGCGCCGTTAAGAATTTATGTAATCGCGCCTCGATAAAACCTTCGGCGAAACGCCCCGCTTATCCCCGCCCTTCTTTGGGCAAAAAAGCGCCAACGCCGGGCAGAAAGCGGCGTTGGCGGCACAAAACGGTGCGAGATCTATTGCGGTTGCGAAAGGGGGCGGGGCTTTTTCAGGCTTTATTCTACGCCATAATACCGGTCCAGCGCTGCCTGACGGATTTCCATCAGGCGTTCCAGGCCCATCTGATTGAGTTGCGCCACATAATCGTCCCATTCTTCCTCGATGCCGCCTTCATACACCCAGCGCGCGCCGGTGGTTTCCACATAGGAGATGATGTCCGTGGCGAGCATGGTCATCTCATCCAGCTCTTCGCTGGTGTGCAGCACTGTGGGATAGGGCGGCACGGCGTATTCCTCGGCCACCTTGGCCAGTTCCAGCTTTTGCGCGTCGCTGGTGGAGGCGGGCAGGATGATTTTGTCGCTGAAGCCCTCAGGAATGTACTTGGGGCCAAAGTCGCGCGTGGACATATCCCAGGCGTGGTCGTCCGCGCTCACGCCCTCCGGCGGCTCGAGCAGGGTGTAGGTGCCGTCATCGTTCTTCTGGATGCAGCCATCGGCGATGGGACCCCAGAAATTCTGGATGCTGGCCTCGGGCGTGTAGAACTGGTCGGCCCAGCGCGCCGCCACCTCGGGATATTCGCAGAACACGGTGATGGCGAACTCGTTGCGCGAGGTGCTGGTCATGCCCGCCGCGTAGCGGTTGCCGTCGGGCGCGAGCACGGGCGGCAGCACTTCATACTGCTCGTGGAAATTGGGAACGTCGGCGTCCGGCGTCCAGGAATAGATCATGCCCACGATGGGGATTTCCGGGTTTTGCTGCTTGGCCATGCGCATGGTATCGTCCATGGTGAAGGCTTCCTGGTCGATGATGCCCTCGGCGAACAGCTCGCGCAGCCAGATTACGCCCTGCTTGAATTCCTCGGTAACGGGCATGAAGGTGGCCACGCCGTTTTTATCCATGGTGTAGCTGTTCGTGCTGGTGGCGTTCGCATCGCCCATGATGCCCATGTGCTGAAGGAGCGTGTATACGCCGCCAAAGTCCGTGAAGGAAACGGGGATTTCATCGTTCGGGTCGCCGTTGCCGTTGGCGTCCTCATTCTTAAAGGCGCGCAGCACCTCGGTGAGCTCGTCGAGCGTGTCCGGCATTTCCAGGCCCAACCGGTCGAGCCAATCGCGGTTGAGGAAGAACTGCAGGCCCACGTTCGGGCGGCAGGGCAGGTTTTTGGGCAGGGTGTAGATCTTGCCATCCGCGGCCAGGCAGATGTTGCGGAAATCCGGGTCGGCCTCAAAGGCCGCCTTCAGGTTGGGCATGTACTGGTCGATCAAATCGTCCAGCGGCAGGAAGAATTCCGCGTGGTTGGAATATTCCGAATCGCCGAACACGTTGCTGCCGTAGATTACGTCCGGCAGGTTGCGGCTGGCGAGCAGGATGGGCTTTTGCTCCTCCCAATCGGTGGTGTACTCGATCTGCCAATCGATGATCACGTTGGTGTCCTCTTCCAGCTGCGTAAAGAACGCGTTCTGGGTGAAGGAATCGTCCATGTGCCCCCAGCGCACGGCGAGCACGCTCAGGTGGATTGGCTCATCCACGATGGGCAGGCCTTCGGCGTGAAAGCCCGGGGCCGTTTCCGCCAGCGCGGACGCGCTCAATAGCAGCGCGAGCGCAAGCAACAGGGTCAGCCATTTTTTCATTTGGGGTTCCTCCTTCTTCAGCCCCGCGAAACGCGGAGCGGATTGATAAAGCGTTGCGGGGATGGCGGCGCTATCCCTTCACCGCGCCGAGCATGAATCCCTGGTTGAAGTATTTTTGCACAAAGGGATACGCGCACAGAATCGGCACGGTGGAAACGATGATCACCACATACTTGAGCAGGTTTGTGAGCCGCATGGCGCGGATCACGGTTTCGTTGTTGCCCAGCATGTTCGCCTGCGACTGGTTGATGATGAGGATATTGCGCAGCACCAGCTGCAGGGGCACCAGATTGTCGTTGCGGATGTAGATCAAGGCGTTATAATACGAGTTCCACTGCGTCACGGCCGTCCACAGGCCGATCACCGCCAGCATGGCCTTGGAGAGCGGCAGCGCGATCTGGAAGAAATAGCGCAGGTTGCCGCAGCCGTCGATGCAGGCCGCGTCCCACAGGTCGGCGGGCAGATTGGTGGAAAAGAACATGCGCGCCACGATGATGTTGTACACCGAAACGGAAAACGGCAAAATCAGCACCCAGAACGAATCGTACAGCCCAAAGTTCAAAATCACCGTGTAGGTGGGGATCAGGCCCCCGTTAAAGAACATGGTGAACATGTAATACGCGTTGAGCAGGCGGCGGCCCACCAGATCCTTGCGCGAAAACGCGTAAGCCACGGGCACGTTCACCGCCAGGCCCACCAGCACGCCCAGCACCGTGTAGGCAATGGTGTTGCGGTAGCCAATCCAGAAATCCGCGCGCTTGCCCAGCTCGATGTAGCCGTCCACATTCAGCCCCTTGGGCCAGAGGAGCACTTCGCCGTTGGTCACCAGCGTGGGGTCGCTGAACGAGGCGATCAAAATGAAATACAGCGGATAGAGCACGATCAGCAGCGTTATCCCGGCGAACGCGTAGAGGAAAGCGTTGAAGGCGATATCCCCCGCGCGCACGCCTTTTTTCTTCTTGCGCATGTCTTTTTCCCCCTTTTACAGGATACTGGTGTCGCCCAGCCGCCTGGTGATCTGGTTCACCAGCAGCAAAAGCGCCAGGTTCACCAGCGTGTTGAACAGGTTCACCGCGGCGGACAGGCTGTACTGGCTGTTGATGATGCCCAGCTTGTACACGTAGGTGGAAATCATCTCGCTCACGGAGAGGTTGAGGTCGTTCTGCATCAGGTAGGCCTTTTCAAAGCTCACGTTCATGATGCCGCCCGCGCGCAGAATCAGCATCACGCAGGACATGGGCAGCAGCATGGGCAAATCGATATAGAGCATCTTTTGCCGCTTGCCCGCGCCGTCCACCGTGGCGGCCTCGTAGAGGTTGGGATCCACGCTGGCCAGCGCCGCCAGGTATACAATGGCGTCCCAGCCCGCGTTCTGCCACACGTCCGACCAGACGTACAGGCTGGGGAATAGCCTGGGGCTGGCCAGCAGGTTGGGCGCCTGCGCGCCAAACAGCTTATAGATCGCGCCGATCAGCCCGCTCGAGGGCGAAAGCATGATGTTCAGCATGCCCACCAGCACCACTGTGGAAATAAAGTGCGGAATGTAAGTGACCGTTTGATACACGCGGCGGAATTTGCCCGGCCGCATCTGGTTGATGAGCAACCCCAGCAGGATGGGGATTGGATACCCCGCCGCGATGGAATACAGGCCCAACAGCAGCGTGTTTTTGATCACCAGCTCCGATTGGTAGGAATTGAAAAAACGCTGGAAATATTTATACCATGGATCCGCCCACGGGCTGCGCGTGATGCCCGCCATCAGGTTGTAATCCTTGAAGGCGATTTGCACGCCGTACATGGGGAAATACGTGAAAAACAGCAAGAGGATGAACGATGGGGCGATCAGCAGATACAGCCCCCAGTTTTTCGCGATGGCCCGCCACAGCCGCGAGGCGCGATGCGCATTTTGCACGGGGATTCCTCCTTTCCGTTTATGAATATTATAAAACGGCTGGCGCTGCGCGGATAGGCAAAAATCGGACGTTTTCCTTTCGAAAACCGCACTTTAACCATCTTGCATGCAAAAACTTTGTGCATCAAACCGTGAAAATATCCTATATGTATAGAAGAATTCGGACTTTGCGCTGGCGAAACGCCCATTTTATGCTATTCCCTCACCCAGGAATATGGTATAATGGAAACAAAGGAGGGGTGAACATGCACCGGGAAGCGCGTGCGCATTCCATGAAAAAATACTATCGCCTGCTGCTGTGCTCGTTGATTCCCCTGGTGGCCGCCGCGCTGCTGGCCAGCCTGTTCATCGTGTTCACGCTGCGGCGGCAGGCCTTTGAGCAGTTTCACGAAGTGGCGGAGATTTATCTGGATTCCATCGATCTTTCGCTCTCCACCATCCAGCGGCAAATCCGCTGGTCCGCCATGCGCGATGAGAGCTTTCAGGCCATCGCGAATCCCCATAGCCTCGCCGAGCTGACGGATTCGCTGAAAACCATGCGCGGCCAGTTCAACACGCTGCAACAGAGCACGGGTTCGCACTTTCAATTCTTCGGCTATGTGCCCGCAGACGGTTTCTTCTTCAATTGCGCGGCGCTGGAAGTGGATTATGGCGCGTATCTGGGGCTAAAGGAGCGGCTTGCGCAGCTGATCGCCGCGCCCAATCCCGTATACGACTGGAGCCTGCTGAGCAGCCGCGGCGTGGATTATCTTTATTGCATCGGCCCCGCGGAAAACCGCTATATCATTTGCGCCACGCGGCTGGACGCGCTGATCGAGCCGCTGAGCGCGCTGAACCTGGGGCCGGAAGGCTATGTGGCGCTCACCGACGCGGAAGGGCGCGCGCTCCTGGGCCGCGGCGCGGGCGCGCACAGCGCCTATGGCGGCGTGCTCCTGGGCGGGAAAATCCGCGTGTTCCCTGTGCTGGACGGTTACGGGGCCTATGGCCAGATCGCGCTGCCCCAAATCCTCACCGTGCTGCTGGCGCTGATCGTGGTGGGGTATTTTGGCGCGAGCACGCTGTTCCTTCAGCGCCGGGTGCTGCGCCCCATCCAGCGCTTTGCCGATAACCTGGCCGCGCTGAACGAGAGCGCCGGGCCCATCGACCTGGGCAGCAGCGAAATCTTGGAGCTGGAGCAGGCCAACGACCGCTTTCAGCGCCTGATCGCGCAAATCCGCAAGCTGAAAATCGACGCCTACGAGCGCGAACGCCAGCGGCAGCGCGTGCAGCTGGAATATCTGCAATTGCAGATCAAGCCGCACTTTTTCCTCAATTGCATGACCAGCATCCATTCCATGGCCCAGCTGCACCTGGACGAGGAAATCCAGCGCATGGCGGCGGCCACCGCCGAGTATTTCCGCTATATCTTCCAGAGCGGGCAGGCCTGTGTGCCGCTTTCGGGCGAGCTGGCGCACGCGCGCAATTATCTGGAAATCCAGAAGATGCGCTATGGCGAGGCGCTGCGCTATGAAATCCACGCGGAAGACGGCGCGCAGGACGTGCTGATTCCACCGCTCACGCTGCAAACCTTTCTGGAAAACACCATCAAGCACGCCATGTCCCTGGACGAGGGCCTGCGCATCACCATCCGCGCGCGGCTGGAGGGCGATTTCGCACGGCTGGAAATCGCCGATACGGGGCGCGGCTTCGCGCCGGAGGTGCTCGCGGCGTTGCAAAGCAGCGCGCCCTTTGGCGGGGACGGCCGGCACATCGGCATCCGCAACACGCTTTCCCGCCTGGAAATCCTCTTTGGCGGGCGGGCAAGCGTGCAATTTCGCAACGCGCCGGAAGGCGGCGCGCAAATCACCCTGCGCATTCCCGCGATGCGCGCGGCGGAGGAAGGAGGCGGCGGCGCGTGAACGCCCTGCTCGTGGACGACGACCGCTATTTCGTGGCGGCGCTGCGCGAAAAAATCGATTGGCCCAGCCTCGGCATCGAGGAGGTGTATTCCGCCTACAACATCCGCGGCGCGCGAGAGATCATCGAGCGGCACGCCATCCGCGTGCTGCTGTGCGATATCGAAATGCCCCAGGGATCGGGCCTGGAGCTGCTGGCCTGGATCCGCGAGAGCGCCTATCCCGTGCAGGCGATCTTCCTCACCAATTACGCGGATTTCCATTATGCGCAAAAGGCGCTGGAACTGCAGAGCCTGGATTATTATTTAAAGCCCGTGGCGCTGGATAAGCTGTATCCGGGCATCGCCAAGGCCGTCGCCCGCGCGCGGGAGGAAGAAGCCCGGCAGATGGCCGCCAGCGGCGTAAGCCGCGCGGAATTGCTGGAATGGTTTGTGCAGCGCGTGGCGAGCGGCGCGCTGCGCGGCGAAGAGGCGTTGCGCCGGGCGGAAGAGTTGCGCCTGCCCCTGCCCGGCCGCCCGCTGTTGTGCGTGCTGGCCGCCTTTTTGCCCGATCCGCTCGCGAGCGCGTCCGGCGCTCTGCCTTCGCCCCGCCCGGCGCTGGAAAGCTGGCAAATGCCGGGAACGCAATTTTTGTGCGCTGTGCCGCTGCCGGGCCGCAACCTCTGGCTGTATCTGGCAGCCTGCGAAAGCGCTCCGCCACCGGAATCGTTCGCCAGCCTGCTCGGCGCGCTGCGCGCGCAAACCGGGCACGATGTGACCCTGTGCATGGGGCAACCCTGCGCGCTCGACGCGCTGGAAGCCGAGACCCTCCGCCTGCGCGAGGCGCTTGCGCAGCGCGCCGACATCCGCAACCGCGTTTTGCGGCCGGATGCGGCAGACGAGCCATCCGCCCCCGTTTACGCGCCGCCCAACCTCGCCAAAATGCGCGAGGCGCTTGAGCGCATGGATGCGGAGGGCTTCCGGCGCATGGTGGACGCCTACCTGGGCACGTTGGGGGAGCACGTCACTGCGGAAACCCTGCGCCTGTTTCGCCTGGATCTGATGCAGCTGGTGTACGCGATTTTGCAGAGCCACAATCTCGAGGCCCGCCGCCTGTTCGCCAGCGCGGAAAGCGACCGCTTTTTCGCCGGCGCCACCCATTCCCTGGAGGATATGAGCGCCTACGCGGGCTATCTGGCCTGGGTGCTGGTGAACGCCGTGCGGCTCAACGAGCAGCCCGCGACGCTGATCGATACCGTGCGCGAATACATCGGCGCGCACCTGGAGCAGGATCTCACGCGCGCGCACCTTTCGCGCATTGTGTATCTCAACCCCGATTATCTGGCGCGCCTGTTCAAGAAAGAACTGGGCGTTTCGCTGGGCCAGTATATCAAGGACCGGCGCATGGAAAAAGCCTGCCATGCGCTGGTGGAAACGCGCATGGCAGTGAGCCGCATCGCCGGCATGGTCGGTTACGACAATTATTCCTATTTTATCAAGCTCTTTCGCGAGCAGTTCGGCATGACGCCCGTGGAATACCGCAAGGCGCACGCCGCGCGGCCATAGCGGATGCGCTCAGCGTGTCAAAAGCCCAAGGGAGAGCAAGAAAGGGACGGGGCTTCGCCAGCGTTGCACACATCGAAGCCCCGAAGGGGTACGCAGATCCGGAACATTGCGTAAGCGTTGGCACGGCACAGGGCATAAATCAGAAAACGAAATGCGCCTCTTACACAAATTGCAAGTTTGTGCAGAGGGATGTTTTTTGCGAACGATCAGTATCCTTTTCTTCCTGTTAATTTACAATAACATTCCTTATAAATGGCTGCAGTTCTCCTGATAACATCTTCTGGAATCTCTGGCGCCGGAGTCACACCGTTCATCTTATGCTGGGTCAACCAATCTCGAACAAATTGTTTATCGTATGATTTCGGCGATGCCCCTATTTTCC
>DVJN01000008.1 GCA_018716755.1 Candidatus Alectryocaccomicrobium excrementavium
CCCCCCCCGGCCATTTTCTGGGGGGATTTTTTGGCGGCCATTTTGGGCGCGGGCGATCTGTCCGACTGCACACAGCACAAAGCATCGGGAAAACTGGCCCGTATTTTGCTACAATACCGGCATGCGAGGAGGGATATTACGGACTGGGTGGAAGGATTGCAGCGGTCCATTGACTATATCGAGGATCACATTACGGAAACCATCGATTACAATATGGCCGCGGCGCAGAGCTTTTCTTCAAGCTATCATTTTCAGCGCGTGTTCAGCATCCTTTGCGGATTCACGCTTGGGGAATACATCCGCAATCGCAGGCTATCGCTAGCCGGCGCCGAGCTGGCTGCGGGCGAGGCCAAAGTGATTGATATCGCGCTGAAATATGGCTATGAAAGCCCGGACAGCTTTGCCAGGGCATTCCAGAAATTCCATGGCATACTGCCGTCGCAGGCGCGCAGCAACGGCAGCCGCCTTAAATCCTTTTCCCGCCTTGTGCTAAAATTTTCTCTGGAGGGCGGTAATGTGATGTCGTACAGGATGGAAAAGAAGGCGGAAATGGTTTTTACGGGCTATAAAAGAAGGTTCACCGGCACGCCTGCGGATCGCGAGGAGCAGGAGGACAACTTTTACCGGTCGACGCGCACAAACCAATATATCCTGAAAGGGCTGGCCCATGATTGCGATACGGGATATAACATCATGACCGGATACGATGACGAGGGATACGATTTCTACATCGCTTCCCTGCTGGACCCGTGGAGCACAGGGCATCTGTCGGAAGAATTGGGCGCTGCGGATGCAAAGCGGTTTGAAAAAATCACCGTTCCAGAAGCCACTTATCTGATTTGTGAAACGGAAAAAGCGCGGTATCCTACGAAACTGTTTGCGGAGCTTCGCAAAAAAGCTGTCAGCGAATGGCTCCCTTCTTCCGGCTATGAATTGGCAAATGCCCCTGAAATATCGGTGTACCACTGGTTTTACCGGCGGGGAGAGCCACAGGTCAACAACGCGCGTTATATTGAATTGTGGCTCCCCATTGTAAAGCGGGATTAGGAACAATTATGGAGCCCTGCGGCCAAAATCGGCCGCAGGGCTCCACGATTGCTGCTTTTGCGCACCCATGCGGGCCGCACCATCATTCCTTGCCGATTACGGCCTTGATGCGGCGCACGCCGGCAGAAGAACTTTCTTCCTTGAGGATCTTGAAGGACTTGAGGTCGCCGGTGTTCTTCGCGTGCGGGCCGCCGCAGATTTCCTTGGAAAACTGCCCCATGGTGTAGACCTTCACGCGCTCGCCGTATTTGGATTCGAACAGGCCGATGGCGCCCTGCGCCTTGGCCTCGTCCACGGTCATTTCTTCGCAGGTGATGTCCACGCCCGCGGCGATCGCCTCGTTCACCAGCCGCTCGACTTCCTTCAGCTCATCGGGCGTGACCTTGCGCGGGAAGGAGAAATCGAAGCGCAGGCGTTCCGCGGTGATGTTCGAGCCGCGCTGGGCCACCTCGGCCTCGCCGCCCAGCACTTTGCGCAGCGCCGCGTGCAAAAGGTGCGTGGCGGTGTGCAGCTTGGCGGTTTCCTCGCTGGTGTCCGCCAGGCCGCCCTTGAAGCGCTGCTCCGCGCCAGCCTGCGAGAGCTTCTGGTGCTCGCGGAAGCGCTCGTGGAAGCCTTCTTCATCCACGGTAAAGCCCTTTTCACGCGCCATTTCCACGGTGATTTCGATGGGGAAGCCGTAGGTATCGTAGAGCTTGAAGGCGCTGCGGCCGCTGATCACGGTCGAGCGGCCCTGCATGGCCGTGGTGACCTTCTCAAATTCGCGCATGCCCTGTTTGAGCGTGCGCTGGAAGCGCTGCTCTTCCAGCAGGAGCTGCTCCAGGATGAAGGCCTCGTGCCGCGTGAGCTCGGGATACACGTCCCTATACTGGTTGATGATGACCTTGGCGATTTCGCCGGTGAAGTTTTCCGGCATGCCCAGCTGCATGCCGTGCCGCACGGCGCGGCGGATCAGGCGGCGCAGCACATAGCCCTGGTCCACGTTCGAGGGGGTCACGCCGCGGTCGTCGCCGATGATGAAGGTAGCGGTGCGCATGTGGTCGGCCACGATGCGCATGGAGCGGGTGACTTCTTCGCTCTCGCCATAGGTCTTGCCGGAGATTTCGCCGATCTTGGCCAGGATGCCGGCGAAAAGGTCGGTTTCATACACGCTTTTGGCGCCCATGAGCACGCTGATGGTGCGCTCCAGGCCCATGCCCGTGTCCACGTTCTTCTGCTTGAGCGGCAGGAAGGAGCCGTCCGCCTGCTTGTCGTATTGCATGAACACGTCGTTCCAGATCTCCAGATAGCGGCCGCAATCGCAGGCGGGCGAGCAATCCGGGCCGCAGGGCGGCTTATCGGTGATGATGAACATCTCGGTGTCCGGGCCGCAGGGGCCGGTCATGCCGGCGGGGCCCCACCAGTTGTTCTTCTTGGGCAGGAAGAAGATGTGATCCTCCTGAACGCCGCACTCGCGCCAGTAGTTCGCGGCCTCGTCATCGCGCGGGCAATCCTCGTCCCCCGCGAAAACGGAAAACGCCAAGCGGTC
>DVJN01000056.1 GCA_018716755.1 Candidatus Alectryocaccomicrobium excrementavium
ATCACCGCGCTGAA
This sequence comes from Candidatus Alectryocaccomicrobium excrementavium, assembly GCA_018716755.1. Taxonomy (GTDB): domain Bacteria; phylum Bacillota; class Clostridia; order Christensenellales; family Aristaeellaceae; genus Alectryocaccomicrobium; species Alectryocaccomicrobium excrementavium. Next base: position 15 of record DVJN01000056.1, read on the forward strand.
GATCTGGGCCTATGTGATCCGCAAGCAGATCGGCGCGTACGCCGCCGCGATGGACGGCGTGGATACCCTGGTTTTCACCGCCGGCATCGGCGAAAACGACGCGCAGGCCCGCGCGGACATCTGCGATGGCCTTTCCTTCCTGGGCATTGCGCTGGATCACGAAAAGAACAGCGCTGTGCGCGGTGTGGAGGCCTGCATTTCCACGCCCGATTCCCGCGTGAAAGTCATGGTCGTGCCGACGAACGAAGAACTCGTGATCGCGCGCGATACGCTGGCGCTTTCCGGCAAATAATATGGCTTTGTGGCATGGCGCTGGAGCGGATTTGGAGCCGTTTCTGGCGCCATACCGGGAAAATGCGCGATTTTGCGCAAAAAATAACTTTACAAGTTTACGCAGGCCCTGTATAATAAATAAGGTTCGGGAGAGGTGAACCATGCTCGATATATCCCACGCGCTCAAAAATCCGGGGCAGATCTATCCGCTGGAGGCGGAAGTCAGCCTGCCGGAAATGGAAGCTATGGGCGAAACGCTGGCCTTTGAAAACGCGCGCTTTGTGGGCGAATTGCTCGGCGCGGGGGAAAGCGTTTCGGTGAAAGGAACCGTCCGGGCAGACGTGATCGCGCACTGCGCACGCTGCCTTGCGCCTGTGCGCTACGCGGTGGAAACCCCGGTGGACGAAACTTTTGTCCGCGCAGAAAACGCCAGCGCGGATTCCGACGCATATCCCATCGTCGGCACGGAAATCGAGCTCATGGATCTGGTCAGGGATGCTGTGGTTCTGGATTTGCCGATGCGTTTCCTCTGCAAGGAGGATTGCAAGGGGTTGTGCCCCAAGTGCGGCGCGAACCGCAACGAGCATCCATGCAATTGCCTGGAGGGCGATGATGACAACCCCTTCGCGGCATTACGGGATCTGTTTTAAGGAATTGAAGGAGGTGCAATTATGGCCACGCCGAAAGGAAAAGTCTCCAAGGCTCGCAGGGATTCTCGCCGCAGCGCCCATTGGAAGCTCTCTGTGCCGGGAATCGTGAAGTGCCCGCACTGCCAGCAGATGAAACTCAGCCATCGCGTTTGCAAGCATTGCGGCTATTACGACGGCAAGGAAGTTGTTAAGATGGATGAAGCCGCCAACGGCTAATCGCAATACAATGTTCATAGGCGCTATGAACACCGCATGCAAGAACAAAAGAGGATTTGCTCCCTTTCGGATGCAAATCCTCTTTTTTGTGATAGAAGCCTGCATCCAGGGATCGCCATTGCCGGGTGAACCAGATGATCCCCGTGCAAAAAATTTCCAGTTGCCCCCCTTGACAAGCGGGCGTCCCCGGCGTATAATAACACTGCTACATAACAGTGTTATTGGGAGGGCGCCATGGAAGAGAAATCGCCAGCGACGATGGAGCGGATCCAGCAGGCCGCATTGGAGGAGTTTTCCGAGAAAGGGTTCCTCGGCGCTTCCCTGCGGCAGATCGTCAAAAACGCGGGCGTAACCACGGGGGCCTTTTACGGCTATTTTTCCAGCAAGGAGGCGCTGTTCGCCTCGCTGGTGGAGCCGCACGCCGCCGCGCTGATGGGCAGGTTTATGGAAGCCCAGACCAGCTTTGCCGAACTGCCGGAGGAAGAGCAGCCAAAGCACATGGGCGAAGCCTCCGGGGATTGCGTGGACTGGATGGTGGACTACATCTGCCAGCACCGCGAGCCGGTCAAGCTGCTGCTCTGCCGGGCGGAGGGTACTTCCTACCAGCACTTTGTCCACAACATGGTGGAGATCGAGGTGGAATATACGCTCAAGTACATGGACGTGCTCCGCCGCCTGGGAAAGGACATCCCCGACTTAAGCTCTTCGCTCTGCCACATCATCGCCAGCGGCATGTTCAACGGGCTGTTTGAAATCGTTGTCCACGACATGCCCCGCGAGCAGGCGCGCCAGTACATGGCGCAGTTCCGCTCCTTCTACACGGCGGGTTGGCTGAAATTGATGGGACAATAATCCCGTCTTTTTTTGCATACAAGTTAGCGTTTGCTAACTATTGGTAAGGAGGTCATGGGTATGAAACAGCGAAAAAAGGGCGACGTGGCGATCCTGCTGGACTACGCGGGAGACCACAAACGCCTGACGTTTCTGGGGCTTGGGCTGTCGGCGGTCTCCATGCTGATGAGCCTCGCGCCGTACATCTGCATCTGGCTGGCGGCGCGCGACCTCATCGCCGTGGCGCCAAACTGGACGGCGGCGCACAGCGTGGCCCGCTACGGCTGGCTGGCCTTTGCCTTTGCCATGGGCGGCATCGCCGTCTATTTCGCGGGGCTGATGTGTACGCACCTGGCGGCGTTCCGCACGGCGGCCAACATCCGCAAGCGGGGCGTGGCGCATGTGATGAAAGCGCCGCTGGGCTATTTTGACTCGAACGCTTCCGGCCTCATCCGCGGGCGGCTGGACGCGGCGGCAGCCGACACCGAGACGCTGCTGGCGCACAACCTGGCGGACATCGTGGGCACCATCGTGCTCTTCATCGCCATGCTGGTGCTGATGTTCGTGTTTGACTGGCGGATGGGCGCGGCCTGCGTGCTGGCGGCGGTGATCTCGGTGATCGCCATGTTCTCCATGATGGGCGGCAAGAACGCGAAGATCATGGCCGAGTATCAGGCGGCGCTGGACCGCATCAGCAAGGCGGGCACCGAGTACGTGCGCGGCATTCCCGTGGTGAAGATCTTCCAGCAGACGGTGTATTCCTTCAAGGCGTTCAAAGAAGCCATCGAGGAATACAGCGCCAAGGCGGAATACTGGCAATCGGACGTCTGCCGCGTGCCGCAGTCCGTCAACCTGACGTTTACCGAGGGCGCCTTTGTGTTCCTGGTGCCGGTGGCCTTGTTCTTGGCGCCTGGCGCCTTGACAGCCG
>DVJN01000057.1 GCA_018716755.1 Candidatus Alectryocaccomicrobium excrementavium
GCAGCTCTACCGGGATGCGCCGGTCGAACCGGCCGGGCCGCAGCAGGGCTTTGTCCAGGCTGTCGGGCCGGTTGGTGGCGGCCAGGATAACCACGCCCTTTTTAGCGTCGAAGCCGTCCATTTCGGTGAGCAGCTGGTTGAGCGTCTGCTCGCGTTCGTCATTGCCGCCGGGCATGCCGTTGTCGCGCTTTTTGCCAATGGTATCGATCTCATCGATGAACACAATGCAGGGCGCCTTTTCCGTGGCCTGCTTGAACAGATCGCGTACCTTGGCCGCGCCCATGCCCACAAACATTTCCACGAATTCCGAGCCGGAGATGGAGAAAAAGGGCACTTTCGCTTCGCCCGCTACGGCCTTGGCCAGCAGCGTTTTGCCCGTGCCTGGCGGGCCGACCAGCAGCGCGCCCTTGGGCAATTTTGCGCCGATCGCCGCGTATTTGCCCGGGTTGTGCAAAAAGTCCACGATCTCCTGCAGCGCTTCCTTGGCCTCTTCCTCGCCGGCCACGTCCGCGAACGTCACACCGGTTTGCGCCTCGGCATAGATTTTGGCGTTGGATTTGCCAAAGCTCATGGTGTTCATCGCGCCGTTCTTTTTGAGCATGCGGCTGAAAATCTGGCCGATGATGACAAACACGAGGATCGGCATCAGCCAGGAAAGCAAAAAGCTGAGCAGCGGCGAAGCCTGCGTGGGGATTTCCGCCGCAAACTGCACGCCCCCGGCGTTTACCAGCCGCTCGGTAAGGTTATCGTCCGGCCATATGCCGGTTTTGAAAATGGCGGCGTTGCCCTCCGCGTCTTCCGCGGCAAACACGAGCATGGTATCTTCCAAAGCCACCTGCTTGACCTCGCCCGCATCGAGCATTTTGAGGAACGCGTCGTACGTAACTTCCACCACAGGGCGGGACAGCAGGGCGGGGAACAGGAAGGTGTTGAGCAGCATCAATACAACGAGTGCGATAATATAGTAGTAAATCAACGGTTTGCGCGGTGACGAATTGTTATCCTTCACTGGCATTGGCAGCATCGCTCCTTTCATTCTCTATGTACACATTATTATACGCTCAAGACAAAGATTTTTCGTGACTTAATTATGAATTTCTTGCAACATTCGGCCATTTGCGGTATAATAGACGGGACTGCGATGAAAAGGAGGCCCGCAATGCCAAACCGCACCAAAGAGATGCTGGCGGAATCGCTCATGAAGCTGCTCGCCCGGCGCACGCTGGATAAGATCACCATCCAGGATATTGTGGACGATTGCGGCTATAACCGGCAGACGTTTTACTACCATTTTCACGATATCTACGATTTGATCGATTGGATCTTTGCCGCGCAAACGCAGGAATTGATCGAAAAATGCCGCGCGTGCGGTTCGCTGGACGTGGGCGTGGAGGCCGTGATCGCCTATATGCGGGGAAACCGCCGCCTGATTCTCAATATTTTGCGTTCTGTGAACGGCGAAAAGCTGCTGGATAACCTCTATCGTTCGGCGCAGTCCATCGTGCTGTCCGCTCTCGAAAACCATCCGGGCGTGCAGGAGTTGTCGGCAGAATACCGCGAGCTCGTGGCGGAAGCCTTTAAGTACGCGCTAGCCGGGCTGTTGATCGACTGGATGCGCGCGGGGATTCCGGAAGACCGCGTGCACAAAATCCACACGATGAAGGCCATTTACATTGGCGCGCTGGAATACGCGCTGGATACCGTGCGCGGCTTGCAGGCCCTGAATTTGGACATCGAGAGGGATTTGTAAGCTTTTTCACCAAATCCGCCAGGCTGTACAATTTTTGTACGCTCCGGGATATCTGTATATGGCGCAAGAATGGTTCTTGTTTTATAATGGCGCCATTCGCAGGAAAGGAGCGATACAAATGGGTATCTCTGAAAAAATCAAGCGCATGGGCCTGAGCAAGGCATACGACTATCTGGACAAAGATCCGGACGCGAACATTCCCAAGCTGCTGGACTGGGTGGATAAGCTCGACCGGAACGACTCCCTCGCCAGCCAGCGCAGGGTATTCCACGAAGTGGTGGACAATCCGGATAACAACTGGTACCGGCTGATTCGCAGCTTTTGGACGGATATCGACGCGGGCGTGCGCAAGGCGCTGTTTGAAAACCTGATTTTGAACGCCACGCTGCTGGGCGGTGCGGAGCAGGCCCGCGCGCGGGAAAAATACGGCTGCAACATTCCCTGGGCCATTCTGATGGATCCCACTTCCGCCTGCAATTTGCACTGCACGGGCTGCTGGGCCGCGGAATATGGCAACAAACTGAATATGGACTTTGCCACGCTGGATAGCATCATTGAGCAGGGCAAGGCGCTGGGCGTGTACGTATACATCTATTCCGGCGGCGAACCGCTGGTGCGCAAGCGCGATTTGATCGCCCTGTGCAACAAGCACAGCGATTGCGAGTTCCTGGCCTTCACCAATGGCACCCTGATCGACGAGGAATTTGCCGAAGATATGCTGCGCGTGAAGAATTTCATTCCCGCCATATCGGTGGAAGGCTTTGAGGAGGATACGGATTTCCGGCGCGGCGCGGGCACTTATCGTGCGGTGGAGCGCGCCATGCGCATCCTGAAAGAGCACAAGCTGCCCTTTGGCCTTTCCTGCTGCTACACATCGAAGAATGTCGATGTGATCGGCAGCGAAAAGTATTTCGACCAGATGGTCGATTGGGGCGCGAAATTCTGCTGGTTCTTCACCTATATGCCCGTGGGCGTGGACGCTGTGCCCGACCTGATGGCCAGCGCCCAGCAGCGCGCCTTTATGTATCAGCAGGTGCGCGCATTCCGCAAGACCAAGCCGCTGTTCACGCTCGATTTCTGGAACGACGGCGAGTACGTCAACGGCTGTATCGCCGGGGGCCGCTGCTATCTGCACATCAACGCCGGCGGCGACATCGAGCCGTGCGCGTTCATCCACTATTCGGATTCCAACATCCACGAGAAAACGCTCGTGGAGGCTTTCCAATCGCCGCTGTTCATGGCTTACCGCCAGGGGCAGCCGTTCAATGAGAACCATCTGCGCCCCTGCCCGCTGCTGGACAATCCGGACAGGCTCAAAGGACTGGTGGAGCAATCCGGCGCGCATTCGACCGACCTGCAAAATCCCGAGGACGTGGACGAATTGTGCGAAAAGTGCCGGCTCGCGGCGCAGAACTGGGCGCCGGTGGCGGATGCGCTCTGGGCAGCCGGGCATGACACAAGCAATATGAAACGATAGAAGGAGATAGGGCATGCTGAACGTTTGGGAAACATGGTTTTTGTACCTGGTGATTTACAGCTTTATCGGCTGGGCCTATGAATCCACGGTGTGTTCCGTGGCTGAGCGAAAGCTAGTGAACCGTGGTTTCCTGAACGGGCCGGTGTGCCCCATTTATGGGGTGGGCGCGGTGACGGTCATCGCGCTCCTGAACCCCCTCAAGGACAATATCCTCGCGCTGTTTTTTTCCAGCGCCACGCTCACGACAGCGCTGGAATACGTAACCTCCTGGCTGATGGAAACGCTTTTGCACGCGCGCTGGTGGGATTACAGCAACCGCCTTTTGAACCTTCATGGCCGGGTATGCCTGAAGGGATTTGTGGTTTTTGGCGCGCTGTCCGTGCTGATGCTGCGCTTTGTGCATCCGCTGGTGGAAGGACTGGTAACGCATTTGCCTGCGCCGGCCTTGCACCCCATTTGCCTGACGCTGCTCATCATTTTGCTGGCCGATATTTTCGTCACGCTCAAGGCGGTTTTGCACCTGCCCGAGCGGCTGCGGCAGCTGAAACTTGCGCTCGACGCGCGCCTGCCGGATATCCGCTGGCCGGACGGCTTCCAGCTCAAACGCTTGATGAACGCCTTCCCACACCTCACCTTTCCCCGCTACCCCGAGCAGTGGAAGGCGCTGTTGCGCCATTATGGCAGGCGGATTTCCCTGCCCGCGCGCAGGCGCGGCGCAAAAAAAGACGGCCCCGGCGAAGCGGAGCCGGCCAAAAAAGAAGATTGAGGCTATATCGAATATTCCTGATACACCGTTCCATCTTCCAGGCGCTTCCAGGCGAAGCGCCCGTTTTCGTATACCATATAGCTCCGCTCGCTGCCCGCCTTGGGCAGGGAGATGGAGCCGGGGTTCATATACACAAACCCTTCGTGCTCCGCGCAGCGGGGAATGTGTGTGTGCCCGCATAGCAAAATATCGCCCGCGCAGAGGGGCGGCGGCGCGTCTTCACAGGCATGGTGCCCGTGCGTGGCATAAAGGACGCGGCCTTCCATGGGGATCACCGCATAATCGGCCATCACGGGGAAGGAAAGCACCATCTGGTCGACTTCCGCCTCGCAGTTGCCGCGCACGCACAGCAATCGATCCCGGCGCGCGTTCAAAAGCGCGATCACTTCTTTGGGCTGATATTCTTCGGGCAGATCGTTGCGCGGGCCATGATAGAGCAAATCCCCCAGCAGCAAAAGGCGCTGCGCGCCTTCCGCGTCGAAGCGGGCGAGCATGGCGCGGCAGCATTTGGCGCTGCCGTGAATGTCAGAAGCGATCATCCATTTCATGCCTTTCCCTCCCGACGGGCGCTTTCTGCCCGCACCAGCGCGATGAAACGCTCAAAGAAGGGCTTAAAATCGGGCGTGCGGCTGTCCCATTGCACGCCGGTGAGCCGTTCTGGATGGAACTGCACGCCGAAGATGGGCAGGCTTTCATGCTCATATCCCTCAATAATGCCTTCCACCGAATGCGCTGTGGCGCGCAGGCCGGGCGCAAGCGCCTTGATGGCCTGGTGGTGCGTGCTGTTCACTTTGAAAACCGGGCCAAACAGCGCATGCAGGATGGAACCCTCCTCGGCGTACAGGTCATGGCGGATCTTGCCATTGGAATGGATCCAGCCTTTTTGCTCCAAAAGATCCTGGTAGAGCGTGCCGCCCAGCAGCACATTGAGCAACTGGAACCCCCGGCAAATGGTGAGGATGGGCTTGCCGCGCTCGAGAAACGCGCGCGCGAGCGGCACCTCGAACCGGGTGCGTTCGGGATCCGGCCCCACGGAATCGTTGAGGATGGTTTCGCCATACAGATCGGGATCCACATCGTCCCCCCCGGAGAGCAGCAGCCCTTCGCACAGCTCGGCCATTTCCCCGGCGCACTGCTCGCAGGTGAGCAGCGGCACCCCGCCCGCCGCCGCGAGGGCCGCGCCATAGGCCTTGGGGCTGTGGATCTGCCGGGGCGCATCCCCGTGTGTTTGGAAAAAGTTGGAATCGTTCGAAAGGCAAATCAGCGGTTTATCCTGGATGTACATACGCACTCCCCACAGTATTCAAATTGCTCTTCTAATTGTACGCCTTGCGCGGCGCGTTTGCAAGCGAATTGTGGATTAAGCCGCAGCTGCGCGGAGTTTGCAATTCTTTCCGCACTCATTCATACTTTGTTCATGAGATATCCGAAAGCGCCTGCTATACTATGGGCATCCGATAAAGAAAGAGGTGCTCGAGATGGAGAGCTTCAAAAAGACTGGCAAAAAGTGGGCGTTGGCACTCGCTCTGGCGCTAACGCTTACCTGCGTGGGCGTTTCGGCGCAGCTGGTTCATCCCGCCAGCGCAGAAACGGTTGCGGCAGTGGATCCCACCGACCCGATGAGCGTTTATACTTCGGCCAACCCGATCCCGGATATTGCCGAGCGCGTGCGCCCGGCGGTGGTGCAGGTGATTTCGGTGGCAAAGGTCTGGAGCCCGTATACGGGAGAAACGACGGAAACGGAAATGGGCTATGGCTCCGGCGTGTACATTGATGATCGCGGCTATATCGTAACCAACAACCATGTGGTGGCCGATGCGGAATCGGTGAACATTGTGTGGCTGGATGGTACGACGATGGAAGCGGAAATCGTGGGGACGGACTCCGCGACCGACCTGGCCGTGCTGAAGTTTGAGGGCAGCGTGGACGCGCAGCCGGTGCCCTTGGGCGATTCGGACGCGCTGCGCGTTGGCGAACTGGCCATCGCCATTGGCAACCCCGGTTCGGGCGACACGGTGCTCTATGGCACGGTAACCAGCGGCATTATTTCTGGCCTGGATCGCGAAGGCATTGAGGCCCGCGACAGTTATACCGAAAACATGGGCGTAATCCAGACCACTGCGCAGATCAACAGCGGCAACTCTGGCGGCGCGCTGCTCAATGGCAACGGCGAACTGATTGGCATTCCCACCCTCAAGGCCTCCTTCAGTTCCGATAGCGTGATCGAGGGCACGGGATTCGCCATTCCGATCAACGACGCCAAACCGATCATTGATGAGCTGATTGAAAATGGCCGTGTGCTGCGGCCGCGGCTGGGCATCAGCGTGGTCGATCAGGATGGCCCGGAAGAGCCCCTGCGCACCTATCCACCGGCTGGTGTGGAAATCCGTGTGATTGAAGAGGGCAGTCCGGCGGAAGAAGCTGGCCTGCAGGTGTACGACCGCATTACGCACGTCAATGGCGAGCGCTGCATGAATTACGACGAGATGGACGCGCTGCTCGACGGTTTTGAGGCTGGCGACACCGTCACCCTCACCGTGGCCCGCTATTACGACGCGCGGGGCAATGAACTGCTCAATCCGGAGGTGTTCGATGTGGAAGTGGAACTGCAGATCCTGGATTGATTCAATTCCATCCATTTGGATGATTACTATAAATCTATGAAATTTTCCTGTGAAAGCGGGGCTGTGAAAAAACAAAAGTTTTTTCACAGCCCCCAGAGCATTGACAAAGTATCGGAAGAACGAGGCTTAAATCAGAAATGACGGCGTGTACGTCATTTCTGGCATTTTTTGCGGGGCGCACGGAGGCCGCCGCCTGTGGCGGAAACAGGCCGAAGTAAGCCC
>DVJN01000009.1 GCA_018716755.1 Candidatus Alectryocaccomicrobium excrementavium
TCTTCCAGCGCGGGGAAACCGCCGCCCGTGTAGGCCCAGCCGCTTTCCACGGCCCAGGAGGGCACGCGGTCGGGATCCCAGAAGGTGGCGGGGTCGCCCACGTGCCAGATGATGGGAATCTGGTTTTCCTCGGCCCAGGCGAAGGCCGGTTCAAAGCGCGCATCGTCCATGCGCACGCCCAGCGCCTTTGCCAGATTGGGCTTGGTTTCCAGGATTTTCCAGCCATCGAACCCCGCGCGCATCCACATTTGCAGCTGCGCGAGGCATTCCCCGCTCCCCTCGCCATAGGTGAGCGAGCAGAAGGCATACGCCCTGCCGGGATTCTTCGCCTTCACCAGTAGGCAGGAAAGGTTGTTGAGCGGATTGTCCTTCATGGCCAGGCTCAGCACGTTGAATTTCTCCGCGCCGGCCATATCCGCCACTTTGGCGATCGCCTCGCAGTTTTCATCCCTGATGTGCATATGGGAATCGATCACCTGCACGCAAATCACCTCTCCATCTTTTATTTCGCGTAGGCGCGCACCGCGCCGATGCTGTAGGGCTGAACGGAGACGCGCACCGCGTCCCCCTCGATGGCGAGCGCGTCCGGCAGGGGGTTGCCCATCAGATCGATGGCCTGCGCGCGCGCCACCCGGAAGGGGAAGGAAATCTTCACGCTGTCCGCCTGGCCATTGGTTTCATAGAAGCGCGCGATGATGCCGTCTTCCTCCGGCAAAATGGCGCTCAGGCGGCTGGATTTTGCCTCGAAACCCATCTGCTGGGCGCGGGCGGGGCACTTGCCCGCGTGCGGCATGGTGCTGAAGGCGGTGAGCGGGCGGTTCAGCCCTTCGGCCAGATCGCCCAGCGCCTTCGCGTCCCCCGCGCTTACGGCCAGCCACAGGCGGATGTCGTGCACATGGCGCTCGGGCGCGGGATCGGGCGATTCCGAAGTGTTGATCAGCGTCACGCCCAGGGCGCCGTTTTCGTTGGTATAGCCATACTTGCCCTCGGAAACCAGCGCCAGCGCGCGGCCATCCGCGCACAGGGCGGCGGCATGCGTGAGCGCGGGAATATCGTGGTGGGTGACGCCGCGCACGACGCTGCCCGCGGGCACATCGCACTCAAAGGCCTCCACCGCTTCCCCGAGCGGCAGTTCATAGCCCAGCACGGGCACAAAATCCTGCTTGGAAGCGCGCTCGTTCCAGTCCACCTCGTAGTCCAATCGCAGGGCGCAGGCGTCCTGACCCAGGCTGAGGCAGGCCTTGACGGAAGAACCCATCACAGTAAAGCGCATATCCACCTGCTGGCGCACTTCGCCGCGGCTGACGCGCAGCTCGGTCATATCGTCCACGCGCTCTTTCTTCATGCGGCGGCCGATCACCCAGGCGCTGTTGGTGGCCTTTTCGCAGTGATAGAGCATAAGGCCCGCGCATTCGCCCTGCGCGATTCGCTCGCTGCCGGTCTTTTTGTCCACGAAGGAGGTCAGCGCGCCGTCGCTGGAGCGGATCACCGCGCGCAGGCAGTCGTTTTCCAGCACGATGTCCGGATAGCTCTCGCTGGTGCGCGGCCCGCTCAAATGATACACCGGGTAGTCCTCGCATTCGCCTTCCTGCAGCGCGATGGTGGCGTAGCCCAGCGCGGGCACGGAAGCGGTGACCAGCAGGCGCACGTATTTGTGATCCCAATAGGTCTGAAATTCCCGATCCAGCAATTGCAGCGGCAGGCGTTCGCCCTTTTCGTCCACGGCCACCAGGCGCGCGAGGTTGCCCGTCCAATCCCACAGCGTGAGTTCCACGGCCTCTTTGCGTTTAAAGGCGCAGGAATTGAACAGGTGGTACACGCGCGTTTTGCCCGCGCCGCGCTCCGGATTGGGCACGCCCCGGCTCAGGCCATAGCCCACGCCCGCGCCCTCGGACTGGCTCTGGGAAATGTCCGCCTCGCGCGCGAACATGCTGGAATCGATGCACCCGGCCATGGCGCGCATGGCGGCGTTCTGCTCCGTCTGCGCGGCGGCCAGCGCCTCAGAATACTGGGCCATGGCGTATTCGCGGCTATCCGGCGTGCAGGAGCCGGTGATGATGTCGTGGAAGTGCGTGAACAGCACCTTGCGCCAGGCCTGCGCATGCCCCGCGGGCAGCGCGCGGCCTGCCAGGGCGCTGAGGCGCTCGGCGCGCAGCAGCGCGGCTTCGCTGCGGCGGTTGAAGAGCTTGATGCGGCTCTGCGTGGTGAAGCAGCCGGGCGCGAAGCAATTCATTTCGCCTGCCACCAGCGGCAGGTTTTCGCGCACGGCCTCCGCGCGGTGGAAGAATTCGCGGAACGTGCCAAAGGACACCTTGGGCCACACGGGCCAATCCTGCATTTCCAGAATGCGCTCCACGTCGCGCCGGGTCGGCCCGCCGCCGTGGTCGCCCACGCCATACACGATCAGGCCGGTTTTGAGACCAGCGCACTTCTTCAACCGGTCGAGCAGGCCGCAGCCAATGTCCGGCGTGATGCCGCTGTTGTACCAATAGGGTTCGCGATAGGCCAGCACTTCCTTGCCGGAGATGCCCTGCCAGCGGTACAGCACGTGCTCCTCATCCAGCCCGCGGCAATGGTAGAGGTATTTCACCGCGCCATAGGAATCGATCTCTGGCACGTTGGCGCTGTGGCCAAAGGTATCCGGCGAAAAATCGATTTCCAGCGCCTCGGCCGGCACGCCCCACACGTCCCTCATGTAATCGCGCGTTTCGCGAATGTGGCGCAAAAGCGATTCGGTGGAAGGCATGTTCTTATCGGTTTCCACCCAGGCGGTGGCAGTCACTTCCCAGCGGCCTTCCCGGATGCGTTCCTGGATTTCCTTCATCATTTCCGGGTCGTATTCTTCCACAATGCGGTATACGCTGGCTTGCGACTGCGAGAAGGTGAAGTGCGGGTATTCCCGCATCAGATCCAGCATGGTGCGGAACGTGGCCAGCGCCGCGCCCACGGTTTCGTGCCAGGTCCACATCCAGTTCATGTCGATGTGTGCGTGCGCGGCGCAGAGGATTTCATATTCCTTGGCGGCGCTGGAGATGGGCAAAAGCGCGTCTTCCGCCTGCATGGCCGCCTGGCGGGAAATGGCGCCCTCGGTTTGCAGCGCGTTTTCCATAACGCGCAGGCTCTCATCGATCAACGCGTCGAATTCTCCCTGCCGCTCGCCGGAAAGCTGAATGGCGAACAGCGCCTCGCTGATGATCCGCCGCAAATAAGCGGCAGGCATGGTCACATGGAAAAACTCTTCCTTGGGTTGGCCGAAGGTATACTCAAATCCCGTCTTTTCCCGGTTTCCACCGATGCTTTGTTTGATGGTTTCCCAGCGCGCGAGCAGCGTTTGCATGGTGCGTCGCCTCCCAATTGATTGGAATTTTTTGCCTTGTTAGTGGCTCTATCCGCGGTTTCTTTTCGTTTTCTTTCCCATAAAATACAATTCTCCCGCGCGCGGCAAAATCCTGCCGCGCGCGGGAGAAAACTTTTGCGCGAAAACCGCCTATCGCATCCTTCCTTACGCCGCGGCGCGCACCGGGAGAATGAGATAGAGGAACGCGTCCCCGCCGAAGGGCACGATGGTCATGGGAGAAACGGGGGAGGTCATCTGCAAATACACATATTCATCCTTGATCACGCGGAACGCGTCGGAAAGATAGCGCACGTTGAAGGTGATCTTCATGGGTTCGCCGTCGGTCTCCACTTCAATTTCCTCATAGGATTCGCCGATATCCGAATTGGAAGTGACCACCATGCGGTCGCCATCCACATCGATGCGCATGAGGTTGTTTTTGCTCTCGCGCGCCACCAGCGAGGCGCGTTCCACGCAACTGGAGAACTGCGCGCAATTCACCTTCACGCGGGTTTTCCAGCCCGTGGGCAGGATGCGCTGGTAATTGATGAATTCCCCGTCGATCAGCCGCGCGTAAACCCGCACGCTGCCCAGCTGCGCGGAGATATAGTTGCGGTCGATTTGCAAGAGCACGGTTTCCTCTTCTTCCTCGGTGAGCAGGCGGGCGATTTCGATCAGCGATTTTTTGGGCACCACCACCGCCGTTTGCCCCTCGGCTACGCCAGTGTCGCACTGCCGGTTGTGCACGGCCATGCGGAAGCCGTCCAGCGCCACCATGGTGAAGCGGCCTTCGGAAACTTCCAGCAGCGCGCCCGTGAGCACCACGCGAGGATCCTCGTCGGCAATGCAAAAGGAGGATTCGTTGATCATATCGCGCAGCATTTTCTGCTCCAGGGAGAACGAATGCGGCTCGACAATTTCCGGCAGATCCGGATATTCTTCGCCATTTTGGCAGCCGATGGTGATGCGCGCGCCCGCGCAAGAAAGCGTGAGTCCGCCGGATTTGGTTTGCGAAGCGGTCATTTCGCCATCGGGCAGCTTGCGCAGGGTTTCCAAAAAGAAGCGGCCCGGCGCGAGCAGGCGGCCCGGTTCCACTTCGTTTACTTCCGTGCTGGCATGGATGGTGAACATTCCGTCGGAAGCGGTGAGCAGCAGGCAATTTTCGCGCACCTCAATCAGCACGCCTTCCAGCACGGGCTGGGACGGGCGCACGGAGAGCGCCCGCGTGACGATGGACAATAGGTTCCGGATGGTTTCTGTATTGGCAATGAATTTCATCGTGCATTCCTCCCGCAGTGACGTTGTGTACAATTATAGTATATATATTCTTTTCGTAGTAGTCGTAGCGCTGTGGAAACTGGGGAAAAGCCCCTGAAATCCTTGCGCCGCAAGGCCGCTTGCTTGTGGATAACCTGGGATATCGTGCGGACAGCCTGGGGAAAATTCAGCGGCTGGAAATTTTTTGGCGAATGGCGCTGATGGTGCGGCGCGTGTCGGTATCGCTGTCCATCAGCTCGCTCACCTTGTCGCAGGCGTGCATCACGGTGGAATGATCGCGTCCGCCGAATTCCGCGCCAATGCGCGTGGTGGAAAGATTCGTCATTTCCCGGCAAATGTAAATGGCGTATTGCCGAGCGAGCGCGATTTCCCGGTTGCGCTTTTTGCCCAGCAGATCTTCGCGCGAAACGCCCATGTATTCGCACACCATGCTGGCGATGAGATCTGGCGTGATGGCACGCGGGTCGCGCGCTTTGTTGATCACTTGCAGCGCGTCTTCCGCCATGGAAAGCGTGATGGGCTCATGGCTGAGCTGCGCCATGGCGATCAGGCGGTTGAGCGTGCCTTCCAACTCGCGGATGTTGGAATCCACGTGCGAGGCGATCAGATCCAGCACGTCGTGGCTGATGTCGATTTGCTCGGTTTCAGCTTTTTTGGTGAGGATGGCCAGGCGCGTTTCGTAATCGGGCTTTTGGATATCCGCGATCAGGCCCCACTCAAAGCGCGAGCGCAGCCGCTCTTCCAGCGTGGGGATGTCCTTGGGCGGCCGGTCGCTGGAGATGATGATCTGCTTGCCGTTGTCCCGCAGGTGGTTGAACGTGTGGAAGAATTCCTCCTGCGTGGATTCTTTTCCTGCGATGAACTGGATATCGTCGATGAGCAGCACGTCCACCGAGCGCAGCTTGCCTCGCAGTTGCTCGTTGGTGTTCTGCCGGATGGCCGCGATCAGCTCGTTGGTGAAGGTTTCGCTGGTGATATAGAGCAGCTTGGCGCCGGGGTTGTTTTTGAGAATGAAGTGGCCGGTGGCGTGCATCAGGTGCGTTTTGCCCAGCCCCACGCCGCCATAGATGAACAGCGGATTGTAGGCCTGCGCGGGCAATTCCGCCACGGCCACGCAGGCCGCGTGCGCGAACCGGTTCGACTGGCCCACGATAAAGGTATCGAACGTGTACCGTGGATCCAGCGTGAGTGACATTTCTTGCGTGGGCCGGGGCGCCATGCCGCGCGCGTACACCTTGATTTCGTACTTTTGCTGGAAGGTGATCTGCACAATGCCTTCCAGCATGTCCAGATAGCGCTGGCTGATCATGTTGGCGTGAAAGGTATCCGCCGTTTCCAGATCCATTGTGCCGTTTTCCGCGCGCACCAGTTGCAAATCGCGGAACCACGCGTCGTAAGACGGGCCGGGTATATCGCGCTTGAGGATATCTTTGGTTTTGGCCCACAGGGCGTTGACGGATTCTTCCATGGCGTTCCCAGACCCCTTTATCCACAGTATTGTGTTGAAATACACGGGTTATCCACAGGGTTTATGCACAACCCTGTGGATAACCTTTTTTTCGTACCTTTTATTC
>DVJN01000058.1 GCA_018716755.1 Candidatus Alectryocaccomicrobium excrementavium
AACAGGTAATTGATGCCATTGTCCAGCCCGCAGAGCAGGATGCCGCCCTTTTTCAGCACCCGGAAGCATTCCCGGAAAATGGGCCTGACCTCCTCCACATAGCAATTGGACACCGGGTGGAAGACGATGTCAAAGCTCGCGTCCGCAAACGGCAGGGGCCTGGTCATATCGCCCTCGATGATGCGCACGCTGTAGCCTTCCCGTTCGGCCACCATCCGGTCGCTCTCGCACTGGGCGGGCGAATAATCCAGCAGCGTGCAACGCGCGCCCAGTGCGGCAAAAAAGGACCGTCCATGGGGTATTCCTGCAAATCGCGGAAAGCGGCACCCACCAGCCGCATTTTCATCCTCCGCTACACCATGCGATCGTATTGTGCCTGATGCACATCCCAAACTTCCTGCAGGCCGAGGCTGTAGAGCGTTTCGCGATACGCATCCAATTCTTCCAGGCTATACGTGCCGTTGATCAAATTGGAAAGCATTTCACTCATATACGTATCCAGATCCGCTTCATAGAAGGACAGCGTATCCGCCTCTTCCAGCGTGTTCATGGGTGCGATCATGCCTAGATCCTCGTTGAAATTGTACTTTTGCGTTTCTTCCGCATATTTGCACCATGTAATAAAATTGGCGATCTGGTGCTCTGGATAGGAAGTGGCAATGCTTTCCCGGAAATACGCGGAATCGAGGAAATCGGAATAGCTGGTCCAGTTCAGCGGGCCATAATATTCCTGATACCAGCCAATTTGCGAAGCATCCGGCAGGAAGGAGTCGATCACCAACGGATAGCCGCGTGCAACTTTGGTTTCCAAAATATCCGCCACCACATTGGAAGCCGTGAAGGTATACAGGCCGCTTTCCGGGTCAATGGTATACGTTTCGCCTTCAACGCCGAATGTCACCCAAATGGCATACTCCTTGGTGCAGATTGTGTCCAGGAATGCCGCGACAGCTTCGGGGTTTGCCGCGCTGCTGAAAGCCCATCCGCCCCAGACCTTATACCCCACAGAGACATTCATCACCGGCGCGATACCTTCAGCGCCCTGAATGTTTGGCATAATGGCGTACACGGCACCTTCCGGCTGCAATGCATGATCCGCTAGCGCCACGCCATAATATGCGGCGACGCTGTTTTCCTGCATGGCAGCGCCCAGCGAGCTTCCTTCGCTTGTGCCTCCGTTATAATAAGAAACTTCATCGCCCAAGAAGAGCACACCCGCGTCGACCAGTTCCTTCATGAAAGCAATATATTCATCGAATCCATCCTGCATCACCGGCACTTCCGCCTTGCCCGTGGAATGGTTGTACTGATACACAAATGGTGCCAGGCCAAACCACTGCGCTACGCCATTGAAGTATGAATCCACATCCAGGCAGATGCGCTCGTCGCGCAGTCCATTGCCATTCATATCATTGTCCTGGAAAGCGCGCAGCACTTCCAGCACTTCCGCCGTGGTGGTCGGCATATCCAGGTCCAGCGCGTCCAGCCAGTCTTGGCGCATGAGCATCGCACAATTGTTGCCCACGATCGCATTGGAGCCAAAGTCTTCCACGTCCACGGCAATTTGCTTGGACACGTTTCCAAAGAAATACATGCCGCCGTCCACGTATGTGTTCTGCTGCCGGCTGATGGAATACAACCCGTCTTCGGAAAACTCAAAGGAGGCGGTTCCATCGCTGTAAGCGAGGGCGTCGTCTATGTTCATCAGCTGGCCGCTCTCTATGAGGTTGATCTTATCCGTCTCGCTCAGGCTTGCCTTGAAGAAATCTGGCATATCGCCCGAGGCGATAGTCGCATTCAACACGGTGTTGTACTGATCAGCTTCCACAACCGTAAAGTCCAACACCAGGTTGTTTTCGGCAAACATGTCCATCAGCACATCCCATGCGTGGATGGTCTGCACTTCTTCAAAAGTGATGCCGCTGCGCTGATGTCCCAGAACTGAAAGCGTCAGCATCTCCTCTTCCGCCTGTGCCCCTATGGCAAGGGAACACACAGCCAAAAGCAGAACCAGAGCGATTGCAACCGTCTTTTTCATCTCAAACACCTCCATATATTTTCCGGGCCTTTGCCCGCAAATCCATGGGAATCGGGCGCTTATTCCTTCAATGAACCCAGCATAACGCCCTTTACGAAGTACTTCTGAAAGAAGGGGTAGGCCAGCAGCATGGGCAGCGAGGCCACGATGATCACGGTGTATTTCAGCTGGCTGTCCGAAAGGAGGTTGGCCTGCGCGGCGCGGATTTCCTCCGCCGTAGTCAGATCGACTACCAGGTCGATCTCGCTGGTCACCAGCACGCGGCGCAAGTAAAGCTGCAGGGGCTGGATGTTCTGATCTGCCAGGTACAGCGCGGCATTGAACCAGCTGTTCCACACGCCTACAATGGTATACAGCGCGATGACCGCAATGATGGGCTTGGCCACGGGCAGGATGACGTACAGCAATGTCTGAAAGTGGTTGGCCCCGTCAATTCGCGCAGATTCGCGCAGCGCCTCCGAGATTGTGCCGAAATACGCCTTCATCAGGATGATATTCCATATGGAGTACGCACCGGGCAGGATGAGCGCCCAAACCGTGTTGTACAGACCCATGCGCATCATCTGCAAGAACAGAGGAATGACGCCGCCACTGAAATACATGGGAATCAGCAGAAATGCATTCACCAGTTTTCGACAGCGCAGCTTCTTATACGAAAGGGCATAAGCAAATGTCGAACAGGTAAAAAGCATGCCCACGGTCTCGCAGAGCGCGTAGAATATCGTGTTGCGATACGAAGTCCACAACCGGATATCGCCAAAGATCTTTTGGTAGCCGCCAAGGTAAAACCCCTTGGGCAGCCAATAGACCTGCATGGTGCTAGCGTATTCCGGAGCGCTCAGGGAAAGGATCAGTACGTAATACATGGGATATAGCGTAACGAAGGCGATTAGCAGCGCCGCGGCATAGATTGCACCATCGGCAATGCGGCTGCCTTCGCGAATGGAATTCCGATGGGTTCCTGCGAAATTCATGCCATTCCCTCCCGTCACCACAGGCCGTAGCCGGTCAGTTTGTTGCTGATACGGTTGCATACGATGGTCAGCGTGACGCCAAACAACGACATGAACAGGCTGACCGCTGCACTATAACTGTACTTTCCTCCCTCGATGCCCATGCGGTATACATAGGTTCCGATGACGTCCGCCGTTTCGTAGGTGGATGGCCGGTAAAGCAGCAGGATGAGGTCCCGGTTGGTATTCAGAATGGATCCGACCTGCATGATCAGCTGCACGGCGATGATGAACATCAGATTCGGCAGTGTGATATGCCAAAGCTGTTGTGCACGGTTCGCCCCGTCGATGCGCGCCGCCTCGTACATGGTGGGGTCGATGGAGGAGATTGTCGAAAAATACAGGATGCTCCCGAACCCAAACCCTTTCCACACATTCGTCACCGTGTAAATCGCCGGGAAATACCGCGGATGAACGATCCATTCCACGCGCTGCGCACCAAAAAACGCTAGGAGATTGTTGAGCAGTCCGTTCATATCCACAAAAGAAAGCACAATGCCCGCTACCACTACAGTGGAAACAAAATACGGAAGATAACTGGCTGTCTGGACAAATTTCTTGTATCGGAGATTCCGCACCTCGTTGAGCATCAGCGCGAACGCGATGGGCGCTGTGAAGCCAAACACCAGGTTCAAAAGGCTCAAGCGAATGGTATTGCGCAGAATGCGCCCGAAATAGATGCTTTCGACAAATTGCTTCAGCCAGCGCAGCCCCACCCAGTCCACGCCGATGAGGGAAAAGAGCGGGTTGCCCGCCCGGTAATTCTGGAATGCCAGAATGACGCCCCACATGGGCAAATAGCTAAAGATCAGAATCAGTATGGCGGCAGGCAGCATCAGCGCGTAAACCTGCCATTCATCCCCCTGCAATTGCCGATGACTGCGCTTGTGTGACATATTTATCACTCCCCCATTGCGCCCAATACGCGTCCTCCATCAATAATGACATTGTCTCCCGTGATAAATGCGCCGTCTTCGCTGGCCAGAAATAGCGCCAGCGCCGCCACTTCCTCGCTGCGCCCGGTGCGCCCCAGGCGCGTTGGCAAACTGGCCGGGCCGGGCCGCGTGGCAATGGCGCCCGGTGAAATTGCGTTTACGGTGATGCCATAAGGCGCGAGCTCGATGGCCAGAGACTTTGTGAACAGGATCGTGCCCCCCTTTGCGGCAGAATAGAAGACGTTGCCCGCACCTCCGGTCACACCCTGGATAGACGCCATATTGAGGATGCGCCCGCGCCGCAGCGCGATCATGTCGTTCACAAAGGCGCGCGTCGTATATAGCGTGCCCATCAGGTTTATGCCCACCAGCTTCTGCATGTATGCAATCGTGCTTTCTGAAAAGCGCTGGAATGGCCCACCGACGATCGCGCCGCCCGCGCTGTTCACGAGGATCTCCACCTTACCCAGGCTTTCATGCACCTGCTGTGCCATGGCGTCGACCGCGTCCGCATCCATGATGTCGCAACAAAATGCCCTCGCTTCTCCACCCGTGCCGACAATTTCCTGCGCGACGTTCTGTGCACGTGACGCATCCCAATCGCACACCGCCAAACGCGCGCCTTCCTGCGCAAAGCGCAGGGCAATGGCCTTTCCAATCCCCGCACCGCCGCCCGTGACAAGCGCCGTTTTCTGATACAATTTCACGATTTTCCCTCCTGCAATGCGCTGCGCGCAACGCGCCAGTCCAGATTGTCCAATACTGCCCGGGCAGCGCGCACCAGTGGCTGCTCCTTATGCCCCTTGGGCGTATACTGCTGCACGCAGAAAATCAGCGATGAGCCCAGCATGGGGCCCACAAAGCGGTGCAGTTTTCCATGCTGCCCCATGCAAATGTGGATAAAGGGCACCTTCATCTCCCGCTTCAGCGCTACAGTTGTGCGGAACGCCTCCAGCAATTCTTCCTCGCTGTTCACGGCTGCAGCCACCTTCACCATATCTGCGCCGCGCGATTCCAGTTCCTTTAAGTGCTCCAAGACCTGTTCGGTCGTCATTGCCACCCAGGTATGCGAGGACATGATTACCTCCGCCCCCTGGGAATGAATTTTATCGATCAGCTTTTTCTGCCTGTCAATGGCTTGCGGTTTGCGGGTGAGTTCCATGGGGGAGGGGTCAAACATATCGCCCATAATATCGCACGCCGATGCGCCGGCGCGCACTGCCAGCAGATGGGATTCCACGCGCTCTTCGTCCGTCCTTTGTCCTTCCCATTTGGAATCGCCGCGATAGTTGATCATCAGGGTGGGCTTGTCCGTACACTGAATGATGCGCGTGAGATCGTTGATCGTGTGATACTGCCGTTCCAGGGAACGCAGGTGGATATCGAACGCATCCGCACCATCGTATTCTGCATTTCGCATCGTTGCGATAAAGCTGTCCGGATCGCTCTCCGTAATTACGGCGGCAATGAACGGTTTGGTAAGATTTACAAAAGACGGCCGCATTTTATCCCCCTCATTTCTTTGAAGATTATGATAGCATATTATCGCTCAAATCACGTCGAATATAGCATAATCCATCCATTTCATTGTACAATCATTCCATGCGAAGAAAATATTTTTTCAATTTCTTCTGCCAGCCGCAGCGACATGCGCCGGCGCGAATCCTCCGTAAATGTCGCGCAGTGCGGCGAAAGCAGGGCATTTGGGGCGTGCAGCAGGGGCGATCCCTCCGGCGGCTCCTGTGCGAAGACATCGATGGCCGCCCCTGCGATATGGCCGCAGGCGAGCAAATCCGCCAGTGCTGTTTCATCGACAATGCCGCCGCGTGCGAAGTTGACGACATAGCTTCCGGGCCGCATGCACAGGAACTGTTCTCGCCCCAGCATGCCGCGAGTTTCCTCCGTCAGCGGCACGTGTACGGAGAGCACATCTGCGCGCGCCAACAGCTCATTCAGCGCTGGAACCCATTCGCATCCGTTCGCGCGCACGTCCTCTGCGGATACATACGGATCAAAGACCGCCACATGCATGTCGAAACCCTGCCACGCCATCCGCGCCAAGCGCGATCCGATGCGGCCATAGCCAACCAACCCCAGCGTTTTCCCTGCCAAATCCACCGATGTGCCGCAGTCGCGCGCACCCCAGTCCCCACGGCGCGTGGCCGCATCCATGTGGACCGTACGCTTCATCAGTGCGCCGATGGCAATCATGGCGTGCTCGGCCACAGTTGCGGAGTTGGCATCCCCCGTGGTGAGAACGGCAATGCCCCGTGTTCGGGCGTATTCCACGTCGATATTATCCACTCCAACCCCATGCTTGCATACGGCCTTGAGCCGTGGAGCCGCCGCCATCAGCTTCGCATCTACGCGAGTCAGCCGGGTTACGATGGCATCTGCATCGCGCACGCAGGCAAGCAGCGTTTCCCGCCGAGTATCCGGCGCGACACAAACCACATGGTGCTCTGCCAGACGGCGCATGCCTGCCTCGTGAACAGGCTGGATATAGAGGATTTTCATAGGCGCTCCCTTTCTTTCCGGCGGCGCATTACTTCTGCTTGGGCCCCAGGCAGCGGCCGCCGTCGATCACATAGTTCTGTCCTGTGATATAGTCAGCCTCTTCCGAGGCCAGGAAGGCGATGAGCGAGGCCACCTCGGCAGCATCGCCAGATCGCCGCAAATAGGTCCCCTCCGTTTTGCATATGCCAGAATGCAGGATTAGACCGGGCGAAATGCAGTTCACCTGAATGTTGTATTCGCCCACTTCCATCGCCAGCGCGCGCGTCATGCCGATAACGCCTGCCTTGGCAGCCGAGTAATCTACGCGTTCCTCCAGCCCGCAAACGCCTGCGATGGAGGCGATATTGATGATTTTTCCTGCGCGGCGGCGCACCATTTGCTCTAGCACGGCGTGCGTACACAGAAAGGTGCCCTTCAGATTCAGGGCGAAGACAAAGTCCCAGGTAGATTCCTCAGAATCCAGAAAGGTCGAAATCTTGCCCAGCAGGTTAGCGCTGCCACCTGCATTGTTCACCAGCACATCCACGCGCCCAAACTGCGCCATCGCCGCATCGACCATATTGCGCACATCCTGCGCGCAGGAAACATCCGCCGCGATCGGCAGGGCTCTATCCCCGATTTGCGCAGCCATTTCCCGGAGCGGCTCGCTACGGATGTCCGCCAACACCAGATTTGCTCCCTTCCCGGCCAGGAGCATTGCCGTCGCCCGGCCCACGCCACCCGCTGCACCCGTCAGCAAAATCGTTTTTCCCTGCAGTTTCATGCCATCAGTTCTCCTTCTGCTTTCGATCCCAGCTCCATGTGCAGTTCTGCACACAGAGCTTGCCGCCCGTTACGGGCAGCGCTACGCCCGTGATATATGCCGCCGCCTCAGAGGCCAAGAATACATAAGCGTCGGCCAGGTCTTCCGGCGTGCCCAGGCGTCCGGCGGCAATGTTGGCGGTGAGCCATGCACCATTGTTCTGAATGTTCGCGTGCGTCATCTCCGTTTCGATATAGCCTGGGATCACGGATACCACGCGGATGCCGTCCGCAGCAAATTCCGCCGCCATGGCGCGGGTCAGGTTGTCGACCGCCGCTTTTGTGGCCCCATAAAGCGCCTTACCTGCCGTGGGGACCACCGATGTGAATGACGATGTATTGAGAATGACGCCGCCTCCCGACTGGCGCATCCGCCGCGCAGCGATGGCCGCACCAAAAAACACGCTTTTCAGGTTCAGATCCACCATGCGGTTGAAGGCTGCCTCGTCAGTCTCGAGGACGGGCATGGGATCGCTCATGCCTGCGTTGTTGACCCAGATGTCGATTCGGCCAAATGCTTCCACCGTTGCCCGGGCGAATGACTCCAGGCCATCAGGCTGCGAAACATCTGCGCGCACGGCCAGGAACCGCTCGGGAAAAGCCGCCCGCATGCGCTGCAGCCTTTCCTCTCCGCGGCCGCACACAGCCACACGGCCTCCCTCCTGCCAGAAGCGCGCAGCCACTGCGCGGCCAATGCCTGCCGTGCCGCCCGTAATGGCGACCACCTTTTCCGCAATTGCATAATTCATGCCCATTCCTCCTGTGCTGCGGCGCAAAGCTGCCGCACCTGCTCGATCTGACGCAGAATGCACATTTTTTCCGCCTCGCTCACGCCTTCCTGCGGCGCCGCCACGCGCGGATCGCACAGCCCCAGCGTGGAAATGGCAAATTTTGCTGCGGCCGTCATATTCGCGGCGGCGCGCAGGATTTTCGAAGTTTCCCGCAGCAAGGCATCCATCCGCCGCGCGCGCACAATATCGCCGGAAGCGCCTGCCGTATAGGCTGCGACAAACAGACGCGGAAACAGGGGCGCGAGTACAGGCACAAATCCATCTGCCCCCATCAGCAGCGCGCTCATGGCATGATCTGTCACGCCCATCAGGCAAGCAAATGCGGCATCAGTTTCTGCGCGCACCTGCAGAAAACCCCCGTAGGATGTGCCACTGTCCTTATAGCCCACGACGCGTTCGATCTGTGATATCCGCACAACCGTAGCCGGCAGAAAAGCAAGGCCGGTCATGGAAGGCATATTGTAAGCAATCAGCTCTGCCGTCGTCTCGCGGGAAATGGCCGCAAAGTGGCGGATGCTTTCTTCCTGGGACGCGTGGCGCGCATAATACACGGAAGTGATCGCCGCGCAGGGGCAGCCGACATCTTCCAGCGCCTTTACGTTGTCAATCACGCGGCGCGTAGAGGTATCCATAGCGCCGCAGATGACAGGCACCCTGCCGCGCGCCTGTTCCACAGCAATTTTTGCTGCGCGCGTGCGCTGCCCTTCCCGCAACTGCACTCCCTCCCCATTGGTGCCGCATACGAAAATGCCGTGCAAACCGCCTGCGATGCAATGCTCCACAAGCGCGCGCAGGGCATCTTCATCCACATTGTCCCGCGTATCCAGGGGCGTAATGAGCGGCGGAATGACTCCGGTGTATTTTTTGCTCACAGTTGCAGCCCTCCTTTTTTCTTTACTATACTGCATATATATGATATAATGGTAGTACAATAAATCTCATACGCTTGTATTATTGGTTCGAATTTTGAGGTGATGTTATGGAAAATTCTCATTTGCCGGAACACGACTTTCCTCACTGGCAGAGCGATGCGTGGTTCTCAGGTCGCCATATGGGATATGTGAAATCCTACTTTCACCAATGTGCCGACTATATCGGCCTGCACGACTGTGACTTTTACGAAATGAGCATTGTGCTGGATGGTGCTGGGAACCACATTCTGGAGAACCGGATTTTTTCCGCTGCCCCAGGATCGATTTTCATCGTGCCGCCGGGGGTGCGGCACGGGTATCAGGCGGATGGCTCCCTGCTGATGTTTCAGGCGCTAATCCACCAGAAATTTTTTGACCGGTACGATCACGAATTGCGCTGCCTGCCGGGGTACACACTGCTGTTTGAAATTGAGCCATTCCTGTGCATTGGTACAGAGCGCGCGCCGTCCCTCTGCCTATACAAGCAGGACTTTGATGCGATTTCCCCGGATCTGCGCGCGCTAGTGGCGCTGGAGCGAATGCAATATGCCGGCGTGGAGGTGCTGAAGAATATGCGCCTGCTCGCGGTGATCGGGCTGCTGGCTTCCTATACGGAGCGCATGCGGGGAGATGGCGGAAGGCGCACCGCTTCTGCAAACAGCGCCGCGTCCATGGATATTGCACGCAGCATGGAATACATTCGGTCACATCTCGGCGAAAAGCTGTCTATAAACGATCTGGCCCAGATGGCGAACATGTCCCGCTCGACCTATCTGCGCCATTTTCGCTGCGTAAGCGGCAGCACGCCAAATGCTTTCATCCAGCTGTGCCGCATTTCCTATGCGCGGCGCCTGCTCTGTTATTCGCAAATGTCCATGACGGACATTGCGCTGGAATGCGGCTTTTTCGATAATTCACACTTTTCCCGCACCTTTACCGCTTACGAGGGCATGAGCCCCACGGATTTTCGCCTTCTGCACAAAGACAGCATATCGTACTGCATGTGTACACTCTGTTCGCCGCATATATCGATTTAAGCACGGCGCGGCGAACAACTGCGCCGGCCCTATGCTATATTACAAAAACGATTTGAAAGGAGCTGGAACGGACATGGATACAGGCGCTGCGCGCAGGAAGGCAGATATGAGATTTTGCAAAAAAGATGGCATCCGCATCGCGCAGGTCTGGCGCGGGTGGGAACCCGGCATTGTAAAATTCTTTGCAGAGGAACTCTTCCTGCGGGAGATTAAAAATTACCGGACCTGGACGTCGCCAAGGACTTCTCCTGCGCCTTGATGTTCGATGATGCCCTGCTATACGCCTACGCGGACGTGCGTAACGTAACGGTTGCGTTGAAAGGCGCTGCGCGGGAGCCGTTCGCGCAGCCCGTAGTCCGGCCGATCCGCTGAAGGAGCAGCTTGACCACGCGACGTTCTCGCCCTGTTCTAGGGTTTCACCGCGCGGGTCGCCCAGAAGGTGGGGATATTCAGTTCGTGCAACGGCCCCATGCCATTGGTATCCTCATACACGTGCGTGAGCGCGAAGCCCGCCTCCAGCTGCCCGCCGATCTGCTCTTCCAGCGTGTGGGAAAACTGGATGCCATCGTCGTTTTTGAGCGACGCCTCGTACAGCGCGGGATCCTTTAAGGGATTGAACGGCAGGCCGCGCTTCACCACGGTTTCATCGTCGTCAAACAGGTAATTGATGCCATTGTCCAGCCCGCAGAGCAGGATGCCGCCCTTTTTCAGCACCCGGAAGCATTCCCGGAAAATGGGCCTGACCTCCTCCACATAGCAATTGGACACCGGGTGGAAGACGATGTC
>DVJN01000059.1 GCA_018716755.1 Candidatus Alectryocaccomicrobium excrementavium
AGCGATTCCACGCGGAAGCGCTTTTGCGATTTGACCCGCGCGCGGCGCGCGGCGCGCAGAAACTGCGTATCGCGAATGGCCTGCATGGGCGAAACCCGGCCCGCGCGGCGCAGGGGAATGGCGGCGGCGAGCATCACGCACAGCACGGAGAAGGCCAGCGCGGTAAGTAGCAGCGCGGGCGGCGCGTAAAGCGCGCCTTGATCCAGCAGGCGCAGCAGCAGCGCGACGGCCAGGCAGGAAAGCGCGATGGCGGCGGGCGCGCACAGCAGGGCGAGCAGCAGCGCTTCGCGGCCAAAGATGCGGCGAATTTGCCTGCGGGTGGCGCCCACGGCGCGCATCATGCCGATCTGCACGCTGCGCTCGGCCAGGTTGGCGGCAAAGGCGTTCACGATGCCCATGCCCGAAGCAAAAAGCAGCGAAAGTGCCACCACGCCGATGGCGAGCAGCACGGGCAGAACCTCGTCGAGCAAAGCGGGGTCCAGGGAAATCTGGTAATCGTACAGGTGATACAGCCCGGGGATGGTTTCATCCATCTGCGCTTCGGTGAGCGGCCGCGCGAGTTCGAGCAGCAGGTGCCGGGCGGGCAGCGAGCCGGGCTCAATCTCCTCCGCTTCGCTCGCCAGCGCGGCGGGGAAACGCGTGTAGTGCATTTCAGAGGTCACGCGCGAGATTTCCAGATGCGAAGCCTTTTCCGCGAGGATGCCGGTGAGCGTGAAGGTGCGCGTCACCGGCTCGGAGGCGAACTGATTGCGCCCCATCAGGGGGTAAAAATACAGCGTGACGGTATCGCCCACCTCTGCCGCAAGGCGCAGGCGGGACATGGCGGAGGCCTCCAGCGCGATTTCGCCCGCGCTTTGCGGCATGCGTCCCTCGAGGCATGCGGGATGCGCCAGCGCGGCGGCGGTTTCATCGTAGCGTCCGAAGGCCACGCGCGCGGCGTCTGCCTCCGGGGAGGCGGCGATTTCGCCGAACACCTCGATCGTGCCCATGCGCTGCGCGATGCCGGTTTGGAGGATTTCTTCTTCCGTGGCTTCGGCGTCGAGCAGGGCGATGTCCTGCTCGCCCATGCGGGCGCGGTAGTCGTCCAGCATGGTCTTTCCCAGGCTCGCGGAGGCGAGCACGAGCGCCGTGGCGAAGAACACGGCCAGAAAAATGCCCGAGGCGAGGGCGAAATAGCGCTTCTTCTGCCCGCGCAGGCTGCCCAGCGCCATGCGCGTCAGGGTGAGGCGGTTGCGTTTCACGGGAAATCAGCTCCTTTGCGGCGGAGATTACAGCTCTCGAATGGATTCGACGATGCTTTCGCGCGGAAGGTTGCGCAGCCTGATGTGCAGGCCGAGATGGCAGGCGAGAAAGACCGCGGCTGCATAGGCGGCGAGCAGCGCGGGCAGGCCCCACAGCGGCAGGACGCGGAAAGCAGTGGTCTCAAAGGAGCGGAATGTGGCGGCAAAGAGCGCCGTGCTGAGCGCGGCTCCGGCCAGCGCGCCCGCGGCCAGCAAAATGCCCACCTGCCGCCGGTACAGGCCCAGGATGGTGGAAAGCGGCGCGCCTACGGCGCGCAGGGTGCCAATGGCGCGCCGGTCCGCGCGGATGCGGCCGGACACCGCGTTGCCCATCATGCTCAGCGCAATGGCGGTGAACAGCAAAAGCACCGTGCCCGCGGCCAGCAACAGGTTGCGGATGTTCTCGCGCTGCGCGCGGAGGAAGGCAAACTGGGAATCGTACCACGCGCCTTCCACGCGGGCGGCGATTTCGCGCAGCGCCTCGTCGATCTGCGCCTCGGTTTCGGCAGGGGGCGTTTGCGCGAACGCTACGCCGAATTCGCTGTATCCGTTTGCAAACAGGCCGAGCGCCTGCAGGCCCGCGTGCGTGGTGATCACGTTGCCGGTGGATTCCGAATCGAACCCGCTGACTATGCCCATGGCGTTGCCAACCGCCCAGTCCACGATTGCGCCGGTGACGGGCGACGCGTCGCGCCGCTCCAGCGCGCTGGCGGGCACGTTCCGCTCCCAGTTGCGGTCGATCTGGTATTCCCGGGTAAATAGCTGGCACAAGGCCAATTCCTGCCCCACCTGGAACGTATCGTTGGCGAATTCGCGGTACTGCGCCTCCGGCTCGCGCTCCGGGAAGGGTTCCGTGGCGTAGGAAATCCACAGGCCGCCGCGGATGGGCCGGGTTCTTTCATATATACGATCCGGCGCGACCACGATCACTTCGCGGCCCGCGTTTAGCGCTTCGATGTCGATTTCGCCGGAGAGCACTTCGTCCGCATGGGCCAGGATGCGCTCTTCGGGCAGGGCGATCACCCACACGCCGAAGAGGTCGCCCTCGATGCCCAGTTCGTTCTTCAGGGTGAGGTATGCTTCGCGATCTTCGGCTTGCCACGTGTCCGCAGTGGGCTCGTCCAGATACGTGTGGCGCGTGGGATCGGGCCGCAGATAGCCCGTCACCTCGTCCAGCACCAGGTTGCAATATGCCCTTTGCGCGCCGTCCGCGCGCGCCACATAGGGCAACGACAGGATGTCCGCGCGGTCGCTCTCGGTGAAGCGGGGCTGCAGGGCGGTTTCGCTGTAATATCCTGCATAGCCGGGCGAAGGAAGGATCAGCTTGTAATCGTATTCCCGCTCGGTTTGCAGGGCGGCAAGGTTTCCGCTCATCAGCAAATACGCGCCGCAGAGCACCAAAAGGCACAGGGCGAGCAGGATGGGCACGCCCGCGCTTTGCCCGCGATAGAGGACGAGCGCGCGGCGGGCGGCGAGCGATTCCACGCGGAAGCGCTTTTGCGACTTGACCCGCGCGCGGCGCGCGGCGCGCAAAAACTGCGCATCGCGAATGGCCTGCATGGGCGAAACCCGGCCCGCGCGTCGTAGAGGGATGGCGGCGGCCAGCATCACGCACAGCACGGAAAAGGCCAGCGCAGCGAGCAGCAGCGCGGGCGGCGCATAGAGCGCGCCCAGATCCAGCATGTGCAGCAGCAGGGCGACGGCCAGGCAGGAAAGCGCGATGGCGGCGGGCGCGCACAGCAGGGCAAGCAATAACGCTTCGCGGCCAAAGATGCGGCGGATCTGCCGCCGGGTTGCGCCCACGGTGCGCATCATGCCAATTTGCGCGCTGCGCTCGGCCAGGTTGGCCGAGAAGGCGTTCACAATGCCCATGCCCGAGGCCAAAAGCAGCGCAAGCGCCACGAGGCCGATGCAAAGCTGCTCGCTCGAAATTTCTGTGGCGCCTGACAGGGGAAGCTGGTAATTGTAGAGCGCGTACCGCCCGGGGATGGCCGCCTCGATTTGCGCTTCGGTGAGCGGCCGCGCGAGCTTTAATAGCAGGTGCCGGGCGGGCAGCGAGCCGGGCGCGATCTCCTCCGCCCCGCTCGCCAGCGCGGCGGGGAAGCGCGTGTAGTGCTGGTTATATTCCACCCGCTGGTCGCCGAGGTGTGCGGATTTTTCCGCCAGCACGCCGGTGAGCGTGTAGGTGCGCGCTATCGGTTCAGAAGCGAGCTGGTTGCGCCCCATCAGGGGATAAAAATACAGCGTGACGGTATCGCCCACCTCTGCCGCAAGGCGCAGGCGGTTCAGGGCGGAGGCTTCCAGCGCGATTTCGCCCGCCTGCTGCGGCATGCGGCCCTCGAGGCACGCGGGATGCGCCAGCGCGGCGGCGGTCTCATCGTACCGCCCGAAGGTCACGCGCGCGGCGTCTGC
>DVJN01000060.1 GCA_018716755.1 Candidatus Alectryocaccomicrobium excrementavium
CAGCGACCGGGGCGGGAATGCATTTTTACCGCAAACGCAAGCGTTTGCTCTGCAAAAAATGCCAGAAATGACGTACACGCCGTCATTTCTGATTAAAGCCTCGTTCTTCCGATACTTTGTCAATGCTCTGAATTGCCCCGGCCGCAAAAAAGCGGCCGGGGCAATTCATTGGCGGCGGCTATGCGCGGAGCCTGAAGGTTTTGGGCGCGAAACGGTATACCAGAATGCTCGCCACGATGGCATACAGCACGCAAAAGGCAATCGCCATGGCGCCAAATGTCAGAATCGGCATGCGAAGCCGCATGATGGCAAAGCAGACGAGATACGTTCCCGACAGGACGAGGCGGTATGTGCCGCTCTTCAATTCCGTGCCCGCGTTATAGGGCTGGAGCAGGTAGTACACCGTCAGATAATGGATGGAGAAAAACAGGCTCATGCACAGGATGGAAACAATCAGCACGGCATAATTGAGCGGATTGTCCGTCCCGCCGGTGGCGAAGAGGATCAGCGCCAGCCCAACGCCGATCACCAGCGCCGGAACCGCGTTGATCTTCATGATTTCCCGCAGGCGGATCTGAAACAGCCGCAGGATAAAGCCCGGCTGCTTATAAAACGAATAGGTCAGCAGGCTGTGGTCGCAATTCATAAAGAGCGCCTGTGTAAAGTTCGTGCCGCGGTTGATGGCGTACAGGATGAACACGAAATATGGCAGCCAGGTCATCACGATTTCGTTGATGGCGGATTTTTCTTCCGGCAGCAGATAAATTCCCACCAGCACCGCGACGGCGAGGAAAGCGCATATGTAGGAAATCTTTTTCGTGGAATCCCAGAGGATCTTTTTGTGCCTTTTGATGAACAACTCGTTGAGGTATTCGAATCCTTTGCGGTTGCTGGAAATCGAGGTATCCGCCGATATTTTCTTTTCGTTTGCCTGCTTGAGGATCTGGACGGCCGCCTGCGAATCCATCTGGTTGGTAAGGCCGGCGAGCAGTTCCCTGTTGATCCCGCGATAATCGCGGAAGGTCAGCACCTTTGCCAGGCCAACCGCTCCCAGGGGAATGCAGGCCAGGAAGACCGCCATGGAGGCGATGGGCGGCACGGCAAATCCCAGGGCGGGTGGAACGTAAGCGATCAGCAAAAACAGGGCGA
The DNA here is from genome assembly GCA_018716755.1 of Candidatus Alectryocaccomicrobium excrementavium. Lineage (GTDB taxonomy): Bacteria > Bacillota > Clostridia > Christensenellales > Aristaeellaceae > Alectryocaccomicrobium > Alectryocaccomicrobium excrementavium. The sequence continues at coordinate 1,150 of DVJN01000060.1, forward strand.
TGCCGCCCCACACATATTTCGACAGCTTGTTTTCGTTATAGCCAAAGCCCCGCTTTTCATAATCCCACAGGGAGGTGGCCGCCACAAACAGCTTCATCCCCGCGATGCAAAGCGGCAGGAGCAGGCAAAACCACAGGGGCAGGCCCCTGTCCAGGCCAAAGAGAAGGGCAAACGGCAAAAAACCGATTACAACCTTCAAAATCGCATAGAGATAGTTGACCAGCGTGTATTCCCTGGCGTCCATGCGCATCAGGATCATCGCGTAATACTTGTCCTTTGTGGGGTTGAAAAGATTGGTATTGACAAAGCAGCCAATCACCGTCAAAAACAGCAGGATGTGCAGGAGTACCGCGTTTTCCGGCAACTGCTGATAAAGGATGCCGATACCGCAAACCATCGTGATGAAATAAAGGAACTTGCCAATGAAGGCGGAGGCGATTTCCCACACGGCGGACAGCACATTCGCGAAGACTTTCAGCCCCCTGGACCGATAGAGCGACGCCGGAAGCAGGCGCTTTAAGAGCGGGATCTGCTTCAGGGAAAACAGGATGCCGTTTACACGATACGTATTTTTCAGGGCAAACGAGATCCGCAGGGTTTTACGCATTTTCTTCCTCCCGCAGGGCCGCAAGAATTTTCTCCTTGAATTCCCCGCTGTCCAGGTTTGTTTTCTCCACAACTTCCAGTTCCCCCTGGCTGAGCAGCACGATTTCGTCGCACAGGTCGAGCGCCAGATCCATAATGTGCGTGGAAAAAATGGTGATGCGGCCCTGCTTCAGCGAGCGCAGCAGCTGCTTCATTTCCTCGGCCACCACCACATCCAGCGAGGTCAGCGGCTCATCCAGCAGCAAAACATTCGGCTGGGCGATGATGTTGATGAGCATCTGCATCTTGTTTTTCATGCCATGGGAATAGTCCTTGAGCAGCTTATCCCTGTCCTCGGGCGCAATGCTCATGAAATCAAAATATTCATCGATGCTGCGCGGGTTTTTGAGGGACTTTTCGTTGATGTCCATAAAGAACTTCAGAAACTCCCTGCCCGTCAGAAATTCCGGCACGGTGGGCGTGGAAAGCACATACCCGATATCCTCCGCGACGACCGCGCGGCGGGCGCCATTGCTTTCTTCTATATAGAAATTCCCGCCATCCGCCTTGAGATCGCGATTCAGGCAATTGAAAAGCGTCGTTTTCCCCGCGCCGTTCCTGCCGAGCAGACCGTAGATTTTGCCCGCCTCAAAGGAAAAAGTGATGTCTTTCAAAACCTGCTTTTTCTCAAAGCTCTTGGCCAAATGTTCGATAACAAATTTCATGAAAACCTCCGCTACATCCTCTTTTGATAATACGCGATAAGGACAAAGTCCAGCATCGTTTTGAGCAAAAATACGCCCACCAGAAGCAGAGTGAGCCAAAATGGCGCATCCAAAAAGATGCACGCCCAGGCTGCGGCCATCAACAGCCAGTGCAAAATCTCGCCGGAGACGGCCTGCGCCCTGCTGCGGATCAGCCGGTTGCGCTCGTCCTTTTCCTCGATCTCGCTCTGCCGCATGAGATCGGGATGCTTTTCGCCCCACAGGGCCACGCACCCTTTCCCCACGCCATAGCCAAACAGCCCGGCGCCTACGCCAATCATCGCCCCGGCTTGCGATTGGCTCAAAGCGCCCTGCAGAAAAAATCTCGCGGCCAGTGCAAAAGCGATGCCCGCCAGCCCAACCGCAAAATAGACGCCCGCTTTCTTCTTCATGGCTCTTCTTCCTCATAGATAAAAATATCTTCGATGCGCATGCCAAAATACCGCGCGATCTTAAACGCCAGCACGATGGAAGGATTGTAACGCCCGTTTTCCAGCGAGCCAATGGTTTGCCGGGATACTTCCAGCGCGGCGGCAAGCTCTTCCTGCTTGATGCCCCGCGCTTTCCGGATCTCTTCCAAGCGATTTTTCATGGCGCGCCTTCTTTCATCATCCCATCTTCGCCGCATACTCCGCCATTTTGCAAGCGGAAGCCTCGTTCTACCGGCACTTTGTCCACGCTACGACGGAAAGCAAGCTTTCCATATTTCCCATTATAGCATGCTACCGCAAAATGTCAAGTAAACTTTCCATCCCGGGAAGCAAATTTTTTCGCCCTGAAAGGGATTGGGGATTGCAAAGCGCGCCAAATCGTGATATGATAGAAACCAGAGATTCCAGTACATTGCTACGGCATAAATTGGGCCGGCCAGGCTGGCACCGAAGGAAAGGGGAATTTTACGCCATGAGCAAAATCAAAGTTGCCATCATCGGCTGCGGCAACATCGCAAGCAGCGCGCATCTGCCCGCTTATCAGGCAGCCAGCGACCTGTGCGAAGTGAAATACTTCTGCGACCTGATCGAAGAGCGCGCTACCGCCCTGCGGGACAAATACGGCAGCGGCATCGTGTGCACCGACTATCACGATGTGGTGAACGATCCCGAGGTCACCTGCGTTTCCATCTGCACGCCCAACTATGAGCATGCGGTGATTTCCATCGATATGCTCAACGCGAAAAAGAACGTGCTGTGCGAAAAGCCCGCCGCCATGAACGCGGACCTGGCCGCGCAAATGCAAAAGGCCGCCGACGATAACGGCGTGATCCTCAACATCGGCGTGTGCAACCGCTTCAACACTTCCGTCATCAAAATCGCCGAGCTGATTCAGGCGGGCGTGCTGGGCAACCTGTACCATGTATATTGCTCGTTCCGCGCGCACCGCTCCATCCCCGGCCTGGGCGGCGCGTTCACCACCAAGGCGCGCAGCGGCGGCGGCGCGCTGATCGACTGGGGCGTGCACTATCTCGATCTGATTCTCTATTGCCTGGGCGATCCGGCCATCAAAACCGTTTCCGCCGCGGCGTATAGCGTGCTGGGCAAGGACATTGAGGGCTACGTCTACGAAAACATGTGGGCCGGCCCGCCGGTGAAAGACGGCGTGTACGACGTGGACGATATGGTGACGGGCTTTGTGCGCACCGAGGGGCCGACGCTTTCCTTCAACGGCGCCTGGGCGCAGAACATCGGCGAAAGCGCGACTTTCATCGAGTTCATGGGCGATAAGGGCGGCATCAAGCTGCAATATGGCGGCGGCTTCGTCCTCTATTCCACGCTCAACGGCATGCTCACCGAAACCCACTTTAAGTACCAGACCGAGAATATGTACAACGCCGAAGTGCGCGATTTCCTGATCAAGGCGCCGCAGGGCATCAAGACCAAGGCCAGCATCGACAAGGCCATCATCACCAGCCGCCTGATGGATATGATTTACCGTTCCAGCGAGCTGGGCGAAGAAGTAAAGGCATAAAGGGGCGCGCGCAACAGCGGCCCCGTGCGAACGCCGGATTCCCCGTGCGAATGGGCTTCCCTTTGCACGGGGGATCTCTTTTTGGCAATATTGCAGGCAAAGGCCGCTCCCCGCGGCGGAAAGCGCCGGGGAAGCGGCCGTCCTTTAGGGAATGTGGGCGTAATCGCCCAGGCCGTGCAGCAGCCGCGCATATACATAGCGCGCTCGTTCGCGCGGGCGCAGTTGCGCCGCCAGTTCCGCATAGGCCGCGGCAGCCCATTCCAACTGCTCGCCGGAGGCGGCCTTGCCCGCATAGCGGGCGGCTGTGACCGCGCTGGCAAAGCGCTCAAACGATTCCGTGGCCAGTCCGGCCGCGCGCATGCGGTGCGCAAACCGCTCGGGGGATTCCCCGTTTTCCGGGAACTGGCCTTCCGCGGCAAACACGCCCAGCAGCGCGCGATACCAGATGAGCAGCTTCACATCCCGGTCGCGCACGGAAGCGGCCACATGGACAGGGTCGCTGGCCCGATAGCGCCGCCAGAGGGCGAAAGCCGCCAGCGCCAACAGCGCCAGAATGCCCAGCAGCCACCACAGCCAGGCCAGGCTCGGCGGCGGCTGATCCCGCTCGCTGTCCGGCGGCGGCGTGGGCGAATTCGCACCCGGGTCCGGCGTGGGTGTGGGTGCATTCGCGCCCGAATCCGGCGTGGGCGTGGGCGGATTCGCACCCGCATCGGGCGAAGGCGTGGGCGTGTTGCCCGATGCGCCATCCAGCGGCGCGGGCGATGGGGTTGGCGAAGGCGCGCTCGTGCCCGGATCCGGCGTAGGCGTAGGGATGCCCACCCCGCCCGGCGGCGTAGGCGTGGCGCCTGCCTCCTGCGCGCCGTCCGAGCCGCCGCCCTGGGAACCGTTGCCGGGCGTGGCCTCGAACACCAGCCAGCCCAGCCCCTCGATGTATACCTCCGCCCAGGCGTGCGCGTCCTCGCCCGTGACCAGAGCCACGCCCCCCTCCGGGGAAACGCGGTAGCCCTCCACATAGCGGGACTGCAGCCCGGCCGCGCGCGCGAGCACCGCCATGGCGCTGGCGAAATACGTGCAGTAGCCTTCCCGCAGGTCGAACAGAAAGGCCGAAACGAAATCCTGGCTGGGATCGACATAGGCGCCCTCAAGCGTATAGGCGTAATTTTCCCGCAGATAATCGCGGATGGCCGCAGCCTTGGCGAAATCGGTGGACGCCAGCGCCGTGAGGCTGGCCGCCAGTTCGTATACGCGCGCGTCCAGGGAAGCGGGCAGCGCGGTGAGGCGCGCGCCGGCCTCTTCCAGCGCGGTCGTACCGGAATATTGCGCCAGCACCGCCTCGCTCTGCGGCACCAGGGCGGTGAAGGAATACGTGTCCCCCGCCTCGACATCGCGCGGGAGGAACACCTCGCCCGCCGTGTTAAAATACACGGCCATGGAAACCGGCGCCTCGATATCCGTCACCCGGTGGGGCACAAATAGCGTGCTGGTGCCTTCGGAAAGGAAAGTGACGCTCGCCCGCGCTTCGCGGAACGCATCGCCATTTTCGGGGCGGGTTTCAAACACCCCGGCGCGCACGCCCAGGCGCACGGGATCGATGAAGAGGTAGCGGCTCTTGACGGAATCGTCCGTCCAGGCCGAGCCGGTATACGTATCGCGGATGGATCCGCGCAGATAGAGCACGGGTTCCTCCGTTTCCACGCGCATCACCGCGTCGGTATACGGCGTTGCCGGGCCGCCGAGCGCCTCGCCCAGCGGCTTGTAGCCATCCATATACAGCGAATAGGCCACGCGCGAATGCGTAAAGCGGAAATAATCCTCGAACAGCGCCCGCGCGGTCTGCGCCGCCTGCTCCAGCGGCGGATACACGACGCGCCCGCCGGGCACGAGCACGGTTGCCAGCAGCGCGCTGGCCAGCGCCACCGGAACCAGGGAACGCGCCAAACCCGCGGGGCCATTTGCGCCCGCGGCCAGCATGGCGCACAGCGCCACCAGCGCCGGGAACGCGCGCCAGAGGGAGAAATCCGCGTCCAGCTCCCAAGCCATCACCAGCACCACAGCGAGCAGCGCAAAGGCGGGATACGCGCCGCCGCGCGCGCGGCAGAGCGCAAAGGCGAGCAGCGAGAGCAACGCCGCGCCCACGCCCAGGGCAAACGGGCCCCAGTCGCTCAGCGAAACCGCGGCCGCGCCCAGCGCGCGGAACGCGCTGGCGGCTTCGGCGCGATACAAAAGGGCCAGCGCGGCCACGCCGGCGCAACCCGCCGCCAGGCCCGCCCATTTGTGGAAAAAACACGCGGCCACCGGCACGCTCGCGCACGCCGCCGCCAGATACAGCCGCGCGGCGCCCGTGGCGATGCCCAGCGCGCCCGCGGCGATGTGCGCGATGGAGCCGGAGAACAGCGCCGCCACCAGCGCGGCCGCCAACAGCTCCACCGCTTTTTTCGCGCGAATGCTCATGCCGATTCCTCCGCCGTCCATGGGTTGATCACGCGCGCGCCCACGCCGGCCAGCTTGAGCCGCGCGGTGAGCGCCAGCGCTTCGTCGCGCTGCGCGTCCGAAACCCAGAATACGTTCACCGTGATGCCCATCTGGCGCATGCGCACGGCCGCGTCCGCGATGCGCATGGTCAGCCGTGCCGTCACCAGCACCACGCCGCCGGTGCGCTGCATCCGGCGGTACATGCTGGAGAGCACCTGTTCGTAAGAATACGGGCTATCGAATGTGGCGCGCGCCAGCGCGGTTTGAAACCCGGGCAGCTCTGCAATGGAGCGGCCCGCGCTTTCCGAGGGAATAGCGCAGGTGAGCGGCATGCTCACGGGATCGCTGTTCAAAAGCTGCGCGCGCGCCGCGCCCAGGCAGATTTCGCACACGCAGTCCTCAATGGTCAGCGCCTGATCCTTCAGCGCGTTGATGGGCGAGAGATCCGGCAGGATCAGCGTATCCGGCCGGGCCGATTCCTCATACGTGCGCACGAGAACCTCCCGGCGGCGCATGGTCAGCTTCCAGTGAACCTTTTTGAGCACGTCGCCATCCTGCCAGGCGCGCACGCCGGAAGGCGAGCTCGCGTCTTCTGCGGCGCGGCTGCGCGATTCCGGGCCGGTTTCGCCCGCGCGCAATTCCAGCGCCTCCATATCCCGGGCGCGCGGCAGGATCTCCACCCGCACTTTCTGCCCGCGCAGATGGCGGCGCAGCTCGACGAGGCCGAATATATCCGAAACCACGGCACGATCCATGCCCGCCTCATACACGCCCCGGTGCGGGCAGCGCATCACGAAGCGGAACTCGCGCCGGGCAAACGGCGGCAAAAACGCCGTGATGGTGTTCGCCCCCAAATCGTCCTCGGGCATGGCGAAGATCAGGCGCACATCCGCCACCGGCAGGGGGCATAGGTGCCGCGCGGTTACGATGAGGGGCACGGCTTCCCCGCGCACGGCGCGCGCGCGCACGCCCCGCACATCCACCCGCAGGGTCAAAAGCGTGCCCAGCGCGCTGGCCAGCGCCAGCAGCAAAAGCGCCAACAGAAAAAAGAACAACAGGTAATACACCCCCGCGCCCGTGGACAGCGCGCAGGCAAGCAGCGTGGCCGCCGCGAGCAAAACTATGGCCGTCCTCGCGCGCATGGCTACACCTTCACGGGCACCTGCACGCCGCTCATCACGCTTGCGAGCGCGCGTTCAGGCGTCATATTGCGCATGCGCGCCTCGGGGCTGAGCTGGATGCGGTGCGCGAGCACCGGCGCGGCCATCTTCTGCACGTCCTCCGGGATCACATAATCGCGCCCGGCCAGCAGCGCGCAGGCCTGCGCGCTGCGCAGAAGGAAAATCGCGCCGCGCGTGGAAATGCCCAGCTGCAGCGCCGCATGCTTGCGCGAGGCCTGGCAGATGCGGGCGATGTACGCGCGCACTTCGCCCGAAGCGTACACGGAATTCACCTGCCCCTGCAGGGCCACGATGTCTTCCCCAGTGCAGATGGCGCGCAAATCTTCGATGGGGCGCTGGCCCGTGGCCTGCCGCTCGAGGATGGCGGCCTCTTCCTCCGCCGTGGGATAACCGATGGAAATTTTCATGAAAAAGCGGTCCAGCTGCGCTTCCGGCAGCGGATAGGTGCCCACAAAGTCCACGGGATTTTGCGTGGCCAGCACGATAAACGGCGCAGGCATGCGGTAAGTCACGCCGTCCACCGTCACCTGCCCCTCCTCCATCACTTCCAGCAGGCTGGACTGGGTCTTGGGCGAGGTGCGGTTGATCTCGTCCGCCAGCACGATCTGGCTCATCACCAGGCCCTGCTTATATTCCAGCTCGCCCGTTTTAAAATTCACCACGGAAAAGCCCGTGATATCGCTGGGCGTGATATCCGGCGTGAACTGGATGCGCTTGAAGGAACAATCCAGCGAGCGCGCCAGCGCGCTGGCCAGCGTGGTTTTGCCCACGCCCGGCACGTCCTCAATCAAAACATGCCCCCTGCACAAAATCGCGTTGAGCATGAGTTCAATGGCGGCTTCCTTGCCGATCACTACCTTGCCGATATTGCGGATGAGCGCCTGCGCGACGCGTTGCGTAGCCTGCATGTGTTTTCTCCTCTTGTCCCTGGTTTTTGCGGACGCATACGCGCCCCAGGGATATTATAATAGTATTTCGCAAGTTTTACAAGCCTTCGAATGAAAATCCTTTGCGCGATTTGTGTCGCGCATGCTATAATATAGGAAAATGCGGGAAGGGGAGAAACGCGCATGGTGCTTGGGCTGGGGCTGGATCTGGTGGAAATTGGCCGCATCGAAAGGGCCTGCGAAAAGCCGCACTTCCGCGCGCGCATCTTTACGCCAGCGGAAAACGCGCGCATCGACGAGCGCGGCGCGCAGACCGCCGCGGGGATTTTCGCGGCCAAGGAAGCCGTGGCCAAGGCGCTGGGCACGGGTTTTCGCGGCTTTGGCCCCGCGGCCATCGAAGTTGTGGTGGACGAGCTGGGCAAGCCCCTGTGCGCGCTTTCGGGCAAGGCGCTGGAGCGCATGCGGGCGCTGGGCGGCGAAACCATCCACCTTTCCATCACGCACACGGACGGCATGGCTGCGGCCGTGGCCATTTTGGAGGGAAATCCATGCACACCATCACGATGAACGACCTGCGCGCCGCGCTTTTGCCCCGCGCGCGCGATGCGCACAAGAACGATTTTGGCCACCTGCTGATCATCGCGGGCTCGCACGGCATGGCGGGCGCGGCGCTCATTGCCACCGCCGCCGCGCTGCGCTCCGGCGTGGGGCTCACGACCGTGGCCTGCCCGCAATCCCTGCTGCCCATCGTGCAGATCGCGCAGCCCTGCGCCATGTGCGTGCCCCTGCCAGAGGAAGAGGGCGCCATCGCGGAGGGCGCGGTTCCCATCCTGGAGGGCGCGCTCGCGGGCAAAACCGCGCTGGCCATTGGCTGTGGGCTGTCTTTGCGCGCGGATGCGGGCGTTGTGCGCTGGGCGCTATCCTGCGGCCTGCCCGCCGCCCTGGACGCGGACGCGCTCAACCGCATCGCGCGGGACGGTTCCCTGCGCGCGCTGTTGCGGCCGCGCCATGTGATCACGCCGCACCCCGGGGAGGCCGCCCGCCTGCTGGGGCGGAGCGCCCGGCCCTGCCCGGAGGACGCGCGCGCGCTTAACGCGCTGGGATGCGTGGCGCTTCTCAAAGGCGCGGCCAGCTACATTGCGGGCGAGAACGACTGGATGAGCGCGAGCGGCAGCGTGGGCATGGCCAAGGGCGGCAGCGGCGACGCGCTCACCGGCGTGCTCGGCGCGCTGCTGGCGCAGGGATACCCGCCGGAAACCGCCGCCTGGATGGCGAGCGAGATCCACGGCCTGGCGGGCGAGCGCGCGGCAAAGCGCCTCGGCATCGTTTCCATGACCCCGCAGGATACCGTGGACGCGCTGCCGGATGTATTCCAGGAACTGTATGGGCAATAGCGATCTGGCATTCTGGCGCGATGCCGCCCAGCGGGCCCTGGGCGAGGGCGCCATGCTCAAGCTCGACCGCAAAGGCGCGCTCTTTGTCACCCGCAGCGGCGCGCCCGTGCCGGGCTTTGAGCGGGAGGCGCGCGGCGGAGGCCTGTACGCGCTTTCCCCCATCACCGGCTATCCGCCGCAGACGCAGCGCATCTACCTGGCGCTGCTCAAGCAGGCCGCGCACCGGGACAGCCGGTTCCCCGCGCTGGTGCGCGCCGCGCGGGGCCGCATGGCGGTTTGCCTGCGCACGCGCGAGCGAGATGATGGCCTCGCGGCGCTGGAAGAATTGATTCGACAAATCGAAGGGGAGGAATCCGGATGAAAATCACTTTTTATGGGCACTCGACGTTTTCCCTGGAAATGGCCGGCCTGACCATCGTGACCGATCCCTGCAGCGTCGGCTATCCGCAAAAGCCCGCGCGCGCGGACGTGATCACCGAAAGCCACCAGCATTTCGACCACAACGATACCTCGGGCATCGCCTGCCCGCGCGTGCTCTCCACCCAGGGCGAATGGCGCACCGGCGGCGTTGCCATCTCCACGCGCAGCTCTTATCACGACGGCCAGGGCGGCGCCAAGCGCGGCGAAAATTTGATCTTCGTTTTTCAGGGCGAAGGGCTGACGGTGGCGCACCTGGGCGATCTGGGCCACGTTTCCGGCGTGGACGGGCTCGGCCCCGTCGATGTGCTGCTGGTTCCCATCGGCGGCTTTTACACCATCGATACCGGCGCCGCCCTGGAGATTATGCGCCGCGTACAGCCGCGCGTGACCATTCCCATGCACTTCAAAACCCCCTGCCTGGACGGAAATTTCCCCATCGCGGACGCATCGCGCTTTTGCGCGCTCACCGGCGCCGCGCGCGCAAAATCCGCCACCCTGGAAATCACAAAGGAAAACCTTGCCACCCTGCCGGACGCCATCCTGCTGCCCTGGGCGGGCGGGGAAACCGCGTAACGGCGGCGCAAAAAAAGGGCGTGTTGCAGAAAACCAGGCAGCAACACGCCCTTTTTGCGGCAGGCATCCGCGCGGCAGCGCCCAGAGAGGAAGCCGCCGCTACCCGGCGGCGGGGCCATCGCCCGAAAGGGCGCACAGGGGCAGCGAGCGCGAGCGCACCAGGGGCGCGGGATCAAAGAAAGACGCTTCTTTGGGAAAGCCCAATTCCTGCGGCGATGGGCCCACAAAGCCCGTGCTGCGCCCCCGCATGGAAATGCCCGCATCATCGATGGTGAACAGGGCGAAAAGCGCGTCGCGATAGGGCGCGCAGCCCTTGATGTGCGGATAGGCGCGGCAGATGGTCTCGCTGTAGCGGACGGCGTCGTATCGATGGCCAATCCAGATGTTCGAGGCGCTGTTGATGCTGATGAAAGGCACGCCCCGGCGCACGCTCATGCCGTCCACGTGGTTGTGCCCATTGAGCGCCAGGATCACGCGCCGCCGTTCGCGGTTGACCCGCTCGAGCATATCCCACAGCGCCGCGCGGTCGTGGACGCAGAGAATATCGTCGCCCAGCGCCGCGTGCGAAAGCAGCACGCAGGGCTCCTGCGAGCGCAGGATTTCCGCCTCCAGCCAGTCGAGCTGCGGCCGGGTTAAAAAGCCGAGATCCTCCGCGCGGCGGCCGCGATAGTTGCAATGATCAAAATCGCGCATTTGCTCGCCCTCGCGGAGAAAATTGGTGTCCAGGGCGATGAAGCGCACGCCGCCTTCCACAAAGCTGTATCGCGGCCCCGGCATGCCCCAGTAGCGGCAGGCCGTGGCCTTATCGCAGGAATCCATATCGTGGTTGCCCAGCACGCCATACAGTTTCAGCCCGGTTTGCGCCGCCAGGCGCTTGACCGCCAGCTTTTCATCATCCCGGCCGCACACAAACCAGGCGCGGCCCTCGCGCTTTTCCAGGCTCTCGGGCGCGTATTTCCGCAAAAAATCCGCCTCGGGATACTGCATATCCCCCAGGTGCAGCAAAAAATCCACGTGTTCCGCCACGGCGGCCTCGCAAAACGCCTGCATGCGCGCCACTCCGTCGTGCATGATATCCACATGCAGATCGGTGATTACCGCAAATCGCGCGTTCATCGCGCATCCTCCTTTTCCTCAAACAGTTTCCGGTACTCGCCGGGCGTGTAGCCCGTGAAATTGCGAAAAGTTTTGATAAAATAGGGAATGTTGTTATACCCCACCGCTTCGCCCGTCTGCGCCACGTTGCAATCCTCCCGGGCGAGCAGTTCCTTGGCCCGCTCCATGCGCAGCCGGATGATGAATTCCTTATAGGGCAGGCCCGTGGCCAGCTTCACGATGGCGCCCACCTTGCGCTCCGAAATGCCGAAGGCATCCGCCGCCTCGGCGATGGTGAACTGCGGCGAGAACAGGTGCGCCTGAATGTATTCCACCACATTGCGCTCCATCTGCTGGTTTTCCTGAGCCGTGCGCGCATTCGAGGCGGCGATGGCCTGCTCCAGCACCCGGGAAAGCTGCTGCTGAAAGCTGTGCGTATCCACCGCCATGAGGAACATGTGCAATTGCCCGGGATCCAGCTGCACATTCATCTGCGCGACCGTTCTGAGCAGCTGGCTGCCGACGTCCGCCCAGATGCAGCGCTGCAGCGCCATCATGGGATATTTTTCCCGCAACATCTGGCAGAGCGCGTCCAGGCAGGTTTGCGCCTTGAGGGAATTGCCCTCCCGCAGGGCCTGCATCATCAGCCGCACCTGCCGGTCATCATACCAACCCGCTTCCATTGGCCCCATTCGCTCCGTTTCCCCCGAAAATTCCGCTTCCCGGCGCGCGATGGCGCTCACAAAGGAAAGCGTGATCTGCCCCATGTCCTCGCAGACGTCGCCCGCGAACAGCGCCACCCCGCCGCCTTCCACCTCCAGGCTTTCGCGCAGCACCATCAAAAAGTCTTCCAGCTGCCCGCGCAGGGCAAAATTGAGCAGCAGAATGCTCTCGCCCGCGCGGTACAGCCCCGCCGGATACAGGCTCATATCGCCGTCCGCCAGCGCGTGCGCCATGGAAGAGACGGTTTCCTCCCGGCTCTTGCCATCCAGCCATTTCACCAGCACCACGCAAAACCAGGGATGGGACAGCGCGATGCCCGCCTCCGCCATCTGGGCGTCCAGGCGCGCGTCGCGCATGCCATTCAGGCGCGCGAACAGGAGCTGCTTGGCGATTTCCCGCCGCTGGCGGGCGATGCCGGCCAAATCGTTCTGCAATTGCTGCTTGGTGTAGCTCTGCGCGTCCTGCAGGGCGTTCACCGCCGCCTCGATGTCCTCCGCGCTGGCGTTTTGCGGAATGTTCAGCCGGGCGGTGAGGCGGCTTATGGGCCGGTAGCTGCGGCCGGCAATCAGCGCGGCCATGGCAAGCAGGAATACGGTGCCCAGGGTGAGCACCAGGATGAAATAGCGCCGGAAATCCATGAGGCGCTGGTTGATGTGCGCGGGCTGCACAAAGGAAAAAATCTGCCAATCCCCCTCCTGGCTGGCGACCGAAATCGTCTCCCGCTCCAGGATGGACGGATCCCCCAGCAACGGGAAATCCCGCCAGTAGACGGTGAGCACGGAGGGATCCAGGGCGCTGATGCGCTCTAGCCGCCCGGCCAGGGCGGCGCGCTTGATCAGAAAAATCAGGCAGGTGTCCGGCGTGCGCACGCCGTCCGTCTGCACGCGGAAGGGAAGTGCAAAAAGCAGCGTATCCGCATCGTGCGGATGCGCCAGAATCTGCATTTCCATGCCGGAAAACAGGCCGTCGAGCCATGGTTCCTCCACCCGCAGCCGGTATTGGGCGAATTGGGCGAATGTCAGCTTGCCCTGGGGCGAATACACATCGCCCGTTTCCCGCTGCAGCAGGTAATACTCATCGATCAGGGGCGAATAATCCCGGTATTTGAGGATGTCCTCCACAACTTCCGTTTCATAATAGGCGTTGCGCTCCGTGAAAAAGGGCCGGTACAGGGCGGAGCTTTTGATGCGAAAGGAGACATTTTCCAGAATTTCCTGCTGGGAACACAAATCTTCCACCGCCAGCTCCATGCGCTCCTGATACTCGAGCCGGCTCGCTTCGTAGATTTCGTTTATGGCACGGCTGAGGCCCAGCATGCCGATCAATACGCACGCGCACAGCACCACGCCCATGTAGGAGCCAAAATGGCGCAGACGCATGCTGGATTCCCTTCGCTTCGCCATAGGTATTTCCCTTCCCACAGCACGGGCAACCCGCGCCGCCGTGCGCGCAGATTGCCCGTGCAAAACTGTGTTTTCCTTTTACTTCGCCGCCAGATATGCGTCGTATGCCTCTTGATAATACCCCAAATACGTGTCAAAGTCAAGCGCCTTGAGCTCTTCCAGATAGGTGTCGAATTCGCTCAGATCGCGCACGCCGGTGATGAACTTGGCCGTTTCGGTTTCGATATAGGGGGTGATCACCGAGGCCAGGTCGCTGATGATGTTGTTGGTCTCATCGTCGAAATAGATGATGTAGGGGAAGTCGCTCACCTCATAGGGCGTGATCGCCTGCAGCATGGAATAGCGGTAGTGCTGGTCGCCATTGGTGAGGTCATAGGTCGATTCGGTCATTTCCGCGCCGTAGAACTTCTGCATGATGTTCAGCTCGGTCATGTCCGGATTGCCCAGGGCATGGCCGCGCGCGCCGAACACGTTGAAGAAGCCCATCATCTGCGCGTAGTTGCGCACCAGATTGCTCTCATAGGTGCCGTCCGTCACGTCCACATAGGTGCTGGCGCCGGTCACCGGGTCGATCACGTAGCCCTTCGTCAGGCCCATGCAATCGTCGTTGTTGGCGGCGGGGCCGTTCCACTGGTACAGGTGGCCCAGATCGCCAAAGAAGAAATCGATCCAGCGGCAGGCCAACTCCGGATTCGCGCAGTCCGCCGACACCACGCAGCCGCCAATGTTCAGCGTGGAGGCCGCCAGCCACTGCTTCGTATCGTTCCATTCGCTGGTGAGCGGATAGCCGCTGGTCCACTGCTGGAACTTTTCCACCTCGGGCGTGGCCAGATAGGCGTAGATGGGGATCGCACCGTTCTTGTCCTCGGCGATCATGGCGTCGATGGCGGTCTTTTCCATGCTGAAGAAGGAGGGATTGATGATCTCATCCTCATACAGCTGGTGCATGATGGTCAGGAATTCCTTGTAGAGCTCGTCGCCGCCGGGGATCACCAGCTCGCCATTGCGCACGGCGATGTTATAGCCCTTGTCGTTGTTGGAGGAAGTGGGGGCCAGATAGCCCATGGCGTTGAGGATGTAGGAGCGCGGGTCGTCACCGTTGGCGCCGCCGCCCAGCGGGTAGGAATCCGGCCGCGCCTCTTTCATGGCGTAGAGCACGTCCAGGAACTCATCCAGCGTGTTGGGGATTTCCTTGCCAACCTCGTTAAGCCAGTTGGTGTTCCAGAAGAAGCGCTCGCTGTTGCCCGGGTTGTAGGCCATGAAGCAGGGGAAGGAATAGATGTTGCCGTCCGGCGCGGTGCACAGCGCCTCGTATTCCGGATAATCCTCGAACCACTGGGAAAGATAGGGCATGATTTCCGGCGTGATGTAATCGTTGAGCGCCAGCAGCTGGCCTTCGACCTGGCCGTATTTCACCAGCTGCGAGGTGGAAAAGCCGAAGCCGATCATCACGTCCGGGATGTCGCCGGAAACGAACATCAGGTTCTTGCGGTCGCCGATGGCGGTGGAAAGCACCTGCTCAATTTCGAAATTCAGGCCGCTCGCCTGCTTCATCCACGGCCAGAACCAGGTGTCCCAGGCGTCAGCGCTGTAAGTGGGATCCGAGCGCACAGCCACGGAGATGGTGTTTTCCGCAGAATCGCTGCCGTCCCCCAGCGGGAACTGGCTGTAATCGTGGTAATCGTAGAAATTGCGGCCCTCTTCCGCTTCGCGGGCGAAGGCGGCGGGAGCGAGCGAAAGCAGCACGGCCAACGCCAGCACCAGAGAAACGAGTTTTTTCATGCGAAACCAATCCTCCTTTGTTTATCCCTAGCGGCACGCGCCGCTGGTTATCCCTTTACCGAGCCGATCATCACGCCCTTCACAAAGTGCTTTTGCACAAAGGGATAGGCGATGAGCAGCGGAGCGGACGAGATGAAGATCAGCGCGTATTTCATGCCCTGCGCCAGATACTGGCGGCGCGCGGCGGCCTGCACCACATCGGCTTCCAGGTTGTCCGTGCCCAGGATGGCCAGGCTCATCTGGTTGCTCAGCAGGATGTTGCGCAGCACGATTTGCAGCGGCTGGTATTCGTCGCGGGAGATGTAAATCAGGGCGTTGAAATAGCTGTTCCAGTGGCCGACGGAATAAAACAGCGCCATGACCGCTATGATGGGCTTGGCCAGCGGCAGCACGATGCGCCAGAAAATGCGCAGCTCGCTGGCGCCATCGATCTTGGCGCTCTCATACAGCGCCTCCGGGATGGAAGTGGAAAAGAACACGCGCGTGACAATCAGATTGTACATGCTCACCCCGCCCAGCAGGATCAGCGTGTAGGACGTGTTCATCAGGCCCAGCGCCTTTACCTGCAAATACGTGGGCACCAGGCCACCGCCAAAATACATGGGAATGAGGAAATACATGCTCATCGCCCGGCGACCCAGAACGTGCTTTTTGCTCAGCGTATAGGCGGCGGGGATGGTCAAAAGCAGATTGAAAAGCGTGCCGAAGGCCGTATACTTTATGGTGTTGAGATATCCCATCCAGATGCGGTCTTCCTTGAAAACGTTCTGATACGCCTCCAGCGTGAGCCCCACCGGGGCGATGTACACGCGCCCGTTGATCACCTCATAGGGATCGGAAATGGAGGCGATCACGGTGAAATACAGGGGATAGATCATCAGGAACGAAAAAATCAGCATGAACGCCACGTTGCACGCGTCAAACACCCGGTCCGAGCGGGATTTGCGAATGTGCCTGCCAACGGTCCTTTGCATAGCGCGCCTCCTTTACCACAGGCTGATGTCCGCTACCCTGCGGCTGACCTGGTTGACAATGAGCAGCAGGATCACGTTGATCACGGTGTTGAACAGCCCGATGGCCGAAGAATAGCTGAACTGGCCGCTGCGCACGCCCATTTCGTACACATAGGTAGCGATGACCTGCGATGCGTCCAGATTGAGCGAATTTTGCAAAAGATAGATCTTCTCAAAGCCGAGATCCATCACCTGGCCAAAGCGCAAAATCAGCATGGTGATGACCGTGGGCGCGATGGCCGGCAGATTGATGTGCAAAACGATTTGCAGGCGGCTCGCGCCGTCGATGCGCGCGGCTTCGTGCAGTTCCGGGGAAACGCCGGAAAGCGCCGCCAGATAGATGATCGTGCTCCAGCCCGTGTTCTGCCACACGCCCGACCAGACGTAAATATCCGAAAACATGGAAGGCACGCTCAGCCAGTCGTTTCGCTCGCCTCCCAGCGCCACGATCAAATGGTTGAGGATGCCGTTGCTGCGGTCCAGAAACAGGGTTACAATCGAACACACCACCACGGTGGACACAAAGTGAGGCGCGTAGGAAACCATTTGCACCGTGCGCTTGAAGCGCTGGTTGTCCAGCTCGTTGAAGAGCAGCGCCACGAGAATGGGAAGGGGAAATGTCGCCAGGGAATACAGGGTGATGGAAAGGGTGTTGCGGATGATCTTCCAGCAATTGGGATAGGTCAAAAAGCGCTCAAAATGCTTCAGCCCCGCCCATGGGCTGGCCCAGATGCCCAGGCGCGTGCTGTAATCCTTGAAGGCGATCTGCACGCCATACATGGGCATATAATGAAACAGAAAAACGTATACCAGCGCCGGCAAAACCAGCAGGTAGAGCTGCCAATCGTTCGCCAGCCTGCGCCGGATGCGCCGCAAGCGCAATCGCCTTAGGCCAATGGCGGTTTGCGTTCCGTTCAAAGCCGCTCCTCCTTCCTCTCCGGGCCTGATCCCGCCCGGGATGTTCCCATCTTCTGCCTGCATTGTAGCATTGCGCCGGGTTCGCCGTAAATACCGTTTTGCGTCGGGCGGTGGCACTGCGCGGCAGGGCGATAGCGTTTTGTGTCGCGGCATAGCAGTTTGTGCCGTTTCGCGCCGCCGCGGCCATTGTTTTTCGCCGCGCGTTCTGCTATAATGGGGACATCGCGAAACGAAGGGAAGTGTGCTGCGCATGCGCATCGGCCTTTTGACGGATCTCCACTATTGCAGCCGGAAGGTGATGCTGGGCCGCCGCTATCCGCAGCTGGCGCTTGCGCGCGCACAGCAGGCCATGCGGGATTTTGCGCGCGCGGGCGTGGAGCTCGTGGTGTGCCTGGGCGATTTGATCGACGCGGAGGAAACCCCCGGGCAAAATGAGCAGAACCTGCGCGCCGCCGCCGCCGTTTTGCAAAGCGCAGGCGTTCCCTGCGCGTGCGTTATGGGCAACCACGACTGCGCGGCATTCCCGCCGGAAACATTTGCCCGCCTGTCCGGCCTGCAAATCGCGCCCTGCACCTTCCTGCAGGGAGACGTAGCCCTGCATTTTCTCAACGCCAATTTCGACTGGCAGGGCAACCCCTACCGGCCCGGCGCGGTCGACTGGACGCAGGCGCGCCTGCCGGAAGAAGAGCTCGCGCGCGTGCGCGCCGCCATGGCCGATACCGCCCACCGGCATTTCTTTTTCCTGCATCAATGCCTGGATCCCGGCGTGGAACAGCGCCACATTCTGCAAAACGCGGCGGAAATTCGCGCGCTCCTTAAAACCGGGCGCACCGCCGCCGTGTTCCAGGGGCACTACCACCCCGGCTTTCGCAGCGTGCGCGGCGGCATCCCCTATATCACGCTGGCCGCGCTGTGCGAGGGCGCGGAGAGCAGCGCGCTGCTCATCGACACCGATGATTTCCCCGCGTAAATTCCAAAGGAGGCAAGCCATGCTCTGGACGAGAGAAGAATATCTGGCGCATATGACGTTTGAATCCTCGCCGCGGGAAATGTTCTGCGAATTGTTCGGCCCGCTGGTGGGGCTGGCGGAGGAATGGCGCGCGCAGGGCGCGAGCGAAGACGAGATTTCCCTGCGCGCCTTTGGCTGGGACGGCGTGAAATACGCCTGGGCGCCCGCCAATACCGGCGCGCGCACGCTCATCGCCCCGCGCGTGCTGGAAGAAACCGCCACGCACGTGTATTCCATCGACGCCATGGGCCGGAAAATGCAAATGTGCAAGCAGAGCGCCACTTTGCCGCTGCCCATGAGCTATCCGGTAGCGGGCCCGGAGGATTGGGAGCGCGTGCGCCACTGGTACGATTTCGCCGCGGAGCGGATCGATCTGGAGGCCCTGAAGCGCCTCAGAACGCTGCAAAAAGAAGGCACGCTGGTGGTGGCCAGCATGCCCGGCGGCTTTGACGAGCCGCGCGCGCTGATGGGCGAGGAAGCCCTGTGCTACGCGTTTTACGACGAACCGGAAATGATCCGCGATATGCTCGGCCACATGGCCAGCACCTGCCTTAAAGTGTTTGAGCGCGTGCTCGATTTCGTTGCCATCGACGTGCTCAGCGTGCACGAGGACATGGCGGGCAAAACCGGCCCGCTGGCGGGCAGCCGGCAGGTGCGCGAATTCATCGCGCCCTATTACCGCAAGGTGTGGGAACCGCTCAAAGCGCAGGGCTGCCGCCTGTTTTCCCAGGACAGCGACGGCAACATGACCAGCGTGATCGACGATTTCCTGGCCGCGGGCGTGAACTGCATGTACCCTGCCGAGCCCATGGCCGGCATGGACATCCGCGCCCTGCGCCGCAAATATGGCAAGCGTCTGGCCTTCAAGGGCGGCATCGACAAATTCGCCCTGCGCGGCAGCCTTGCGGACGTGCGCCGCGAGCTGGAAAACAAAATGGCCGGCGAATTGCTGGGCGGGGGCACGGTTTTCGCGCTGGATCACCGCATTCCCAACGGCGTGCCCATTGAAAACTACCGCGAATACGTGCGCCTGGGGCGCGAACTGCTGGGCCTGCCCCCCGCGCGGCCCGCCGGTCATATCCGCATGGCGTTCTGACGCGCGCTCAGCCGCGCCACTCCACGATGTCCCTTAGCGCCCGGCGCGGCCTGGGCCGCGGGGCTTCCGCCGCATAGCCGATGGCCATCGCGGCAAAGGGTTCCCCTTCGCCGCCGAGCCACGCCTTCAATTCATCGTAAGCAAAATAAATGTCGCAGATCCACAGGCTGCCCAGGCCCAGCTCCGTGGCCCGCAGCGCCATGTTCTCCAGGGCCGCGCCCAGCGATTGCGCGTTGCAGATTTCATACACGCGCTCCTCGGGCGAAAGCGGCGCGCGCACATCCCGTCCCAGCGGGTTGACGGCAAAGATCACCGCCGGGGCCTGCTCCATGATCTGCGCCGTATAGGCGGCGCCCTGCCTGTGTTGCGCGCTGCCGGGAAGCAGCGGAGTTTCCGCCTCCCGCGCGAGGCCCCGGCGCATGGCCGCCACGGCCTCCGCCTTGCCGCGTCCCGTGGCCACCACAAAGCGCCACGGCTGCCGGTTCTTGGCGGAAGGCGCAAGGTTCCCCGCCTGCAAAATCTGCTCCAGCAAATCCCGGGAAACGGGCGCATCCTGATATTTGCGGATGCTGCGCCGGTTTTTCATGCTCTCGTTCACTGCTTTTCCCCCTCGCTTGTCAATCGTAAGCCTGTCGCCCGCCCGGCGAAAGAACCGCGCCGCCGCCAATTTTTAGCGTTTTTCTATCATATAGGACTGCAAGCTCCTCTGGCAACCATTCTTTTCATAAAACGCTTCCCTTCCCGGCTGTGAACCAAAATACAGCATGGTGGGCGCGTTGGCCCGGGCGAGCTGAAGCAACCGGCTGCCAATCCCCTGCTTTTGGTGGGAGGGAAGAACGAGCAGCTCGGTGATTGTGCCGAAAAAAATAGCCGTCCGAAAGGATGCGCAAGCACCCGACAAGCTGTTTCCCATCGTAAGCGGTGATATTCAGCGTTCGGGACAGAGCGGCCTGCGTTCTGTCCATATCATAATCCCCCGGCCAAACCTGATTGACAAATGGGATAAATTCCGCGGCGCTCAGTGCCTTATCGTCAACTTTGTATTCCACAATCCCTGGCTCCTTTCTCCTGCCGCAGCGTGCGCCAGAATGGAACGAACAGCAACAGCGCCGCCAGCATCGCGCCAAAATCGGCGATGGGCGTAGCCCACACAATGCCTTCCACGCCCGCAAAGGCGTTCAGCAGGAACATGAAGGGGATGTCCAGCCCGCCCTTGCGCAGCAGAGACAAAATGGCGGGCTGCACCTTTTTGCCCACGGACTGGAACACCGTGATGGCCAGCATGGTTACGGAAATGCACGGGCCCGTGATGCAGATGATCCGCTGGAACAGCTGCCCATAGCGCACGGTTTCCGCGTCGTCGATAAACGCGCGCACGATGGGCGCCGCGCAGGTGAACAGAAAGACCGTGCTCACCAGCGCTACGGCAAAGCTCAGCAGGAAATCTGCCCGGACGGCCGCCTTCATGCGGGGAAAATTCCTGGCGGAATAGTTATAGCCGATCAGCGGCAAAACGCCCTGCGACATGCCCGTGGCCACGGCATACGAGAGCATATCCACCTTCTTGGCCACGCCAATGCCCGCCACCGCCGCGTTGGAATACCCCGCCATCAGCTTATTGAGGCAAATGTTGGATAGCACGCCCATCAGGTTCATCAGGCAACTGGGCAGGCCCACCAGCAGCACTTCCCTCGGGATGCGGTCGCGCCACGCGTAGTGCCGGGGATGGAAGGCGATGTTCGTCGAAGCACCCTTGCGGAGGATCAACACCACGAAATACAGCGTGGCGATGGCGTTGGAAACCATGGTGGCGATGGCCGCCCCGGCGATTTCCAGCCCCAGCGGGAAGATAAAGAGGGGATCCAGCGCGATGTTGAGCACGCCGCCCAACGCCATGCCAAAGCTGGCCTGCGCGGAATGCCCCTCCGCGCGCACCAGATGGGCCAATTCCTGGTTGAGCACCGTGGGGACGGCCCCAATGGTGATGGTCCAGAAGATGTACTGGCAGCAAAAATCATAGGTTTCCGCGTTGGCCCCCACCAGCGGCAGCAGCACCGGCCGCAAAAGGGCCAGCGCCACGCCATACAGCAGCGCTACACCGGCGGATGTCCAGAGACTGAAAGAAGCCGCCCGCTTTGCCTTTTGCACTTCGCCCGCGCCCAGGCTGCGGGCCATCAGGCTGGAGCCGCCGATGCCGAACAGGTTGGCCAGGCCCGTGAGGAACACGAACATGGGCATGCACAGCGACACCGCGGCCACCTGGTTGGGATCGCCGATCTGCCCGATAAAAAACGTGTCCGCCATGTTGTAGATCACGGTAATCAACTGGCTGATCACCGTAGGCACCACCAGAGAAACCACCGCCCGGCCCACAGGCGCCTGCGCGAATAGCGCGCGATTCCCATTCCTATCCATGCTGCTCCTCCCCGGCGCTGTGCAGGCCATCTGCCACGCACTGAATGGCAATGCGATAGCTCTCGTTTTCATCCACTGCTTCGTGAGAAAATCCGCCAGCCCACTCGTGCGCGGCAAAACCATACATCACGCCGCGCAGCACCCGCTGCCAGTGCGCCGTTTGCACCTTTGTAAGTCCATAGCCGGACAACACCCTGCCGATGGGGCGGAGGATTGCGCCCGCGCCCTCTTCCAGCGCCTTGTTCCAGCGGGGAAACCCCATAATCACCCGGTACAGCGCGTTGTGCTCCCGCGCAAACGCGCGGTACGCCTCCGCCAGCGCGAACAGGGCCGCGTCGCCTTCCCGGCCTGCAATGGCCTGTTCCTCCGCCCGCGCCAGGCGGGCAATGGCCTGAAAGCCCACCGCCTCCAGCAGGGCGTCCAGGTTTTCCACATGGTTATACAGCGAAGCTGGTTTCACGCACAGCCGCTTTGCCAGCCCGCCCATGGAAAAGCGCTCCGCTCCCCGTTCTTCAATCAGCGCCATAGCCGCCTCGACCACGCGCTCCCGGCACAATCCCTGGCGCGGCACAATCCCGCCTCCCAAAACTAATAACATTAGTTTATAGTATACGCCTTCTCCGCACTCCCTGTCAATCCCTCTCGCCACATTTCCACAAACCAAAAACAAAAGCGCCGCTGGAAATTTTCCCCTTCACAGCGGCGCCCTGCAGCGGGTTCTATCCGTTTCTCAGCGTCCAAGGCCCTTCCCGGTTCGCCCTAAACGCCGGGTGGCTGGCCATCCAGCGCAAAATGGGACATGCGCGCACCGGGCCGGCATGGCGGCTATTGCACGCGGAGGCAGTTATTCCCCATCCTGCGGTGCAAAGCAGTGCGCCGCGGCATACAAATAGCGCCTTTCCAATTCCGCAGCCGCCTGCCGGCTGATTTTGCGAAAGGGCAGCAGCATATCAAAAGCGTGAAAGCCCGTGGGATACACGTCCACCCAGGCCGAAACGCCCGCCCCGCGCAAATTCGCAATATAATCCAGTATTTCGCAATAAAAGGGTTCCCGCGCGCCTACAAACGTATAAGCCGGGGGCAGGTCACGGTAGTCCGTCTGCCGCGCGGGCACAGCATAGGCTGGGATTGCGCTCCGCACCTTCCTGAGGTACAACCGCCAAACCGCGTGATTGCGCCACGTGCCCCATGAAATGCCATGGTTGTGGCGGGATGAATCCGTATCCCGATTGTCGAGCATAGGATACAGCGGCATCTGGAAGGCGATGCGCACCTCGCCGCGGTCGCGAGCCAACATGCACAGCGCTGCCGCCAGACCGCCGCCCGCACTTTCCCCGCCCACCATGATCTGGTTAGACGCGCAGCCCAGTTCTTCGGCGTGCGCTTTCAAATACTGGAGCGCCGCATAGCAGTCCTCCAACGCCGCCGGATAGGGATGGCGCGCCGCCAGCCGGTATCGCGGCGAAACAACCACCGCGCCATACCGCTCCACCAGCGGAAGCGCCCGGGACAGATAAACCATCTCCGGCATGCCAAGCGCATAACCGCCGCCATGCAGCCACACAATGCCCGGTGTTTTGCGAAATGCCGGCTGCAGGGGTTGCAAAACCAGCAGCGAGAGGTCTCGGCCCCCGGCCGCAATTTTGATTTTGCGCGCTCTATACTGTTTCATCCATCTCCTCCTCACGCCAGTCTCATCGGGATATCGTTCTTTTTCGCCGTCACAAGGGAAGTCTCCTTTCATTGGGCAGCACTACGCCTGTTAGCATGGGCAACTCTGCACACAAATCACAACCCCGCCCAAAGCGAGAGCTTCGGACCCTTCCGCCACAGCTTTGCGCAAGGCTGCCCTTCTTCGCAAATGCCTTTTTCACTTCGGCGATGCGCCTGTGCAAATCGCAACCACCGCCCAAATCTTGACTGAGCCCTGCCCCTTAATGCCCTGCTACCAGCGGCGCTCACGCGCCCGCTTAAACGCCTTCCCCGCCCCGCATCTTTTTGCCTGCTTTTTCCGTACAAAAAAAAGGATTGCGCAGGTTACTTTTCCTGCGCAATCTCTTGGAATCCGGCAGCGTCCTATTCTCCCGGGCCGTTTCCAGCCAAGTACCTTCAGCGCTGAGAGGCTTAACTTCTGTGTTCGGTATGG
>DVJN01000061.1 GCA_018716755.1 Candidatus Alectryocaccomicrobium excrementavium
CTTATTGCCCAAGCTGCTAGAATGAGAGAAGCAAGGATGACTTATCCCTCCAAGGGCCATAGCGTCCGTTAGGAAGTCAGTCAGCCATTCTCTCATTCGCAGCGTTCGATTTGTGCAGGTAGAACCACGACTTTGAAAACATCGGAGCGTTCGCGTCACCGAACAGATGGAATCGGCAATGAGATCGGATGGCAGCATCCGTTGCAAATCCACACAGAGGAGAAGATCGCATGAACGCAGTAGGAATCGACGTTTCCAAGAACAAAAGCATGGTCGCTGTTGCCCGTCCATTGGGACAGGTCGTGGTCAAACCTTTTGAAGTCCGTCACACCGCCATCGAACTTAAGAAGCTGGCAGACTTCCTCAAAAGCCTGGACGGTGAGACGAGGGTGGTCATGGAGCATACCGGGCGGTACTATGAGCCTGTCGCCCAGTACATCCATGCATCCGGCGTGTTCGTCAGCGCGGTCAACCCGCTGCTGATCAAGGAGTATGGGAACAATTCGCTGCGCCGTGTCAAGACCGACAAGGCCGATTCGATCAAAATCGCCCGTTACACTCTTGACAATTGGGCAGAATTGAGGCAATATACTCCTATGGACACTGTAAGATATGAGTTGAACACCCTGAACCGGCAGTTTAGCCTGTATGCCAAGACCAGGGTGTCTTTGGCCAATAACCTCATCGCACTGCTGGATCAGTCCTTTCCTGGGGTAAATCGCTGGTTCGACAGCCCCGCCCGCAAAGACGGCAGTCAGAAGTGGGTAGATTTTGCTGCGGCCTTTTGGCACGCGGAATGTGTCGCATCCGTCAGTTGCGCAGCCTTTACCGAGCGCTACCGCAAGTGGTGCAAGCGCCACGGCTACAACTTCAATGCGGACAAAGCCGCGAAAATCCATGCGGAATCCAGAGAAGTTGTCCCCCTCGTAAGCAAGACCGAGACCACAAAGCTGTTGATACAGGAAGCTGCCGCTCAACTTCTCGCCGTTTCAAAAACCGTTGAAACCATCCGTGCCGAAATGTTGCGTCTGGCAAAGCAGCTCCCCGAGTTCGACACCGTCATGTCCATGTACGGCGTCGGAGAATCCACAGGCCCTCAGCTCATGGCGGAGATCGGCGACATTCGCCGCTTTGCGGGGAAACAGTCGCTGGTGGCTTTTGCGGGCGTGGATCCCATGCCCAACCAGTCCGGTTCGCACGAAAGCAAAAGCTGTCGTTCCTCCAAACGTGGCTCGCCCTATCTGCGAAAAACCCTGTTCGTCATCATGACGATCCTGCTTCAAAATGCACCTGCCGACGAACCGGTTTTCCAGTTCCTCGACCGAAAACGCTCCGAGGGCAAGCCCTACTACGTCTACATGACTGCCGGCGCAAACAAGTTCCTGCGCCGCTATTACGGAAAAGTCCGCGATTGTTTTGCCGCAATGGACTCGCCTCCTCCCGTGGAATCCTGGTCAATCCCTGATTGAAGGAGATGGTGAAACCATCTCTTGGGCGCCCGTCTGCTCAGACGGCTGGTTCTTTCAAGGGCGCCGCAGGCGCGGCGCAGCCGCTTATTCTTGCCGGAAGCATGGGGCTGTGCAACTCGTTCTCTCTGTTTCCTTTGCCTTGGAAAAATTTGGGAACGATTCTTCCTTGAGGTGGATGTATGCTGCCTCTACGCTAACTGTATATCCTATACAGAAGGCGAGGACTCTGCATGTTTTCCAAGAAACTTTCTTCCTCCGTTCTCAGCATCTGCGACAGTGGTGATCTTTCCTACGAAGCCGCCGCTGAACTCTGCGATCTCAGCTCCAGATACTTCGGAGACATCGCTCGCGGCAAAACTTCCCCGACAGTCAATACCCTGGAAAAGCTCTGCAATGGGCTCAACAGGACGCCCAACGAACTGCTGGGTTTCTCTGCTGCAGGCGAAGAACTCTCTTTCCGCTTCCCCCGGCAGGTTATTCACTACCGGCAGCATCGCTCCTACAATCCTTCCTTAGCGACTTTCCCGGTCTGCCCTCGTTGTCATTGCAATCTGGAGCGCGAATACCAATCTTTCTGTGACCGCTGTGGTCAGAAGCTTGGCTGGGATTGCTTTCACTATGCCACACTGATGCCTGAGACCTGACGCCTTCTGTTTTTTTTCCTGTTGGTTGGCGCTTCCGCTCCAGCCTGTTTGCTTTGCGCTTCTTTCCTCCTCTTTCCCTACCTCAAAATTTTTCCCTCTTTCGCTCTTTTACCCCTTGACTTTTTATTTGCAGGCTCATGGTTTCTGACAAAACCGGCGGCGCCCGTTTTGAGCGCCGCCACTCTGCCTTGTTCCTCCGCCTCTACTGATACGTAACCGAAAGGTATGGCATATTTACGCCTTCCGCATTGGTAAATGCCGCATAATGACGGCTATACACCTCCCCGCTTATCGTTGACGTTTCGCCCGTATACAGGCAAAAGCCCTGTATGCTGCCGCTGCGCAACGCGGTCACAATTCCCACCGGCAGGGTAAACGTGAGCACGTTTGTCGGCTCCATGGCTCCCAGCAGCCCATAATTCCCAGAAAGCGACGGCGTACCCGACGCGCTCGCGTTGGTCAGCCCGTGCAAGTACACGTTCACCGCCCCGCCCCGTCCATATCCAGCGATTCGCCGTATGGTAAGCGTTGCCGAAGCGATCGTTTTGCCAGAGAGATTTGCGCGCAATGTCGCGTTGTCGAACCAGATGCATGCGTAATGCTGCCCATTTCCCGCCGTATACCCCTGCCGCAGGCCACTCTCGCTTTCCCAGCGGTTGTTCCGATACGTCCGCGTCACCGTCGCGTTGTAGCGTGCCGTCTGCAGCGCTGGAATCACCGGCGTCGTTCCGCTGCCTCCAGATGCGCTGGAACCGCTGCTGGACACCAGCGCGTTTTCCATAGCCCGAACCCCGCCGCTGGGCACCGTGCCATTGGCCATCAGGCAACACCCTAACGCGGATATGGCGCCTGTGCCAGACAGGTTTTTCGTAAAGAGCACGCAGCTGTAGTTTGCGGATACCGCGCTGCTGTAACCGCGGATCTCCGTGTTCATGATGCTCGCGTTGATGTGCCGCCCCAGGTTGATGCCGATTCCTGTACCCGGCCCGTAGATTTTGCCGTCCGCACACTCGAACGCATAGCAATCGCTCACCGATATGCCAATGCTATGAGAACTGTGCAGCACAATGCCGCTTAGCTCCACACTGTCGCATCGGGTAAAGCTCAGACTGCCCGCAAGAATCATGTTCGCCATGTTATAGATCCGGATGCGGCCATGGATCTGTTGCACCACGAGGTCACCTATGCTCAGCGTTCCGCTGCTCATCAGGTATACGGTCAGCTGGGATACATATTTGCCCCGCACAACAGAGAAGATATCCTCCAGAGAGCGGAAATACTGTTTGCCGTCCGGCGCAGCGTCCGTGCGTACATATGCAGTGGAAGAGCCCGTGTACTGCTGCACAATGCTGGGCGAGGTAATCGTCTGGGCTACCACGCCTTCTCCATCGATCTGCAATTGTTCGCCCGCACCCGGCACCGTTACGGTGAAATTCGGCGTATCGATGCGCACCGTATCCGGGCCAATGTACACCCCGCTCGCGCTCACTTCCCGTGCGCCCACGATATCCCACATGACCCACCCATCCGCGTCCGCAAGCGTACAACGCTTGAGCAGGTTGGGTGTTGCGCCCGTATCCAACCACAGCATGCCCATGGTTGGATTTGCGGGCGCTGTAGCGCTGCGATAGATCTTCTCGCTGTCATATGTGGTCTGGCTGACCTTGAGCGAGATCTCGTCGCTGTGTTGCTCTATCTTGGATTCCGCGCTGGACAACCGCTCCGGCATATCCGCAAGGTCTTCCGGCGCACGCGTCCAATCGCTGAACCCCGCTACTTCTACTTTGGGATTCCGGAGCTCTATCTTTCCCGTTGTGCCATCCGCCGCTTCGCCGCCAAAGACGAGGTAAATCAGGCTTAAGGCATTGCGTTTGTCCAGATCCATCGGCCCTTTTTTGATGTGCACCCAGTCGCTGTCCGTCGCTTGAAAATCGCTGTCCGTATCGCGCAAATACCAGCCCCAGTTTGACGTCACCGTATCCCAGTTTTCGCCCCAATACGAATAATTTATCCAGACCCCAGAATAGATGTTATCCGCGGTGGCTACCACATTCGTGCGCTTGATGTCAAAGGATATATACAGGTTTTTCCCTTGGCCGCTGGCCGCGTACAAATCCTCGGACAGAGTGAAACCAATTTGGGCATATTGTGTCGCCGTTCCAGACGCATTCACATACCGGTTATCGATAAACGTCGCGTGCAGGTGTGAAAGCAAAACGAAATTGCGCTCGCCATATACATCGCTGCGGTATTCCGCGCTGGAACGGACGGTGGCGAGAATCGCGTCGCTGGTGATTTGCTGTTCCGCAGAGCTCAGCCGGGTCTCCAGGCCCTGATACGCCTCCGATTCTGTGACCGTGGCAAGAATCGCTTCGTCGGTAACGCGCTGTTCCGCGCGCAAAATCCGTTCCACGAGCGGCGCAGTATCGTTGACGGTTTCCCAAGCTGTGCCGGTCCAGCGCTTGAGCACACTCGGCGATGCCGATGTATCCAGCCACAGCTGATCCATTGCTGGATCTTCAGGCGCTATCGCCGACGCATACAGCTCGTCCATGGCGTCCCGGATGGTGATCTGCGCACAGGCCAGCATGGCTTATGACACCTCGCAAATAAACGTCGTTTTGCCGTCTACATCATCCCCGTCGATTTGAATGGATTTGCCTGTGGCGAACGCCGCGCCTTCGTCGAGCGCGTCGCCGTTTTTATCGCGCCTGTACCAGGTATACGTATGTTCTTCTCCCGCCGCATCGACTTCTTGCCCATTCTGAAACAGCCGGCACAGCAGCGTCGATGTGCCGACCGCGTTCTTGAACACATCGCCGCCCGAGCTCTCGATGTTCGCCTGATAATTGTCCGACTTGTCCGTAAGCGTCAGCGTATCGGTATACGTCTTGCCGCCATAGGCCATGCTGCAGCGGAACGTACCCACGCCGCTGATCATGCTACCTGCAACCGTAAGCGAAGAACCCGTCTGTCCGGACAATGCCTGCCATTCGCCGGACGCATATTGCGCCCAGGCATAGGTCGCGCCGGAGGAAATTTCCACCGCGCCCTTATACGCCGCCGCCTCAATGACAAGAGAACCCTCGCCATTGACAAAGACCGTGCCATCTGGCGCAAACAGGGAAAAGACGATGGCGTCCGCGCCTGCCGCGCCGGTCTGGCCCGTTGCTCCAGTATTGATCTTGCTCCAGGCGATTTTGAGCGTGGTATTGACTGGCGACGTTATAGGCACCAACAGCTCGCCCTGCTGCGGCCCTGCGCCGCCCAGCGTGGCGTTTGCAGAGATGGATAGCGTTATGGGGATCTCATTGTCCGCCGCCGCGCCTTTGGAGATAGACATGCCCGCTGGCGCGCCGGTGATTTCTCCCACGGCAGGCGTAACCTTACTGGTTCCCTGATACGCTACAACATTGCACACGCGCGTTGTGGCGGCTACCTGTCCATTGGCGTTGGCGGCAAACGACAGGTTTTCATTGGACAAAAACGCCATGGGCGCAGATGCGCCGAGCGTACCGTCCTGGCCGTCGCGTACCTTATAAATGGAAAACACATCCGTTACGTCCGCGTTGCTGGTGAGCACCCGCAGCGTCGCGCCGTCCCCCACGAATACGCTATGCGTGGGCTTGACATTCAAAGTTGCGCCATTGATGGCAGTATTGTCCGACGTGGTCGGATAGTCCGTCCATTCGCCGCTGGCATTCCGGTACTGCCACCTGGCAATGGATACGTTGGCAGCGTGTGCGGTCAGGGCAATTTGCGCGGGCGAAACCGCACCCTCTGCATTGTACTTGAAGAGCTGCTCGCCGCTGATCCAGACGCTTTGCGCATGGAGCGCGGTTTGAATCAGGCTGAAAGTAATGTCCGAAACGATGTTGACGGGGATGTTCGTTTCCGGGTCGGTGTATGTGACGTAGCACAGATACGTGAGCAAACCGGAGGGCACGCCCACGAGCTTGTTCTGCACGATGGTGAGCACGCCGCCAGATGCCGTTTCGCCAGACGCGAGCACCGCCTCCGTGCCCGCGCCTTCTTTGCGCTTCCATGTGACACTCAGCCCGGCGGAACCGAGCGGAAGTGCCGTCTGATTGGCGAATACCACCGGCGTCAAAACGAGCGAGGGCGAGGCGGTCCAATCAGGATTCAGGCCGCCGCCAGGGTTTGGGTCGGATACCTGCACTTTGGGTAGATTGCTCGTGATGTAGCAGCTTAGGCTCTTGCCATCCGAAAGGTCGACGATGCTGATTTGACCAGTTGCTATGATTGCCATGTTCTTGTCCTCCTTGCACTTTCAACAATTACCATATAGGCACAATAAAGAGGCGTTTGCTCGCGCCCCCCTTATATGCGCATATGGGCTTGTCTCCGTTCTCTCTATGGCATTGGCAAAATGGCTTCTGCCAGCTCGCAGCGAAACGACGCCTGCTTAAGGACCTCCGTTGCCGATACGGTCACGCTTTTCATGCCCATATGATTTGCGTTCCAGATTTGGTCTGCCATGGCGTCGTTGCTCGTGCGTTTCCACGAAAAACGGCTCGCCTCTATGCTATCTGTCACGTCCTGCGTGCCACGCCATACCTGTGCCCGCAGCGTAGTGGTTCGCACCGTTTCCGTCAGAAATACCGTGTCCGAAAGGACCTCCAGCCGGTACCCAATGGCTTCTTCAATTTCCGAGT
>DVJN01000062.1 GCA_018716755.1 Candidatus Alectryocaccomicrobium excrementavium
GAGCGAAAGAGCTATTGCCGTGGAAAGTGCAGCACAAAAGAAGCGATCTTTGCACCATGAAATCACGTCAAAATTGCAGGCGTCCGGCTGTACCGGCGGGAGAAGGATGTACAGTTTGTAAGCCGAAGATACCACGTTTCAAGCGCCACTGTAAAACAAAAAATACGACGGACAAGAGAAGCACTCGCAGTGGGCTTTACCCATTCTCTGCGTCAGATCATTCCGTCATCGCTTCTTTCCCTCCTTCAGCCACACAGCATCTACAAATAGAAATGTGTTAACTTGCAATGTAGGCTGCACTTATCGTCCACCTCAACCGTGTTCCTTTTTCCCGCTGTATCCCCAAATTCTTCAGAAACGCGCCAGAACGTGTTTCGAAAGATTTTGCGGCAAAGAACACCTGCGCACCAAAGCAGACAAATGAGCTCTACCAGGGCAAATAAGAGAAGAACAACGAGCAACATCCTGTTTTCCTGCGAAAGATTATACCACGAAACTGCTGGCATGGAAGATGGTATTCAAAACCAAATTGAAGAAAAATATCAAGATCATGCTGAAGCTGCAATTATACCTGCGCACAGCAGCACGACAGAAACCGGCACTGCGCGCATGTGAACGCAGCACAAAAAAGCACCCGTGAGGGAAGCCCTCACGAGCGCTTTCTTACGTATGAATTCGATTCTTACGCGTTGGTGCGCAGCTTGCGGGTGATGATCACCGCTACGCCAGCCAGCGCTACCAGGGACGCAAGCGTCAGATACGCCATGCGCGCATCGCCAGTCTTCGGAGAAGAGCTGCCGCTGTTGCCGCTGTAGTTGCCAGTGTGGTTGTCTTCACCGTGACGCACGGTGTAGGAGAACCGCATGTCGCCACGATCCGTCGCCCACGGAGTGCCATCAGCGTTCTTGCCAGTCGTCGACACGGTCACGTTCAGGTCGAGCTCGATGATCGCCGGATCCTTAAGGGAACCAGCCGCATGATAGCCAGCACCATCCGTGCCGTACCAGCCGAAGGTCTTGCTCGCGTCCGCCTTCATCGTCGTCACATAGCCGTTATCAGCAGCCTGATAGGTCGCACCAGACACCGGGTACAGACGGCCCTGCTGGTCGCGCAGCTGGATAACGATGCGGGAGTCATACTTCACAGTCATCGTGAACAGGCTCTTCGCATTCTTGTGGCTGAACTCGATACCATTGCCGAACGCTTCCGGCTTGAAGGCAAACGCAGAAATCACATCGCCATAGAAGCTGGAGTAGTCCAGTTCGAAGATGTCCGTGCCGGTGGTCGGCTGGCCAATCACGTCCGGGTTCTCAGTGGAAGCATTCTTGGCCACGATGATGAAATTCGTGCCATTGCTCAGAAGCCAGTAACTCTCATCCTCGAAACCAGCCACTTCCGTATAACCGGGATGCTCAGCCTTAACAGCATCAAGATCCTTACCCGTCACATAGTCCGCATCGACTTCCACAAGATCGGGAGTCGTAGAGGTCTTCTTTTCCACGACGCTCGCCAGGTAGGCCTGCATGTTCGCCTGCGTCGGGTTCTTCTCGTAGTACACATACAGTTCCGCCGCAGTATTGCCGCTCTTAACCGTATCCTTCAGAGTGTAAGTCGTGGTGCTCAGCAGCATCCACAGCCCGCCATCCTTAATGACATAGCCAACCATTTCCTGCTCCTGCGGATAATACTGCGCCAGAGCCGCGTTGATGATCGCGATGTCCTGGTTGTTGTAGCGACCTTCCGTGGTAGCGAAAGCGCCCACACAGGAACCGACCAACATGATGGCCAGCACCAAAGCAACGAGTTTACGTTTCATAGTACGAAAACCCTCCTTGTCATTTTACGCCCGCGCCTTCAGCGCGACGCACCGGGGCAGGCGTTTCATCGTGTACTATTATAGCGCACCCGCCACGGAAATTCAAGGACAAAAGCTCATTTTTTGACAACTTTTCTATTGCAATTCTGTTCACCGAATCTATGTTCTGCAAAATCACGTTCCCTACTGCATTCTTTAGCTTTAATATCTTTATTCATACATGTATCCATAATATTCGTATCCTTTTCGCTCAGTTTCTCCCCTCCCCGCCACAAATCGTCCCCCTGCTGAAATTCCCGCTTACCGCTTTTCCGCCACTCTTTTCCCCATCTTCCCTCCCCGCTGTAATCCCTCTTGAGATATTGTTACAAATTGTTGCGCTCCCATCCCCTTTTTCCCCTCCTCACTCCCCTCTCTACACGCCTTGCCTTTACATGCCCATACTTAACTCGCAAAGGTACACCACGGCGCACGCGGAAACCGCCACCACGAACAGCGATCCGCCGCGCCACGCAACCACCGCGCCAACCGCCAGCGCCAATGCGCCGGAAACGGGCGAGCGCGTCGCCTGTACCATGGCGGGAAACGTCATCACCGCAAGCGTTACATAGGGCACATAATATAGGAAAGAATGCAAGATAGGATTGGTGATGCGCCGCTTGAGCAGCGTGAGCGGCAAAACGCGGACGGCGTATGTCACAACCGCCATCCAAAAAAGATAGATATAGGGATTTCCGCTCATGATTTCGCCTCCCGAATGGGAAAGAGAATTGCCGCCAGCAGAGAAATGCCCACGGTGAGCACGATGGTCTTCATATTATCTGAAAGGAAAGTTAGCCCCGGCAACGTGCGTGCGAGAAAGCTCAGCGCCATGGAAACGAGAATGAGGCAAAGAAGCACCCGATCCTTTCGCGCGGGCGGCAGGATAACAGCCAAGAACATGCCGTACAGCCCTACGGACAGCGCGCTGAGCAGGCCCGGCGTGAGCAAATTGCCCACGGCTACGCCCAGATACGTCCCCACGGCCCAACCGGGAATCGCCACGCTCATCGCGCCGAAAATGTAAGCGGGCGCGACAAAACCGCTGCGCGAAATGGCCAGGGCAAAAATTTCATCCGTAATATCGTATCCCACCACGAGGCGCTTCCACAGCGGCGTAGTGGGCGCAAGCTTCTGACTGAGTGCAAAGGACATCAGCAGATAACGCGCGTTGGCCACCAACACCATAAAGGCCGCCTCGATATAGCCCGCGCCTGCCGCCATCGCGCTAAAGGCCGCGTATTCCCCTGCCGATGCATTCAGCAAGAAGCTGGCCAGGCCAGCCTGAAAGGCGCTGAGCCCTGCGTTACGCGCCGCGATGCCCAGCGTGAAAGAGACTGCAAAATATCCTGCCATAATCGGCAGGCCATCCTTTGCGCCGCGCGCAAATTCCGCCCGCGCGGACATTTCCATGGGCACTCCCCCATTCGCCTTTGTATCCTCAAAATGTTTTATGCGCTTTTGCGCCTTTACCAGGCCCAAAATGCCCGGGAATTACCCGCATTCCACCATCGCGTCACTCAGGCGGGCAAGCGCAGCCAATTCCACGGCTTCGCCGCGCGCCATGGGGTTAATGCCCACTGCTTCCAGCCAGGCGGCCGCCTGTTCGCGCGGAACCTGAAACGCGCGAGAAAGGTTATTGGCCAGCGTTTTGCGCCGCATGGCAAATGCAGCAGCCAGCACGCGCAAAAACAGCGCTTCATTCCGCGGCTGAACGGGCTTCTTTGCGTATGGCGTAAGCCGAAGCAGGCGGGACTCCACATGCGGCGGCGGTGTAAACGCGCCGGGCGGCACATCCATCAGAGATTCACAGCGGGCAAAATAGGCGATTGTGGCGGCCAACAGGCAATACTGCGCCTCGCCCAGCTGCGCCATCATGCGCGCCGCAGCCTCCTTTTGCACCATGATGGTGATGCAGGAAACGTCCAAACCGCTTTTGAGCAGCTTCATGACCATATCCGCCGTGATGTAATACGGCAGATTGGCCACCACTGCGAACCGTCCGCCCATCAGCGCGGCCAGATCTGCCTTCAGCGCGTCGGCAAATTCGAGGCGCACGTTGGAAACGCCCGCCAGCATTTCCGCCAGCACGGGCGCGAGTGCGCGATCGATTTCCAGCGCCACCACGCGGCGCGCGCGGCGCGCCAGCGCCCGGGTCAAAACGCCCGCACCCGGGCCGATTTCCAGCACGTCGTCTGCTTCGCCCACGCCCGCCAGCGCCACAATGCGTGCCACACGCGCATCGTCCAGCAAAAAGTTCTGCCCCAGCGTGCGCTGGAAGCGGAAGCCGTGTTTCTCCAGGGCAATGCGCGCGCGCACGCCATCCGAAATGGTTTCCATCGGTTTCCTCTCTTTCTAAAAGCGCCCGGAATCGCATCGATCCCGGGCGCCTGGCTTACTGGCCCTCCCGCGCGGCCATCATATCCTTCACTTTCATCAGGCGGGTGAGCGAGCCGCGCTCGTTTTCCTCCAGCTTCATGGTAATATAGCGAATGGTTTCCTGCAAATCGGGAATCATCACATACTCCAGCGCATTTACGCGGCGGCGGGTCTTTTCGATCTCGTCCGCCAAAAGGTTACAGGTCTTTTCAATTTCCGCCAGGCGGATCATATCGGGAAAAACCTCCGCCAGGCTGGCGATCGCGCCATCGAGCTGCGAAGTGGTCTGCGCCAGGCCATAGCTCAGCACGACTTCGCCCGTTTTCGCCTCAATCCTGGGCACGCGAACGGACATGATGTTCGCACGGCCCAGCGACAGTTCCACGGTGCGCGCCGGATAGAGCAGGGCATTTTCCAGCATTTCGGCCTCCATCAGCCCGCGGCACAGCGCGAACTCGCCCAGCGCGGCAGAAAGCGCCGTCTCCACCTGTTCGCGCAGCGCGGCGTTTTCCCGCACGAGCTTGACGAACTGGCGCATCATTTCATCGCGCTTGTCCTTGAGCAGCTTATGCCCGCGCACGGCCATAGCGAGCCGCTTTTTGAGCCGCGTCAGTTCCATGCGCGTGGGGTTCACATTGATGCGGGCCATATTACGCCTCCCCGGGCCAATACCGGTCGAGCATATCGTCGCGAATGCGCTTGAGTTCCGCGCGCGGCAGCATGGCAAGCAGCTTCCAGCCCAAATCGAGCGTTTCCTCGATGGAGCGGTTGGTATCGTAGCCCTGCGACACGTACTCGCGCTCAAAAGCATCCGCAAAGGCAGCGTACTTTTTATCGATATCCGTGAGCGCCGCGTCGCCCAGAATCACGGCCAGTTCCTTGGCATCCTTGCCGCGCGAATAGGCGCTGAACAGCTGGTTCATGGTGCTGGCGTGATCCTCGCGGGTTTTGCCCTTGCCGATGCCCTTGTCCTTGAGGCGGGAGAGCGAGGGCAGCACGTCGATGGGCGGCTGGATGCCCTTGCGGTACAGCTCGCGCGAGAGGATGATCTGCCCCTCGGTAATGTAGCCCGTAAGATCGGGGATCGGGTGGGTCTTATCGTCTTCGGGCATGGTGAGGATGGGAATCTGCGTGACCGAGCCTTTCTTGCCGCGGATGCGGCCCGCCCGCTCGTACATGGAGGCGAGATCGGTGTACAGATAGCCCGGATAGCCGCGGCGGCCGGGCACTTCCCGGCGCGCGGCGGAAACCTCGCGCAGGGCCTCGGCATAATTGGTGATGTCCGTAAGAATCACCAAAACGTGCATATCCTTTTCGAAGGCGAGGTATTCGGCGGCGGTGAGCGCCATGCGCGGGGTGGCGATGCGCTCAATGGCCGGATCGTTC
This sequence comes from Candidatus Alectryocaccomicrobium excrementavium, assembly GCA_018716755.1. Classification (GTDB taxonomy): domain Bacteria; phylum Bacillota; class Clostridia; order Christensenellales; family Aristaeellaceae; genus Alectryocaccomicrobium; species Alectryocaccomicrobium excrementavium. The sequence continues at coordinate 5,621 of DVJN01000062.1, forward strand.
GCCAGATTCATGAACAGCACCGCGCGCTCGATGGCGCCCGTGCGCCGGAAATCGCTGATGAAGAAATCCGCCTCTTCAAACGTGATGCCGATCGCACCGAACACCACGGCGAAATTGTCCGTCTCCTGGCTGAGCACTTTCGCCTGGCGGGCGATCTGCGCAGCCAGGTTTGCGTGCGGCAGGCCCGAACCGGAGAACACCGGCAGTTTCTGCCCGCGCACCAGCGTGTTCAGCCCATCAATGGCGGAAATGCCCGTCTGGATGAATTCATCGGGATAATCGCGCGAAGCCGGGTTGATGGGCGCGCCGTTCATATCCAGGCGCATTTCGGGGATCAGTTCCGGGCCGCCGTCGCGCGGGCGGCCCATGCCGTCGAACACGCGGCCGAGCATGTCCATGGAAACGGCCAGCTCGATGGAATGGCCCAGAAAGCGCGCTCTGGCCGTTTCAATCGTCAACCCCTGCGAGCTTTCAAACAGCTGCAAAAGCGCCGTATCGCCATCTACTTCCAGCACGCGGCCCAGGCGCGTTTCGCCATTTTGCTGCACGATTTCCACCAGTTCGGAATATTTCACGCCGCTCACGCCGTCCACCAGCATCAGCGGGCCGACGACTTCGCGGATGGTTGAATACTCTTTGATCATGCTATTCCTCCTCCGCCAGCGCGGCGATTTGCGCGGAGAGCTCCGCCTCTATGGCGTCGAACTGCTTAAGCTCTTCCTCCGGAATGTATTTCGCGCGGCCAATGCGCTCGCGCACGGGCAGCGCGAGCAGCGCCGAAAGCGCCGCGCCCCGCTCCAGCGCAGCCTGTCCCTGCCGGTAATAGGACAGGATCAGTTGCATCATGCGGTGCTGCTTTTTCAGCGAAGTGTACGTATCCACCTCGTCAAACGCATTCTGGTGCAGATAGTCCTCGCGGATGCTGCGCGCCACTTCCAGCGTCAGCCGGTCTTTCCAGCTCAGCGCATCCACGCCCACCAGGCGCACGATCTCTTCCAGCTCGCTCTCTTCCTGCAAAATGCGCATGAATTCCTGCCGCATGCCGCTCCAACCGGCGGCAACGGATTCATTGAACCAGGGTTCCAACCGGTCCGCATACAGCGAATAGGATTGCAGCCAGTCGATGGCTGGAAAATGCCGCTTGTAGGCCAGCGAGGCGCTCAGGCCCCAGAACACCTTCACGATGCGCAGCGTGGCCTGGCTCACCGGCTCGGAAATATCGCCGCCCGGCGGGGAAACCGCGCCAATGGCGGAAATGGCGCCGGTGCGTCCATCGTCACCCAGGCATTTCACCCAGCCCGCGCGCTCATAAAATTCCGCGATGCGGCTGCCCAGATAGGCTGGATAGCCCTCGTCGCCGGGCATTTCCTCCAGCCGGCCGCTCATCTCGCGCAACGCCTCGGCCCAGCGGGAAGTGGAGTCGGCCATGATGGCTACCTTATAGCCCATATCGCGGAAATACTCCGCGATGGTGATGCCCGTGTAAATCGAGGCCTCGCGCGCCGCCACGGGCATATCGGAAGTGTTCGCAATCAAAACGGTGCGCCGCATCAGCGATTCGCCCGTGCGCGGATCGTGCAGCTCGGGGAATTCCATCAGCACGTCCGTCATTTCGTTGCCGCGCTCGCCACAGCCCACATACACAATGATGTCCGCGTCCGCCCACTTGGCCAGCTGGTGCTGCACCACAGTTTTACCGCTGCCAAACGGGCCAGGCACCGCCGCCACCCCGCCGCGCGCGATGGGAAACAGCGTATCGATCACGCGCTGCCCCGTGACCATCGGCGCGTTGGGCGCGAGCTTTTCCGCATATGGCCTGCCGCGCCGCACCGGCCACTTCTGCAGCATGGGCAGCGCGATTTCTCCCTTTGGGGTAAACAGCTTGACGATGGGTTCCACGATGGTGGCCTCGCCGGTGTGAATCCATGCGACCTCGCCCTCGATGCCCGGCGGCACCATGATCTTGTGCAGCACCACGCTGGTTTCCTGCACAGTTCCGATCACCGTGCCCGGGCCCACCATCTCGCCCGGCCGCACGGCGGGCGAAAAATACCATTTTTTCTCGCGGTCGAGCGAATGCACGTCTACCCCGCGGGCAATCCGGTCGCCGGAAAGCTGGCGGATTTTCGCCAGCGGGCGCTGAATGCCATCGAAAATGGACTCGATCAGCCCTGGCGCGAGCTCCACGGAAAGCGGCTCGCCCGTGGAAACCACCGGTTCGCCCGGGCCAAGGCCCGCCGTTTCTTCATACACCTGAATAGAGGCGCGATCCCCGCGCAGCTCGATGATTTCACCGATCAGCCGCTGATCGGATACGCGCACCACGTCGTACATCGTGGCGTCGCCCATATTTTCCGCCACGATCAGCGGGCCTGCGACCTTTGTGATGATTCCCTGCCGCATCGGTTCACTCTTCCCCCTTTTTCTCCAACAAAATGTCCACGCCCACGGCCTTTTCCACATTGGCACGCACCGCCCGCATTCCAAACCCATTTGCGCCGGATGCGCCCGGGATGGGAATGATGGCGGGCAACGGTTCGGCGGCGAAACGCGCGATCATTTCCTTCGCGCCCTCAGCCTCTTCCTCCGTGACAAAAATCACGGCATAGCCCTCCTTCGCCAGGCGGAATATGGCCTGGGAAACCGCTTCCGGCTCCCGCGCGGGCGCCACTGTAACCCCCAGAGCCCGAAACGCGAGCACCGCGTCCTTCGGGCCAACGACTGCAATCTGTCCGGCCATAGTTTTACCCCCGCAGTATATACGGCTCGCGCACGAAGCCCACATAGGCTTCCTGGGCAAAGCGCGCCGCCTTAGCAGCGGCAATCAGGCGCACGGTCGCCACATCGTGCTCGCGCGCCAGGAAATATCCCACCAGCGGCAGCAGGCTCACCGGCGCGTAACGGTGCGCGCGCATCAGGCTGGTTTCATAATCGTCCATCTGCTTTTCCAGCGCAGTAAGCCCCCGGCCCTTTTCATATGCCTCTAACCCGCGCAGCGCGAACGGCGCATAGGGCTGATCCTTCACGAGCGCTTTCGCACGCTCCGGCGCCTGAACGAGTTCCGCCAGCGCGTCCAGCGGCAGCAAGCCACCCTGCACAAAAAGATCCCGGGCAAATGCCGCGTCGCGCCCCAAAGCACGCGCGCGCAAGGCGATGCGGAGGTTGGCCACATCCGAGCGCGCGGCAAAACAGGCGCGGATTTCCCCTTCCTTCACCTGGCCCAGCCGCCGGTCAATCTCCCGAAACAGCGCCTGATCGAGCCGCGCATCGCACAAAAGCGGATCCATGGCGAGCACGCATGCGCGCGAAATTTCCGCCAGCGCCTCCCGATAGGCCTCGGGCAGGCCTTCGCACTTTTCGCCCGCGGCCGCCTGCCGCAACGCCTGCACGGGGATCGTGCCGTTGGGCGACAGGGGCGCATCCATTCCCGGCAAAGCGCGCTCCTTCACCAGCGTTTTCAAATTTAAAACATCGTATTTGGCCAGGAAACAATCCGTAGCGTTTTCATCGGGGGTCAAGGCGCGCAGCAGCGCGCACGCCTCTTCCTGCGCGCGCTGGGCGAGCGCGTCCACATCGTCTGCTTCGCCCCAGCCCAGTTCCGAAAGCGCGCGCAGCAGCGCTTCGCCGCTTTCGCAAGCCATCAGGCGTTCCAGCGCAGCGCGGGAGAGGAGCGCCTTTTCCGCGCTGCGCACGCGGGCCACCGCGAACGCATGGCTAATCTGTGGCAACGTTCTCCCCCCTCTTATTGAAACAGCATCTGCGCCACGTCTGCCTCCCATTGCGGCCGCAGCTGCGCGATGAGCGCCGCGTACTCGCAGGAAATCTCCATGCCGCCCCGGCGCAAAATGAATCCACCGCGCGACGGCTTGCGCGCTTCGGCCAGGCGCACCCGCGCGCCCCTGGCCGCCAGGATCCGGTTGGCTTCCGCCAGGAACTCCTCGCTGAAAATGGCCTCGTCCGCCTGGCAAATGACCAGTTCCATTTCGCCTTCAGCGGCTTCCTGGAGCAGGCGCAAGTTCACGGCCCGCGCCCTTTCCACGGGCATGGCCACGAGCGCCTCCAGCGCCCTGTCGAACGCGCTGTCGACCATATCGCGCTTCATGGCGAGCATTGCCTTGCGCTGATCCAGTTCGGCCATGCGCAGGAAAGTTTCGCGCTGCTTCGCCGCCTCTTCGTCCGCGCGCGCAAGCGCCGCTTCGCGCTTTTTTTCCGCCTCGGCTACGGCGGCTTTGCGCGCTTCTTCCGCGCGCGCGTTGGCCGCGTCCACCGTCTCCTGCGCGGCCCTGCGCGCGTCCTCTACAATTCTGCGGGCAATGGTATCCGCGTTCACGCGCCTGTCCTCCCGCTAAATCAGCATGATCGAGACGATCAGCGCGAGCACCGCGTAGGTCTCCACTACAACCGTCATCGTAACGCCGCGCCCGGAAAGATCCGGGTTCTTGGCCAGCATATTGATGCTGCACGCGGCCATGCGCCCCTGATACATGGCGGAAATCAGGCCTACGATCGCAATGGGCATGCAGGCGATAAATTTTTCAATGCCTTCCGCGATGGTCAATCCCGCCGAATTCATGGAAACCATCAACGCAATGATAAAGCCGTAGATGCCCTGCGTGCCCGGCAGCGCCTGCAGCACGAGCACTTTGCCGAACACATCGGGATTTTCGCTCACAATGCCCGCGGCAGCTTCGCCCGCGGTGCTCACGCCGCGCACCGAGCCAATGCCCGCCATCAGCGCGGCCAGCGCGGCGCCCACCAGCGCAATGATCGTTCCCAAATTCTGCATGAGTCCAGAATCCATATCTGTATTCCTCCTTGCCAGATTGCCGGATCAAAATCCGTCGTTCGCCAGATCCACATATTTGGTCTGGTTGCGCAGCGGCTGAAAGGGCTTGCCGCCATCCTCATAGAACTTGCCAAAGAACTCGATGTACTGCAGGCGGCAACTGTGCACATACGCGCCCAGCGCGTTGATGCCCAAATTGAACGTGTGCCCCACCGCCAGGATCAGCACGGCGAAAATCGTGCCAAACCAACTGCCCGCCACCATGCCTGCCAGCGTGTTAAAGGCCATGCCGATCATACCCGTGGCCAGGCCCATGCCGAACAGGCGCGCGTAGCTCAGCACATCGGAAACGTAGCTCGTGGCGCCATACAGAGCGCTGAAACCGCCCACCAGCTTGCTGGCCACGTTTTTCCGCTCGCGCCCCGCCGTGAAAAAGATGCCCACGGCGCTGGGAATGGCGATGTACGCGCCCACGCGCACATTCAAAAACATCACGCCCAGGCCGCTCAAAAACACGATCCAGAAAACCTGGTCGAAAACCGCCGCCCAGATTTTTCCGCGCCGGATGTTCATATACGCGGCCACGCCCAGGCCCACAAACAGGTGCACCGCGCCCAGGATTGCGCACAGTATCAGCGATTTCAAGGGATCGCTGGTGAACGTAAAGCCCAATGGCTGCGGCGCGCCGTCAATCGAAAAGAACCCGCCCAACAGGTAGCCCCAGATCGCCGTCGCTACGCCGCCCAGCGCCAGGATCCACAGCATACCGCCGCGATTTTGTTTTTTCAGCTTGGAATAGGCGAAAAAGCAGGTGACCGCCATGATGATCCCATACCCCGCGTCCGACATCATCATGCCGAAGAAGCACAGGAAGAAAGGCATCATCACCGCCGTGGGATCGAAGCCGCGATACGCCGGCAACGAATACATGCCCACGATCGATTCAAACGGCGAGATGGCGGGGCCGTTTTTCAGCTGCACGGGCGGCTCCTCATCCTCCGCCGGAGCGGCGAATTCCATTTCCACATCCCGCGTAACCCTGAGCAGCGCTTCGCGCACCGCGCTTTCCGCCTCCGCGGGCGTCCACGCCGTGAGGATGAACGCCGCCTGTGTTTCCAGCAGGCGGGAACAGGCGGCCAGCCGGTCGCGCTCCAGCGCGTAGAGATCGCGCAGAATCTGGATTTCGCGGATGTGCCGGGCAATTTCCTTCAGGCGCGCGTCGAGCTGCGCAAACCGCTGCGGCACTTCTTTTTCGGCAAACGCCTGCAACCGCGCGATCTCCTCCCGCGCCGGCACGGCGATATCGAGAAAAACGCGCGTGCCGCCGCAATCGCGCAACAGGGCTTCCAGCGCCTGTGCGTCCACGCGGTGCGCGGCCACGAGCGCGTTTTGCGCTTCCAGCGTTTTGCCGCACATCACAAGGCCGGGCGCGACGCTCAGCCCCATCAGGCCCTCCTCAAACGCGCCCCACGCGCGGTTGGGCACGCTGATGAGCGAAACCAGCGCGCATTTGGTGTCGCGAATCTGGTTGAGCGGCTCCTCCACAACGCGCCAGGGCAAAAGCTGCTCCTTTTGCGCGTTGGCCCGAGCGGCGCGCGCTCGCCATTCCAGCCGCTCGCGCTCCACGCCTTCTATCTCTTCGATCCAGCCCAGAATGCGCTTTTCGTTCCCGCGAATGTTTTCCATGAGCTTGGCATCCGCCGCGGGGCGTGGATCGAAAATGCCCCTTTTCTCGCGCGCCAACGGCGCGAGCCGGGCAATGCCCTCATCCATGCGCGCGATCCACTCCGCAAGCTGCGCCCCGCGCGGGTTCGCTTCCTGCAGAAGCGGCGCGAGCGCCTCGCCGTCCTCTGGCCGCTCCATCACCTGCACGCAGCCCAGCTTTTGCAGCTGGCGCATGAGCCGCTCCTGGTCGCGCCGGAGCGCAACCAGGGTCAGCTTTTTCATTTCAGTGATTGCCATTGCCTGCGATCCTTTCGAAAATGGACTGCGCAGCGCGGGAAACACGCCCCTGCGCCACCTGCTTCAGCGCCTGCCGGTCGGCGCTGCGCCGCGTTTCTATGGCGCGCACATCCGCCTCCGCACGCTTTTGCGCTTCGCGAAGCCGTTGCGCCACGGCTTCGCGCGTTTTCTCATTCTCCGCGCGTTCCTGTTCCCGCAGAGCCTCCTGCGCGCGCCGGGCAATCTCCCGCGCTTCTGTCCCGGCGGCCTCGCGAATCTCCTCCGCCTTTTGCTCTGCGGCGCGAATTTCCTCCAGCAGCGAAACCGCCATGGCTGCACCTCCTTATTTTGTGCCGAACAGGCGGTCGCCCGCGTCGCCCAGGCCGGGCACGATATAGCCGTGCTCGTTGAGGTGCGAATCCACCGCCGCAATGTAAATGTCCACGTCCGGATGCTCGTCCATCACCTTTTTGATGCCCTCGGGGGCGCCCAGCAGGCAGACCAGCTTGATGGAATTGCAGCCGCGCTTTTTGAGGAAATCGATCGCCGCGCAGGAAGAGCCGCCCGTGGCCAGCATGGGATCGAGCACGATCAGATTGCGCTCCGCCGCGTCCACCGGCAATTTGCAATAGTATTCCACCGGCTTGAGCGTTTCCGGATCGCGATACAGGCCGATATGCCCCACCTTTGCCGCGGGAACCAGCTTGAGGATGCCATCCACCATGCCCAGGCCGGCGCGCAGAATCGGGATCACGCCCAGCTTGCGGCCGCTGAGCATCTTGGTCTGGCAGCGGCAGATCGGCGTGTCGACCTCCACATCCTCCAGCGGCAGGTCGCGCGTGGCCTCGTAGGTGAGCAGCATGGAGATTTCCTCGAGCAATTCGCGGAATTCCTTGATTCCCGTGTCCTTATTGCGCATAATCGAGAGCTTGTGCTGCACCAACGGATGATCCAGAACGTGTAAAGTGCCCATACGCTTGCCTCCTTAAAATTCATGGAAATTCCAACATTCTGGTTTATTATAGCAGGGAATGCAATTCCTTGCAAGCGCTATTTCGGGCCAGAGCGCATTTTGCCCGGATATGTTGCCACAATTCGCGTCGCTTTATACATTTATTTTACAAATTCTTGAGATACAAAATCGCGACTTCATTCGCGCAGGCCGCAGATTGACATTTGCACCGTATTTTGGTATGATAAACGCACAACAATTCGTCTGGAAAGGAAAATTTTTATGGACACATCCGCCCATCGCGCGTTTGCGCTGCTCAAGGCGCTCGCATATGAGCGCGTAAGTTGCTCCGAAGCGGAGAAAGCCGCTGCCAACCATCTTATGGAAGAAGCCCGCGCCGCCGGCGCGCAGGTGCATCTGGAGCCGTTTGCCGTGCCCTGCGGCCGCGTGCGGCGCGCCAAGCTCGCCGTCACCGAACCTTATTATAAGGAATATTTCGCCACCGGCTACGAGCGCTCCGCCTCCACGCCGCCGGAGGGACTGGACGCGGAGTTTTTCTACGCGGAAGACGTTTTGCCCGCGCACCTCGCGCAGGCCAGTGGCAAGATCGTGCTCATCAACGGCCGCCTGCGCCGGGGGGATTACGAAAAGCTGCAAAAGGCGGGCGCCGCCGCGATCCTGACCTTTTCCGGCACCCTGCTCGACCGCGAAAGCGAAACGGATTGCGATATTCGCAAGCTGCGCGAAACGCTCACCGAGCCGTTTGGCTTCGCCGTGGCGCTCAACCTGCGCGCAGCGGACGCGGCGGAAATTGTGCGCCGCGGCGCGAAAACGATGCACATCGAGCTGGAAAGCGAGTGCTACGACGGCGAAAGCCAGAACGTATGCGCCCGGATCCCGGGCACGGACCGCGCCGGTGAAATCATTTCCTTCGGCGCGCACTACGACAGCGTGTACTTCTCCACCGGCGTGTACGATAACATGGCCGGCAGCGTGATTCTCATGGAGCTTTTGCGCCATTTTGCCGCGCATCCGCCGCGGCGCACGCTGCTGTTTAACTGGTACGGTTCCGAAGAACAGGGTCTTCTGGGCAGCAAGGCGTATGTCGCCGCGCATGAAGCCGAGCTCAAGGATCACGTTCTGATGATCAATCTGGATGTAGCCGCGCCCACGCTGGGCCAGAACAGCGCGCCCGTGCTGGGCACCGAAGCCGCTGTTGGCTATGTAGACGCGCTGATGAAAGAACTGGGCATTGCCTGCAAAACGACGCTCGACATCTATTCCAGCGATTGTATACCCTTTGCGGACAAGGGCGTGCCCGCCGTGAACCTGTGCCGCTTCGGCGCGCCAGGCGCGAATTTCATCCACGACCGCCGCGATAGCCTCAAGAGCCGCTATATCGACGAGCGCTCTCTGGGCATCACGCTGCGGCAGGCGCTGCACTTGGCAGATCGCGTGGCAAACGCCGCCGTTTGCCCCATCGAGCGCAAGGTCAGCAAGGAAATCCGCGAAAAAGTGGACAAATACCTCTTCAAAAAGAAGGAAAACGAAGAAGAATAGCTCCGCGCAAAGGAAGGGATTGCCATGCGGGAATATGAAGTCTGCTCCGTTTGCGAAAAAGGCATCACGCTCAAACGGGGCAAGGAGGAATGTTTCGTCGGTTTCCAGGCGTGTGCCGCCAACGCACCCCTGCAAAAGGGCGGAAATTGTGTGGCGCTGCGCAACACCTCCACCCTGGAATTTGCCTTCTTCACTGCGCCGCCCACCATCGTCTGCTTTCAGGCGCATGGATGGAAAAAGCGCTTCGGCAGGCAGGACGGCGCAAAGCGCTTTCAGGAACTGCTGGCCGAAATCGAAAAATATGGGTATTCCACCGCGGAATTGCCGCAATGACGCGCAAAATTCGCTTTCCAAAAAGTGGCGCGGCCACGGCGGAGGAACCACCAGGCGCGCTACAGGCCGCAAATTGCCCACAAAATGGCCGGCGGGAAACTCCCGCCGGCACAATTTTTTCAGAAGAACACCGGTTGCCCGGTCTTGCTGCTTTGGTAGATGGCCTCCAGAATCTGCGTAACCACATAGGCCTGTTCAGGCTTGACGACGAGAGGCTTCGAATCGTCCTTTACGTGATCGATCCACATGCGCGCTTCGATTTCGTGCGGCTTGCCCGCGCCCACGCCCTCGAAGAAGGCCGCGCCGCTATCCATCGTCAGATCCGGGATGGTGGTGTACAGCCGGGAGAACTTTTCGCCGTTGATGCGCAGCGCGTCGCCCTCGCCGATCATGTCCGCACCGGCCTTATCGCCGCACAGAATGGTCTTGGCCTCGTCCACCAGCAGCGTGTTGAGCGCCCAGCTGGCTTCCAGAGAGATGACCGCGCCGTTCTTCATGCGCACAAAGCCAAAGGCGCTGTCCTCCACCGTGAACTTTTTGGGATCCCAACTGCCCCAGGCGTTGGCGGCATTTTCCGTGTCCGCCAGCTTGCGGAACGTCTGCCCCACGACCATGGCAGGCTCGTAGTTGTCCATCTCCCACAGCGTGAGATCGAGCGCGTGCGTGCCAATGTCGATCAGCGGGCCGCCGCCCTGGTTTTCCTCATCCAGGAACACGCCCCAGGTGGGCACGGCGCGGCGGCGCACCGCCTGCGCGCGCGCATAATACACATTGCCCAGTTCGCCCGCTTCGCACAGCTTTTTAAGGTACCAGCTATTGGCGCGATAGCGGTTCTGATAACCGATGGTGAGCTTTTTGCCCGTGCGCCTGGCCGCGTCGAGCATTTTCCTGGCCTCCGCGGAATTGATCGCCATGGGCTTTTCGCACATCACATGCTTGCCAGATTCCAACGCGTCCACGGTGATGAACGAATGCTGCTTATTGGGCGTGAGCACATGCACCACATCGAGATCCAGTTCCAGCAACCTGCGGTAATCCGCAAAGACCTTCGCGCCCGGCGCGCCATACCCGGCGGCGGCCTTCACCGCGCGCTCTTCCACAATGTCGCAAAACGCGCAAAGCTCCACATCCGGCAGCTTGCTCAGCGCAGGCAGGTGCTTGCTGTTGGCGATTCCGCCGCACCCAATGATGCCAATCCTGACCTTATCCATCTTCATCCTCCTCAGTAACGGGCTTTGCCTGCTATTATAGCGTAAAACACGCGCGGCCACAAGAGCCGCGCGCGCATTCAGCAAAACTTTATAGTGCGCGAAGAGAAACCTCTTTACGCATTTTCCGGCTCCAGCAGGCCGTAACCGCCATCCTGCCGCTTATACACGACGCAGGCGCTCTCCGTATCGATATTGAGGAAGAGGAAGAAATTGTGGCCCAGCATTTCCATCTGGGCAATGGCATCCTCCACGTCCATGGGCTTCACCAGGAAGCGCTTGACACGCACCAGCTGCGGGGCGGATTCTTCCGCTTCGTCCTCCGGCACGGCTTCTTCCGCCACCACCGGCTCGAACGCGCCCGCGCGCAGGCCCTTTTCCAGCTTCGTGCGATGCCGGCGAATCTGCCGCACCATCTTATCGATGGCGGTATCGATGCTGGCATACATATCGTTGGTCACTTCTTCAGCGCGCAGAATCACGCCCCGCAGCGCCACCGTCACTTCGGCGATGTTGCGCCCGCCGCGCTCCTGCGAAATGCGCACCTGCACTTCCGTATCCGGGCGGAAGAACCGCTCCAGCTTGGCAGCTTTCTTTTCCACGTGCGCGCGAATGCTATCGGTAATTTGCATATTGCGGCCATTGATGTTCAAAATCATCGTTCATTCTCCTTTGCAAAATATTGATGGGCGACCTCAGCTATGGTTTCCATGGGAACCGCCGCCTTTCTGTGTGGTAATATTATATTCATTCGGCACGCGGCATGGATATTCCTGCTACATTTCCTCCATTGTTAAAAATAAATTTTTCCAGTCCGGCCACTCACAGGCCGCCTTGCAGCGCTTTTTGCAAAAGGCGCTGCCAAGCCAGGATGCCCTTCGCCGCCTCCAGCCGGCGCCAAAAATGCCAAAGCCCCTTGCTCATCCCAGGGCAAAGGGCTTTTCGGCCATCAAAAAGCGCAATTAAAACACGTATTCGGGCTTTCCTTCCGGGCAGGCGCGCATTTCTTCGCGCTTGGCGGTGTGGATTTCGCTATCGTAGCCCATCACCGCATAGGCCGCGATCTTGGATTCTTCCACGCCCGGCTGGTTGAAAGCGTCGATTTCGAGCATCGCGCCGGTGTAGGCCGTGACCAGTTCGAAGAAATACAAGAGCTGGCCCACGGTTTCCGCGTTCACGGCGGGCAGAGTGATGGTCTGGCTCATGCGGCCCGCGCGCAAAAGCGCGTATTCCGTGCCCCGGCGCTCGGCCTCGATCAGCTGGTTGTGGCTCTTGCCACCCAGGAAAGCGATGGTGGGAATATCGCTGCAGCCGTGCGGAATGGGGGTTTCGGCGCGGAAATTTTCCACCTTCAGGAAGGTGACCACCTTATCGAACGGGCCTTCCGTATAAAGCTGCAGCTGGGAGTGCTGGTCGGTCACGCCCAGGGTTTTCACCGGGGTCTGCCCCACGTTCACGGGCTTGCCGGAAAGCGTGACATTCTTGCCCAGGCTCTCCGCCCACAGTTGCGCGTACCAGTCGCTCATCAGCTTGAGCGAATCCGCGTAAGGCATCATCACGGAGATGTTCGCGCCTTTCTGCATGGCGATGTACATCAACACCGCCTCGAACAGGGCGACGTTTTCGAACAGATCCGCGCTGCCGCAGCGCTCGTCCATATCCTTCGCGCCCGCGAGCAGGCCGCGAACGTCAATCCCCGTGACTGCCGCCGCCAGCAGGCCCACCGGGCACAGCTCCGAGAAGCGGCCGCCCACGCCATCGGGAATATAGAAGGTTTCATAGCCTTCGCGCTGGGCGATCTTGATCAAAAAGCCCTTCTTTTCCGAAGTGGTGACGATGATGTGGCGCTTGTAATCCTCGCCAACGGCCTTTTTGAGCGCGTCCAGAATGATCAGATACTGGCTCATGGTTTCGGCCGTACCGCCGGACTTGGTGATGACGTTGAAGCACGTCTTTTTCAGATCGATCACATCGAGCAGCGAAGCCATGCGCTCGGGATCGATGTTATCCTCCACGTACAGGCGCGGGCCGGGACGCTTGCCAGCGGGCAATTCGTTGTAGCGCAGATGGTTGAGCGCCTGCTGCACCGCCAGCGGGCCGAGCGCGCTGCCGCCAATGCCCAGCACCACAAACGCATCGAATTCGCCCGCGATGCGCCGGGCCGCCGCCTCAATGCGCTCCACCACATCGCCCTGGTTGTATGGCAGATCCATCCAGCCCTGCATGCCCTTGCCCCGGTTCGCCTCCACCTGCGCATAGGCGCTCGCAGCCTTTTCGGCCATGCCGGCCAGTTCCTGCCGGGAAATTCCCTTATCGCCAAGCATATCCGCCATCATGCGGTTTGCATCCAATCGAATCCTGTTCATCGCGCATATCCACCTTTCCGGACAGTTTTTTATAGTATACTCTCCCAGCGTTAAATGCAAAAGCGCCGTGCGGAATTTCCGGCAGGGATTTCCATTGAAAATATAGAGGGTAATATGCGATAATTTATATGAAATTTGACTCTATCTAAGGGAGTGTTTCGCGTGCGCAAACGGATGGTCTGGGCAATTGGCATCGCGGCGGCAGGCTTTTGCATAGCCCTGGCCGCGCGGCTGTGCGCGCCATTTTCCGCCTGGCTGACGGAATTGCTGCTCCATCGCGCGCTTCCAGCCATGAGCAGCGCATCTGCGCGCACGGCGCTTCCCGTGGGCGAGCTCTGCCTGCTGGCGGGCCTCGTGCTTGCAGCCTCCGGCCTCGTGCGCGCACTGCGCACGCGCACGCTGGGGCGCTGGATTTCCTGCGCGGCGCTGACGCTGGCGCTGCTATATTTCGCTTACGCCGCCTTATGGATGCCCCTGTACGCGCTCCCGCGCGCCGATGCCCCGGTATATGACGGCGCGGCGCTCCTATCCCTGGTCGAGGAGCTGACGGAAGAGGTAAACGCGCTGGCCGGGCGCTTTGCCGCTCCCACGCCCCGGGACGCGCTGCGGCAAGCGAATGCGCTGATGGGCGGTGGCGGCAAACTGGCGCGCTTTCCCGAATGGATGCGCCTGCTTTCCATCGCAGGCATATACCTGCCCTGGACGGCGGAAGCGCTGGTCAATCCCACCGAACCGGCCTGGACGCTCCCCTTTGTCGCCTGCCACGAGCTGGCGCACGCGCGCGGGATAGCGGGCGAGCTGGAAGCGAATCTGGTGGCCTATTACGCCTGCCTTTCCCTGGGCTCCACGGCCTTTGCCCACTCGGCCAACCTGTGCATGCTGCGCTACGCGCTGGGCGAACTGTTCCTGCGCGATGAAACCCTCTGGCAGAGGGCCTGCCAACGGCTTTCGCCCGCCGCGCGGGAGGATATGGCTTCCATCGGCGGCTTTGCCGCGCCCCGGAATGCGGCTTTGAGCGGCGCCATTTTGCGCCTGAGCGGTGACGAACGCGGGCAGGACAGCTACACGGACGTGGTGGGCGCGCTGATCGCCGCGCGCCGCAAAACATTGCATCCGTAAAATTATTTTAATATATAAAGAATCGAGCGCCGGGCAAAAACGATTCTCTGGTTCAATTTTGCCTTTTCGGCGTTCAATTTTACCGTTATATTGAAATATGCCGCGCATACATGGTATAATTTCGTAGCATATAGGTATGTCCGCCGCCTCGTGTGCGGCAGGTATGAGTGGGAGGAAGTTTTTATGAACAAACACAGGGTGATATCCATGGCGGTCATCCTCACAATGATCGCAATGATGCTTGCGCCCGGCTCGGCGCTGGCCAGCGCAAGCATGAGTGTGAGCGCGCCTGCGACCGCCGCGCCTGGCGACACCGTGACGGTAACGGCCCGCATATCGCTGGGCAGTGATACCTATCAAGGCGTTTCTTCCAACAGCGTAAACCTAGACGGGTTGGAATTCGTCAGTGCCAGCCTGTCCTTTTCCGGCGGTTATATCGAAGCCTCCAATACTGGATTTGTGGCCGCTGGCGGTACCTACTCTTCGAGCGGCACCTATTCCTGCACAGTACGTATCCCCATGACGGCGCAAAATGGTGATACTTTTACGGTTAGTATTGGCAGCTTCGACGCGCAGTTGGAAAGCGGCGAAGAAAATACTTACGGCGGCGGTTCCGCTACGATCAAGGTTTCCGGCGGTGGTTCTGGCGAGACGGATCCCGATCCTTCTACGCCCGTGAATCCCACGGATCCGGTCGTGCCCACCGACCCGAACACCACCCCCGGCGCGCCCACGCCCACGCCGGATGCGAGCGGATACTCCTTCTCCGTGAGCGCTTCCGCCTCCAAAACGAATGTGAAAGCCGGCGACACGCTGAACATCCAAGTTTCCATTTCCGTGGGGCAGGGCGCGTATCGCGGCTTCAGCATGAATTTCTCCGGCAGCGGCGGTCTGGAACTGGGCGGCACGCCTTCTGCCTCGGGCCTCAGCCCGCTGGGCCTGAACGTATCGCAATACGGTTTTATGGCCACGAGCCTTTCCGGCGCGACGACCGGCAGCGGCACGGTGACCATCCCCGTGCGCATTCCCTCGGGCGCGAAAAATGGCGACAGTTACACCTTCACCGTTTCGAGCATTGAGGGCGTGACGGACAACGGCGTTTCGCAAAAGAAGAGCAGCGTGGAAGTGAAGCTGCGCGTAGGCGGCTCTTCCAGCGACGGCACCTCCGCGCCGGACGCCTCCCCCACCCCTGCCGTAACGCCCGTGCCCGTGCAGGCGCCCTCCGTGCGCACCACGCTGACGGGCGCCATGAGCGGCAACCAGGCGGGCGACACCGTGGCCTTCCAGCTGCGCTACAGCCTGATCAGCGGCGAGGCCACCGGCTTCTCCGGTTCTCTGAGCTACGATTACAACCTGATGGAGGTTTCCCGCATGTCCTTCGTGATTCCCAGCGATTGGACGTATTCGGCGGATCAATCCTCCTTTACGGTTACAAAGAGCGGCGCTGCTCCGGCCATGACCAGCGCGTCCGACGAAATCATCATCAACATCCTGATGACGCTCAAGACCTCCACTTCCAGCGCCGCGCTGCTCACCGTCACGAACATGCGCGCTTCGGACACCCAGTGGAGCCAGCACATGCTCAACGACGCGAGCGCCATCGCCAGCACAGGCACGCCGAGCTTCACCGCGGCCATGAGCGCTGTGGGCGACGCGGAACCCGGCGCCTATGTGGACATCGCCGTGGACTTCACGCCCATGAGCGGCGCATTCCAGGGCTTTATGGGTGTGCTGGAATACGACCAGAGCAAGCTGGCCTATGTGAGCGCGCAGGCCCCCAGCGGCTGGACGGTGCTCGCACAGGACAACCAGATCGGCGTGGCGAGCCAGGAAAACGTGGCTTTCATGAATGAGACCATCCGCCTGACGCTGCGCTTCTTCGTCAGCGCTTCCACGGTGGAGCGCGGAGAGACCATTCCCATCACGCTCGGCAGCATTACCGGGCAGGGCATCACCGGCAGCCAGGATCTGAGCGCGTATCAGTTCTCCACACAGGATGCGGTGCTGAACCTTGCCATCAACGCGCAGACGCCCAGCTTCACGGCGGCGGCCAAGTCGGACACGCGCCGCACGCTGCCCGGATCGAACGTGATCTGCTCGCTGGAATTCACCTCCACGGCAGGGCACCTGGCGGGCTTCTCCATGGATTACTCCCTCTCGGAAGGCCTGAGCATCATCAACGTGGTCAACGACCGCGGCTGGAACATGACCTACGAGGGCAATAAGCTGCGCGTGTATACCGATGCGATGAACGCCATCAACCGCGATGAAACGCTGCGCGTGGATTTCTATCTCAATGTGAGCGCGGCGGCTCCCTATGGCAGCACGCTGCAGCTGGAAACCGGCACCATCACGGGCGTTTCCCACCTGAGCGAAACCATGACGGGCGATGCGGTGAACGCGGGCGTACTCGTGCAGGCGGCCTTCGTGAACCAGAAGACCAGCGATTATGATTTCACCAGCGAAGTGAGCGCCAGCGTGAGCAACATGAACGAGCTGATGGTGGCCGGGCAAAACTACGGCCCGCTGCTCAAGGACAAGCTGGGCGCGACCACGGGCTTCAATGTGTGCATCGCCGACATCGGCAATGGCGTGAACGTGCTGGCGCTGGATGCGCTGGCCAACGCGTCTGTATTCGAGCACCGGCAATTCTCCCTCACCCTGGCGCAGCTCAACCAGCTGCGCGAGGATGGCATCGGCTTCCTGGCGCTGGCCGTGGATGGCGGCATCCTGATGCTCAACCTGGATGTGCTCACCAGCCGCGACACGCGCGAAACGCTGGAAGCGGCGGAATATGATCTGGACAAGGCCAGCCTCTTCGTCAGCGTGGAACCCGCCACCGAAACGAACATGACCATCAGCGAATCCCAGCTGCTGGCCGCCCAGCCCACTGTATCCGAAGCGTATCGCTTCGACGCTTACATCACCGATGGCACGGCACAGTACAACATCGGCCAGATCAAGAGCAACGGCGGCGCGGCGTTCGTGCTGTTCTCGCTGGAGGATGTGTATCTCACCCGTTCGCTGGAAGGCGTCAGTTCCCTGCGCATCGCGCATATCGATTCCACGCAGATGGTGGCGGACAACGAAGCGCGCCGCCTGAGCGATTTGGTCAACAACGATCATGTGCGCCTGTGCGCCGTGGGCCAGTACCAGGCGGAAGGCATTTATGCCGCCGCTACCGCCCAATAGGCCATGTGGAAAATCGCGGTATTTGATGCCGATCCTCCCTTCGCCCAGCGCCTGGCGGCAAGAATTGGCGCGCTGTTTTCCCAGGAAAACAGCGCGCTTTCCTGCACTGTGGAATGCTTCACGGAGCTGAACGCCCTGTGCGCGCGCGCGAAGGAATTTGATCTGGCGTTTCTCGGCGACCCTGCAAACAGCGCGCCCCCCGTGCGCCGCGCCGCCTGGGAAACGGAAATTGCCCTCGTGCCCCGTGGCAACCTGCATTTGCAGGAACTGCTGTGGACGCGTCCGCTGGGGTGCGTGGCCGCCCCGCACGACGATGGGCAGATCCTGGGCGCGCTGCGCGCATTCTGGCAGTATCGGGGACAGGATTCCGTGTTCTTCATCGTAGAAACCCGCCGCCAGCTTTTGCACATCCGGCACGAGGAAATTCTCTATTTCGAAAGCCGGGGCAAATCCGTCTATCCCCATCTGGTTTCCGGCGCGGCGGAAAGCTTCCCCGCGCGGCTGGATGTGGTGGCCGCCCGCCTGGCCGCGCAGCGCTATGTGCGCTGCCACCAGAGCTACCTGGCAAACCTGCGGCACATCCGGCAGCTGAACAAGGCCACCCACCAACTGCTGCTTTCCAGCGGCGCGGTCATTCCCGTCAGCAAGCAGTACTATGCGCAGGTTCACGAGCGCCTGCGCGAGGAACGGCCCCAGTGAACCCGGCCGGAGGCTCTCGCCGCGCCGCATACATTCGCGCTGGACAGGAACAAAATAACCCCCCTTCCCTCCCCCGGCATACCATGGATTGTGGCCCGCGCGCAAGCGGGCCGCGCACAGCATCCCATGGAATACGGGGGAGGAACCATATGTCTTTGTTGCATGAATGGCTGGAATATCTGGATCAATGGGTGGGCCGCGGCGCATATGTCTATGGCGCGCAGGGCCAGCGTGCCGACGAGGTCGGCAATGTGAAAACCTGGATTGAACACAAATCCAAAAGCAGGGAAACGGCCAAGCGCGCCTGGGCATTTTACCAACAGCTGACCGAGTTGCTGGAGCCGGAAGAGGTGCGCTTTTTCGATTGCAGCGGGCTGGCCATGTATTTCTTTCAGACCCTCAAAAAAATTTCCAAAACCGATGTCAGCGCCAACGGCCTGTGGCGCGGCTGCACAGCGCTCAAAAAAAGCGAGCTTAAGCCCGGCGATTTTGTGTTCATCGACACCAACGGCCGCAAAACGCATGTGGGCTATGTAGCGCGCGATGGTCAAGTGGTCGAGGCCCGGGCCAGCGGCTATGGCGTGGAAAAATTTCCGCTGGGCGCGCGGCCATGGACGCATTATGGCCGCAGCAAATGGCTGAAAAGTGAAATTGAAGGCGAAGCGCCCCTCGAACCGCCCGCCAGGGAACGCACGGTGGAACAATGGCAGCTGATTTTGCTCACCTGGGATCCCAGCAGCCTGCCAACCTTTGGCGCGGATGGCAAATACGGCCCGGAAACCGACGCCGCCCTGCGCGCGCTGATGGAAGACGCAGAAGCCTTCCGCCAGGCAAACAACCGATAACCCACGGCGGGCCGCAAAACAGGCGGCCCGCCCGTTTTGTCCTTCCGCGCGCAAAATCTCATCAGGCCCCTTCCCCCCGCGCCGCCGCCGTGGTATAATAAACGCAAATACCAACGGGCAATCCGTGGTCGCGGAGGCGTTGATCGTGAAAGAAGCAAAAGACATATTGAGAGAATGGGTACAGGGCAGCGAAAATATCGTATTCTTCGGCGGCGCGGGCGTATCGACGGAGAGCGGTATCCCGGATTTCCGCAGCGAGGACGGGCTATACCGCCAATCGTTTCGGTATCCGCCGGAAACCATGCTCAGCCATACCTTTTTTCTGCGGCACACGGCGGAATTTTTTGCCTTTTACCGCGCAAAGATGATCCCACGGGGTGCAAAGCCCAATCCCGCGCATTGCGCGCTGGCACGCTGGGAAAAAGAGGGCCGCCTGCGCGCGGTCGTTACCCAGAATATCGATGGCCTGCACCAGCTGGCCGGTTCGAAAAACGTGCTCGAACTGCATGGCTCCATTCATCGCAACCACTGCATGCGTTGCGGAAATTTTTATCCGCTTTCCACCATTGAGGAAAGCGAGGGCGTGCCGCGCTGCGCTTGCGGCGGCACCATCAAACCGGACGTGGTGCTCTATGAAGAACCGCTGGATGAGGCCGTCTGGGCCGCCGCGGTGCGCGCCATCGCGGCGGCGGACGTGCTCATCGTGGGCGGCACATCGCTTACGGTCTATCCTGCCGCCGCGCTGCTGGATGCGTACTGTGGCCAAAAACTGGTTCTCATCAACCGGGACGCCACGGCGCGTGACAACGCAGCCAATCTGGTGCTGCGCGGCTCCATTGGCGAAATTTTCTCCAGCCTCAAAGTTTAAACAAAGCTGTGCCACAGCCGCGCGGCACAAATGAACAATGTGTAAACATCGCATCCGTTCTGGAACCATTTCAATCCAGCCGCGTCTATATAGTGTCGGAACAAAAAACGATGCGAAATCAATTGTGGAGGACATGCGTTATGAAAAAGATTCTTTCTGTGGTTCTGGCTTTGAGCCTGGTTCTTTTCTCGCTTGCGGCGTTCGCGGAAAGCGAAACCATTGTGGAGCCACTGGGTGGCGTGATTGTGGAAACCGGCGAAAACGGCCTGCTGCTCGACCAGGGCGAGGCCGGCTATGTGGTGGTGCATATAAATGAGGACACGACCATCACCGGCGTGGAAGAGTTGGAAGTTGGCATGTACGTCTTTGTGCGCTACAATGGCGTGATGACCCGCTCGCTGCCGCCGCAGGTCACGGCGGAGGAAATCCAGGTGAACCGCCTTTCCGGCCCGGTAGTAGAACTGTATGACGATGGCTTTTTGATGACGGACGAAACCGTGGGCGACGTGATCGTCCACTGGGAGAACCCGCAAAACACCGTGGCTGTGGGCGGCCCTGTGACCGTATACACCAACGGCGTGATGGCGCTCTCCATGCCCGGCCAGGTAACGGCGCTGAAGGTGGACTTCTACGCGCTGGAAGGCACGGTGTACACGCTCACCGAAACGGGCTTTGTGCTGGCCGCAGAGGATGGCGCTCTGTATGAAATCCTCGTGGGCGAGGATACCCGCATGGATGTGGAAGCTGCGCAGGGCGCGGCGGTGAAAGTGCTCTACGACGGCGCGCTTACCCGCTCCATCCCCGCACAGGCCAACGCGCTGGCCGTGGTAGCGGTGGCGGAAACCACCTCCGCCTCCACCCCCGCGCCGGAAGATAGCAGCGTGACCGTCTCCGAAAAAGAATAAATCCCCACAAACGCGCTTTCGCGCCCATGGCCCGGTGTTTCCGGTCCATGGGCGCGTTGTTTTTCCGGCGAATTCCCCGCCTCACGATGCGCCGCGTTCGCCGCATTCCAGGGGCGGATGCAGCAGGAAATCAAACAGCGCCTCGCCGATGAAAGCGCGGGCCTGGGCCACCCGCCCGGCTTCCTGCGGCGTATCCATATCGCGCACGGCAAAATAGATGGGCTTCTTTTCGCCCACATGATCGGGCGCGGCGGGATCATAGCGGCGAATGCCCAGGTTCAGGCCAAATTCATCCAGATTATCCGTGTAAGCGTGGTGCATGAACATATCCACGGTTTTCATCTGCCGCGCCTTCAAATACGCGAGCACATAGCCAGCTTCGCCCATTTTCTCCGTCATCTCCTGCATGGGGCCGGATTGGGAATTGAAGCCCTGCTCGGAAAAAATGATGCGCCGTGGCGCGCCGCGATAGAGCATATGCGGCTGCGAAAGATAGGCTTCCAGCACTTCCATATTTTTGAACGTGATCTTGGGCGTGGTAAGGGTAAAGTCCGGCGCGCGGTCGTGCCAGAAATCCGGCCAGCGCAGATCCTCGGGATAAGGATGGAAAGCCACGTGCCAGGGGAATTCCCCCTCGCGCGCGCTAAGCGCGGCCAGGTTCTCCAGCGCATCCCGGCTGGAATAATAGCGCAGGGGATAGTGCGGGTCGTTCGTGCTGCCGCACCAGTGATGGTCGAGGGAAGCATACACGCGGAAATGCGCGCAGTGCTTTTGCCCGCACAGCCACGCCTGCCGCAGGGCCTGCGTGTATTCGGCCATGTATTCTTCCATGGGCATCTCACCCGCGTTGCCCCAGATATACTGGCTGTCCACCTCGTTGCTGATGATCGCGCCCGCCGCGCGGCCATATTTTCCGTCGGGCCGCGTGTAGCGCTCCGCCAGGAATTCCACGAAAGCGCGATAATAGCCCTGCCCTTCCTCCGTGCGCATGTCAAAAGCGCTGATAGCGACTTCGGGTCTGCCCCAGGCAAAGGACGGATGCATGCACGCTTCCAGCAGGGCGCGCTCGCCTGTCGAGTTGAACAGGCGCGGGGCGTTGAGCAAAATCATGGTGACCAGCACGCCGCACCGCGCGCATTCCAGCATGTGCGCGTCCAGCGCCTCCACGGGCTCCCGCAGAAAATAGTATTCCCGGCCGTCGTGCTGGTAAGCAATGGTGTTTTCCCCCGGAACGGTGGTCATCAGCGCGAGCAGGTTGATGTTCACCGGCGATTGGCGCACGCCCAGCGCAAGCTTGTCCTCCGGCGTGCCGTGCAGCGCCTTGATGCCGCCCGGCTGCGGATAACCGGCGCGGTTCTCCGGCACATCCGCGGCAAAATCCGTCACAAACTGCGCGCCCTCCAGCGCTTCATCCCCCTGAAAAACCGTAAACCGCGAATACAGCCTGTCGTGCCCGCCCACAAAGCGGTCGATGGCAATGGTTTCGCTGGCGGCCCGCGTGTGCACGCTGAGCGTGCGCGCTTTCCCGCCAACCACGGGCGCGCTCTCGCGCAGGATCAGGCTTTCGCCCGCCGCGCCTTCCAGGCGGAAAGCAATCTTCTCCCGCCCGGCTTCGATGGACACAATTTGCATGAGATAAATCCTCCCTTCGTTGAGAACCTTCTTCCTCCCTATCATACGAAATGACGGCTGCCTTGTCAATGCCCTGCGCCGCTTTTTGTGCCATTTTTCCTTTGCCTTTTGCGCGCGGCGGGTATATAATAGAGAAAAATCCAACCAACAAGTAGGAGGAACCCATGGAGGCTTATTACATTGCCATCGATATGGAAGGCGTGGCGTGCGTGGTGGGCACGCCGGGAGAAGGATTATCGTCCAGCAGCGCCAACCGGGATTTTGCCGCGCGCGAAGCGCTGCGGGAGGCCAATGCGGCGGCGCGCGCGCTTTTCGATTGCGGCGCGCAGCGCGTGATTTTGTGGGACAACCACGGCGGCGGCGTCAATTTTGATTATGATCAGGCCGACCCCCGCTGCGAAATTGCGCTTGGCAGCTTTCATACCCGCTTTCCGGGCATCGACGAATCGTTCGCCGGGGTGCTGTTCATCGGCTATCACGCCAGCGCCAGCACGAAAGACGCGGCCCTTGCGCACACCTACAGTTCCAAAACCTATCAATACTACCGCATCAACGGCCGCGATGCAGGCGAAATGGAGATCGACGCGGCCTTTGCCGGCCGCTTTGGCGTGCCGGTGCTATTCGCCGCATCCGACGAAGCGGGCGTGGCCCAGGCGCAGGCGAGCTTTGCGGGCATTGAAACCGTCGCCGTGAAAAAGAGCTTCGGCTGGAATGCAGCCATCAGCCTGCACCCGGAAACCGCGCAGCAGCGCATCTATGCGGGTGTGAAGCGCGCCTGGCAAAAGCGCGCGTCGCTCAAGCCTTTCCGTTTTGAGGTGCCGCTGGACGTCGCCATTCGCTTCCAGCGCATTGATGCGGCCAACGCCGCCCAGCTCTACGACCGCGAGCGCAAGCCCTTCGCCTTCGAAGACCCCTATACCCGCCGCGGCCTGCTGGATGACGTGACCCAGCTGTTTGACTGAATGGAGGGCGGGATATGGAATCCCCCATCATCGCCTGCGAAGGGCCTGTGGCCATCCGCAAGATGCAAAATTCGGAACACGATTTTCTCCTGATGCTCCGCTGGATGACCGACCCGCAAACCATGCGCTATTGGGAAGGCATGCAGGAAATCTACACATACGAACGGGTGGCGCGGGAATTTGCCGAACACGGGCGGGAAGGCGTCACGCCCTGCATTATCGCCTACGCGGGGGCAGAAATCGGCTATTGCCAGTTCTGCCTCCTGAACGCGGAACTTTTCGAGGTGCCGGAGCGCGAATACGCCAGGTTCGCACGCCCGGAGGACAGGGTGTATGGCATCGACATTTTCCTGGGCGAAGTCGAATATCGCAACCGGGGCGTTGGCACCGCGTGCCTGAAAGCCCTGATGCGCGCGCTATTTGAAACCCATGGCGCGGACGCGCTGATGATCGATCCCAAAACGCACAACGCGCGCGCCATCCGCTGCTATCGCAAATGCGGCTTTCAAGATCTGTTCATCGTGCCTCAGCGGGAATGGCAGGATGGAAAATACCACGACAGCCTGATTATGGGCGTTCGCAAGGCCGGTTTTTGACGGCGCAGCAGCCATATTTTTCCGGCATGACCGTTTTAATGCGGATTTTCCTCCCATAAGCGGGGCTTGCCCTTGCATTTGCGCGGCGATTGTGCTATAATAAACGCGCACAAAAAGGAGGTGTATGGTATATGGCATATGTGATTGGCGATGAGTGCATTTCTTGCGGCGCGTGCGCGGGTGAGTGCCCGGTGGGCGCGATTTCCGAGGGAGATGGCAAATACGTGATCGATGCGGATGCTTGCGCGAGCTGCGGCGCTTGCGCGGAGGTGTGCCCGGTGGGCGCCCCGAAGGAAGCCTAAGCCAGGCAGGTTGCATCATCGGTTCCGGGCGGGGTTCCCGCCCGCGCTGTAGGATAAATCCAAAATTCCCCCTTTGCGCGGCGCGCAAAGGGGGAATTTGCTACTTCAGCGAGCGGATCACATGGCAGGGATTGCCCACAGCCAGGCTGTTGGCCGGAATATCCTTCGTAACCACGCTGCCCGCTCCAATTGCGCTGTTTTCGCCAATCGTCACGCCGGGCAAAACCAAAACGCCCGTGCAGAGCCACACGTTGTCCCCAATCGTTACCGGATGGGCGTACTCCAGCCCTGCCAGGCGCTGCTCCACATCCATGGCGTGCTCCTCGGTAATCAGGCAAACGTTCGGGGCGATGAACACGTTGTTGCCAATGGTGATCTTGCCGCTATCCATCAGCTTGCAATTGACATTGAGAAAGCAGTTGTCCCCCAGGGTAACATTATAACCGTAAGTGCAAAACAGCGGCTGTTCCACCGTGCAATCGCGCCCCACCGCGCCCAGCAAATCGCGGATGGCAGCCCGGCGCGCGTCCCGCTCCAGCGGATGCATGTTGTTGTACGCATACAATTTTTGCACCGTGATATCCCGATCCGCCGCCAGTTCGGGATCGCCCGGCTGATACAGCAACCCGGCATGCGATTTTTCCTTTTCCGTCACAAAAATTCCTCCCTGCTTTTCCGCGCGCATTTAGCGCCCCATCCGCCAGTCCAGCGGGTATTCCCGCAGGTACTCTGCCAGAAGGCCGCACTCATCCAGCGCCTTAAAGAGCGTATAGCGCGTGCGGTAATCCTTGGCGCACCACATTGAAAGATTCAGCGTTTCGCGGTCAATGCCGCAGTCCTCGGGCGTGAGCGGTGCGCCGAGCGCTTGCAGCGCCCCATACACGCGCTCATATGGCGGCAATTGATCGATGCAGGCGCGGATTTCCGCAAACCGCTCCTGCACTCGCCCGGCGCGCCGCTTCTGCTCGTCCCAGCTGAGGAAATCGCCCTCGTTTTCCCGCATAATAGCGTTCCCGGCCTGCTCGCCATAGGCGTAGCGCATCCACGCTTCGCGTTCCGCGCGCTCCATGCGCCGCGCGCGGATGGATTCCCAGTCCAGCGCGGGCAGCCCTTCGCGCGCAAAACGCACGAAAACAGGCCACACCAGCAGCGTCGCCACGCCAACGCTGTCGCCGTGCTGCGGCGGCTTTTTGTGCGCGCGCAGCTGCGCCATATCCCAATAATGCGAAATGTTGTGTTCCACCGAAGCCACCGCGCGCGTATGCCCCGAGATGAGAATCGTCATCCCCGCGAGCAGCAGCGCCTCAATCAAAACCCGGATGCCCTGATCGGTTTTCGCGCGGATCTCCTCCACATTGTCCATCAGGCGGTTCACGGCGTCGAGCACAATCTGGCCGCAGACCGGGCAATAGGCCTCGCCGTTCACAATGTTTCCCAGCAGCCAATCCGTGTGGGCAATGTATTTGCCCAGCACATCACCCACCCCGGAGGCCACCATGCGCAGCGGCGCGGTTTTCAAAATATCGATATCGCACACGATGATATCCGGGCAATTGCCCGAGCGGTGAATTTTCACGCCGCGAAAGAGCAGCGGGCAAACCACGGAAGTGTACCCATCCATGGAAGGCGCCGTGCCCACGCACACCATGGGCAAATTCGCCCGCTTGGCGTTCACGCGCACAACATCCGTGATGGAACCCGACCCCACAGACACCAGAAATTCCGTATCCGGCTGCAGGGCGAGCAGCACTTCGCCCACTGCGGTTTCATCCGGCTCCATCGCGCCCTGCCGGCAAATCACGCATTCTTCCACCACATAGCCCGCCGCGCGCAGCGCCCGGGCCGCGCGGGCGCCGGCGATTTCCCAGGTGTTGTTATCCGCCACCAGCACGCAGTGCGTGCCCAGCGAGCGCGCCTGAATATAGCGCGGCAAATTGTCCAGAATGCCCTTACCCACATAGATATCCTGTCTGGGCTCATTGTGCCCGCAGGCGCAATCGCACGCAAGGCCGCGTATCATCAGCCTGCCATCCGCCCCGTATTCCATCGAATATCCCATGTTCGCCTCTCCTCTCGCTCTTCGCGGTATCGCACTATCACAGTACCAGAAAAAGCGGGTAAAGTCAATAGCAGGCGCGCGAAAATCCGCAAAAAGGCGGAGTCAGCCGCGACGTTTTCAAGAGGACGCTTCCTCCTCCGCGGGAGCGGGCATATACATCCATGTGCGAATCAGCGCGTCCACGCTGGCGGCGGAGACCAGCATGGGCGGTTGCACGCCATTTTCCAGCACATAGCTCGTGGCGTCATACGCGCCAAAGCGCAGCGCAATTTGCGGAAAATCCACCGCGTCTGTATACACGGTGATGGTGAGGAGCGGTTCCAGCACTTCCAGGCCATCCACAAATCCATCGCCCGACAAGGAGGTGATGTCCTCAAAAGCTTCGCGGGCATAAGCAACGTCCACCGCTTCGCCATTGAGCGTCACAGTTTCGCCCGTTTCCGTCCCTGCCTCCTGCGTTTGCGCGCTTTCCGCTTCCGCCGCGGCGCCAGCGCTTTCCTCGCGCACAAGCGTGAGCGGCGTGCCCGCGTCGAACTCCACCCGCGCGACCTGTTCCCAGTCGAGCCGGAGCGCATCCGTGGCGCGAACGGAAACGTCCGTGGCCTGCAGCAGGGAAGCGACGGATTCCGCCGCCACGGTGTAGACGCAATCGGAACCGGCAAGCATGGCATAATAGCCTCCCTCGCACGCCGCACCGATCACGACGCTCAGGGAGGATTCGCTCGCGCCCTCCTCGAAGGCGACCACACTGGTCGCATTTGCCGAATCCAGCCCATACGCGGCCAGATCCTCGTTTGCCACGCCGTGCGCAACAAAGGCGTTCCAGGCGAGCGCATCCACATCATCGAGCAAAAGGCGCATGGCGTCCTCGTCGGAAGGGTATTGCATCCCCGTCTGGAACCAGTGCCAATCGGGGTTGTACGTCAGGGCGCTGCTATCGGCAAAATAGCTCTGGTCGAGCGAAGCGTTGGGGCCCAGAATAACGAGGCGCGCCACGCTTTCCAGCCGCGGGATTTCCTCCCACTGCGTCAGTTCCGCCACAGACGCGCTCAAAATGCTACTCAGGGCCACATCCGTGACATACACCACGCCTTCCTCCCCCGTGCCGAGATAATATTCGCCGCCCAGAAGCGCTTCGTCTCCCATGAACAGCGCACGCGTTTCGCCATTCGCCAGCTCGACGGCCGCCGCCAGGGCGGGTTCTGTCAGCCCGTAGTCCTCGGGCGCTTCCACGCCTTCCAGGCACATATGGGCCGTGAGCGAGGCAAGGCTTTGGACGAGCGCTTCCACCGCGTTCTGATCGAGCGGGTACTCCTCATCTCCTTCTACATACCATGTATCGCCGCTCTTGCGCAGGGAAATCGTGGTCTCTCCGCGCGTCCAGGTCAGCGCGGCGATGGAGGTTTCTTCCCCCAGAATGGGATAAGCGCCCTCGTTTTCCCGCACGTCCACGTTTTCGCCCGCCAGAGAGCGGACGAGCGCATACCCGCCAATGAGCACGGCAAGCGCAGCCAGCAAAAGTATGGCTTTGATTGATCGTTTCACCGTTTTTTCCTCCTGTAACACACACAAGCGCCCGCCAGCAGGCACGCGACGGGCAACACGCCCACCAGGATCAGGCTCCATAGGGCGTTATCCCGCGCGGAAACCGTGAGCGTTTCCACGCTCAGGCTCTTGGCACGGATGGAAATGGTCTCTTCCTGCCCGCACATCCAGCCCAGCGCGTTGAGGAAAAAATCGCTGTTCGCGCCCGCGGACATGGCGTCGATTTCCGCGTTGAGCAGCGCCGCCGAGGCGATCCACACCATGCGCGCCCCGCCGCGTTCGGAAACCGCCGCAATGCCGAAGGGGCCCATTTCGTCCGCCTCCTCCTGCTCGAGCGTTTCCAGATCATAACCCGCAGCCTTCACATACGAGTTATCCGACGTATGGAGCAAAAATGTCACTTCCGCCTCGTCCTGCGTGGCCTCAATGGGCTGCGCATAGGGGGCGAGCACGGCATAGCGGCCCTCAATCAGCGGATCGGTAATCGCGTGGCTGGCCATATCCGGCAAAAGGTAATAGGGCTGGCTCCAGTAACTGCCCCGGTCGCCCTCCAGCACCATGCCGGCGTCCTGGCGCATGCCCATATACCCGGCTACGCGCGCCAAATTGGGCATGGCGCCTTCTTCCACAACATCCGTCAGCAAAAGGAGGTGCCCTCCCGCCTCCAGCCATCCGATCAACATATCCGCTTCCGGCGCGCTCAAATCGCTCGCCGGCGCGTAGAGCAGCAGGCAGTCCGCATCTCCGGGCACTTCGTCCGCCGCAAGCAGGTTCCACTCGCTCAGCGCGTAGTTTTCTCCCTCAATCTGCGCAAGGAGCGTCTCGCTCAATTCCCGCTCCCCATGCCCCGTGATCGCATACACTGTGGGCAAATCGTCGCTGGTCACATAGTGGATCGCGCTGGTGATCTGACTTTCGCCATCAAAGCTCGTACTGGCCGCATAGCCATAGCCGTAGGCATCCACCTGGTAATCCGTTACATAAATATCGGAAACATCGATCAGGCGCGAACGATCGCCGGACTCCACGAGCACGCTGTTCGCGTAAATCTGCGAAAGCTCCCGCTCGCTGAAAAAACCCGGTTCGCGCGTAGGATCGATGATGGCAGCCGTCACATGGCCGGACAGCGATGCGTAATTTTCCAGCAGCTTCCAGATCGCGCCGTCTTCTCCGCCTGCATTGGCCAATAGATAGAGCGAGACATCCTCGTTCAGGCCGCGCACGAGCCGCCGGCTTTGATCGGAAAGCGTGTAAAGCGCCTGCTCAGTCAGATCGGCCTGGGTCATATCCGCGGGCAGCGCGCCCACGATGGCGTTGACCGCCACGGCAATCGCCACCACCATCGCTGCGGCGAATGCGCTATACCCTCCCGCGCGGAACATGCGGCTGGTGAACATGCGCTTGAGGGAAAAAGGCTTTTTCATTCGCTCCACCTCCGCTTCTCCAGCGCCTGCACCGAAAGGAACAGGAACACGCCAATCCACGACAGGAAATACACCACGCTGGTTCCATCCAAAACGCCGTTGATAAAGGGCTCAAAGCGGTCAAATACGCTCAACCCTCCCAGCATTTGGGCAAACAGGCCGGAAAAGGCCGCCGTATCCACGTCGTACCACGCGAACAATCCGCCCGCCAGCACTACGAGCAGCCCCATGGCGAAAAGCGAATTGTGCGTGAGCCGGTAAACCACGCCCGAAACAAGCGCCGCGCCCACCATCAGCGCGATGAGCGACGCGCCCGGGGTGGCGGGCAAAACCCCCGCCAGCGCCGGCATGAAATAAAGCAGCAGCATCACGGCCAGGCAAACCACGGCGCTGATCACCTGGCTCTCCGTCACCGACGAGAGGAACAGCCCTATGGAAAGCAGCGTCGCGCCCAGCAGGAAAAACGCGAAGAGCGACGCGTAAGCCGTGGGCAGATACACATGGCCAAAGCGCGAAAGCAGCAGCGGATACAGACTCAGAATTGCCGTGGGCAAGGCGAGCACGGCCAGCATGGCCAGATATTTGCCCAGCACCACACCCGAAAGGCGAATGGGCAGCGAATACAGCAGCTGATCCGTCTTTTGCCGCTTTTCTTCCGCCACGGCGCGCATGGTGAGCACTGGCACGGCGATGAGATACAGAAAACTGATGGCGTCCAGCACATATTCGAAATTTGCATACGCGCCCGACAGGTTATACATCATCGTGTAAATTCCCGCGAACAGCAGCACAAAGGCGATGAACAGATAGCCGGTCATGCCGTGAAAATAGGCGCCCCATTCGCGCTTAAACACCGCTATCATCCCTTGCCGGCCCCCTTCGCGCCCTCCGGCGCAGTCAATTCCAGATACACGTCTTCCAGGCTGGCGCGCGTACGCCGCATTTCCACGATGGGCATGCCCGCCTGCGCGAACGCATAGAAAACCGCCTCACGCGGGTCGCCCTGGCAGGCGAGCGAAAGGCGAACGCCCTCCTCTTCTGGCGCGCCAAAAGACGGCTTGCCCCATTCCGGATGCTTGCGCAACAGCGCCTCGATATCGCTGCGCGGCGCCCGCGCCACCAGTTCAATGGGGCCGGCGCCGCCAAACAGCGTTTCCAGATTTTCCGGCGTATCGCTGGCCACCAGCCTGCCGCGGGAGAGGATCAGCACCGAATCGCACACCGCGTTGACCTCGCTCAAAATGTGGCTGGAAAACAGCACCGTGTGTTCCCGCCCCAGTTCGCGCACCAGCTTGCGGATTTCGATGATCTGCGCGGGGTCCAGCCCCACGGTCGGCTCGTCCAAAATTACCACCTGCGGCTGGCCGAGCAGCGCCTGCGCCAGGCCCACGCGCTGCCGGTAGCCCTTGGAAAGGTTGCGCAGCAGCCTATGGCGCACGTCTCCGGTGCCCGTATATTCCATGGCGGCCGCCAGTTGCACATTCCACCGTTCTCGCGGCACGCGCTTGGCAGCCAGCACAAAGCGCAAATATTCTTCCGCCGTCATGTCCAGATAGAGCGGCGGCTGCTCCGGCAAATAGCCGATGAGCGCCTTCGCCCTGGCCGGCTCATCGAAGATGTTGTATCCCCCAATGGTCACCTCGCCTTCCGTCGTACCCAGGCAGCCGGTGATGATGTTCATGGTGGTGCTTTTGCCCGCGCCGTTCGGCCCCAGAAAACCGTAAACGCGCCCCGCCTCTATCGAAAAATTCAGGTCGGAAATCGCCAGGTGCGGCCCATACCGCTTGGTCAAATGCCTGACTTCGATCACGCCGTTCCCTCCTTCTCTGCATTCGTTTCTATTGTAGCAGGGAAAGTCCGGGAGGGTGTGAAAGAAGTTTTGCCGCAAGCCAAAGAAATCCGGTCAATTCCGGCTTTCTTTTGTGCCGGGAATGGGGCGAAATCACGGCGCGTCCATTCATCTGCAAAAAAAGAGCGCCGCAAAGCGCTTCTGCCCAGCGCTTCGCGGGCTCCCTTTTGCGTTTGCAAACTGGCCGCGCGTCAGATCCCGTTTCCCGTCTTTCGCAGCCAGCGATGATAGGGGAGTTTTCCTTCCGGCGCTTCTTCCTGCACGGCCAGCCTGCCCCCTTGCACCAGATTCTCAACGCGCAGGGCGATCCATGCCGCGCCTATACCCAGGCGGTATTTCTCGAGAATTTGAACGGCCAACTTGCCTTCATAGAACGTTTCCTCCTGCGCGGCAATTGCCTGTAGAATCCAGAAATCGTAAAAGTCTTCCGGAACGCCGCACAGGCTGCCGTTGACCACTGCGCGCAGAGGGGCATTTTCCGCCTGCAACGCCGCCCAGCCGCGGGCAATTTGCTCCAGATTTTCGCAGGATGCCTGCCTTTGCAGCGGCAGGAAATGCCCCCATTCGCCGGGCGCAACGTCGCCCCAGCTGCCATGGCGCACATCCCCGCCCTGCCAATCCGGCAAGCGCACCAGAAACACCTGCCCGGCGGGAATCTGCCAGGCCGCCAGCTGCGCCACCAGCCAATATAGTCCGCACATTTCGTCGCTCTGATGGCTGTACCAGATGCGGACGCTTTCCCCGGCGCGCAGGCGGGCCTGGATTTTCGAAAGGTTCGCCGCGGCCTTTTCACAAACCGCCGCAGACGCATCCTCGGGCTCGCCGGTCATCAGGCGGCGCAAAACGCCCGCCCGGCGCGCACCCACGCCATCTTCCGAAATATCGCCCACGCTGAGCGCCAGCGGGAAGGAAAACACATCCGCCGCGTTGCCGCCCAGGGGAATGGCGCTTTCCCAGGCGGCCTTTTCGCGCGCACGCGCCTCCTTTAGCGCCGCTTCGATTTCTTCCTGCGCCGCCTCCCGGCCGTCCTCGTGCAAAATCACGCCCACGGCGCCGCCCAGGTACGCACCTTTGCCATAAGCCTGCGCCAGTTTCAGGCTTCCCGTGGCATTCTCGCCAAAAACCACTTCCACCATATATCACGCCTCCGGCATCTCCGCTACGCATGCGCGAATCTTTTCCATCGTTTCTGCGTCCGCGCCCACGGGGGAAAAGGGGCTAACCACACCCGATAGCACTTTGAGCCAGAGCAGCGCCAATGCCGCACGGCCATGCGGGATTTCGATGTGGAACCCATCGCGGCACATTGAACCCAGCCCCTGCGCGCGCAAGCGCTGCACCAGTTCGCCGCTGGGAATCAGGGGCAGGCCCAGTTCCTTCGCCGCGCTGTCATAAGCTTCCCGCAGGCAGGCGAACATTTCGCTCTGGCTGTGGTGGTATCTTTCAAAGGCCGGATGCGTGCTGTCCTCCGCATAGGCCCAGGTCTGGTGCAAAAACTGCCGCGCGCCGGGCGCGAGTTCCCCCGCATAAGCGCTCAATTCGCGCAAATAGGGAAAATACGTATCTTTCAGGCCGCTATCGTGGCTGGCCTGCTGGAAGGTAACCACATCCCACGCGCGCTCCGCCAGCACTTCGCGCAGCGTAACCAGCCCCATGCCCACGCCGTTCCTTTCATATTGATAGGCGCGCAGATCTCCCTTCATATTTTCCCAGTGCGTCTTGAGACTGCACCCGCCAATGTACAGGTTCACCACCAACGCTTCCACGCCTGCCGCCTCCGCAGCCATGTGCAAATATGCCGTAGCGTCCTGTGAAAAGCTGTTGCCAATCGCCAGAATGGATAGCATCGAAAAATCCTCCTTTTGCCCGCATGGAATTTGCCATAAGTATAGCACAATATGCGGCGCGTGTACAGCGCTCAGCGCAAGCCATCAAAAAAAGGCCGCCCCCTGCCATAGCGGCATTTGGGGGCAGCCTCCTGCAAGATGGGTTTAGTTGATCGGGCCGTTCATTTCCACGTAGTTGTCGTAAAGTTCCTGATAGATGGCCACGGCATCCGCAATGCCCATCGCGTCGAGCGTGGCGATGTACTCATCCCAGGTCGCGTCGATGTCCTGCACGCCCGTGATGTAGTCGGAAATCATGCTGGTGACATAGGCGGAGATATCCGTCATAATGAAAGCGATTTCCTCGGCCGTATCCGCGTTCATCTTGAGGGCCGGATACAGGGTAACGGCGCAATCGGTCTGCGGCTGGCGGAACTGCGGACCGTCCAGACTGGCCTCGATCTCGTCATTCTGGTGCGACCAGAACTTGCTCTCCCAGAAATCCGGGTGAATGGACGGGTAGCCCACGCCGCCCTGGATGGTGTTATTATGCCGCCATTCGGTGATGCCCACGCCCTCGGGCAGGATCCAGTCCCAGGTATCCTCGTCGATCCATTCATAGGTTTCGCCCTCGACGCCGCCCCAGACGAGGATCGCGCCGTCTTCGCTGTAGAGGTAATCGACCCAGCGGATCGCGGCCTCGGGATATTCGCAATTCGAGGTGATGCAGAAAGCGTTGTTGCTGGCGATTTCGTTGGCGAAGGCGATGCGGTTGCCATTGGAATCCGGGAACGGCGCCAGGCCCTGATAATCAAAGTGGAGCTCATTGCCCACATTGACGAACGCGCCCGCCACGCCCAGCACGCCGATGGTATCCGCCGTGCCCTTGGCGTTATACGTAGAAGTATCCTGCACCAGGAATTCCGGATCGAGCAGGCCTTCTTCATACAGCTTGTGGAAGAACTTCAAGCCTTCCTTCAGGCCTTCCTGGTTATAGGAAGACTTCACCTCGGAGGTGCCGGGATATACGAAGAAACCATCGTTGTTGGTGCCGAACACCTCAAAGCAGGTCATCAGGCGCCAGATCCAATGCAGCCCCATCACGGAAAGGGGGATTTCGTCGTTCGGGTCGCCATTGCCGTTGGCATCCTGCTCCTTGAAGGCCACCAGCACATCGTAGAACTCATCCAGCGTAGTCGGCACTTCCATGCCCACATTTTCCAGCCAGCGGGTGTTGATGACCATGTGATTGGTGATGGAAGGAATGCGCACCTGCAGAAGGGAATAGATGTGCCCATCCTCCGAGCGGAAAGCGCCCTCGGTGCCAGGGATGTTTTCGAACATGGCCTTGATGTTGGGCGCATGCTCCTCAATCAGTTCGTCCAGCGCGATGATCTGGCCCGTCTGCGCGAGCTGGCTCACTTCGTCGTTGGTCATGTTGCAGCGGAAGAAGATGTCCGGCAGGTTACCAGAGGCGAGCTTGAGCGCGCGTTTTTCCGCAGCACCATCTTCGGTGACGGATTCCCATTCGATGTGAACGCCGGTGATTTCTTCCAGGCGAAGGAGCGCCGCGTTCTCATTGAAGGTGTTGGTCGCAGAGGTGGCCAGGATGCCCCAGCCCGTGAGCGTAACCGGCTCGTCGACGACTGGGAACTCGCCCAGCACGTCTGCCATTGCGACGTTGGACAACAGCAGGCACAGGGCAACGCAGAGAACCAAAATTTTCTTCATACCGTTTTCCTCCCAATGTATTGTTACATCAGCCCTTGATCGAGCCGATCATAACCCCTTTGACGAAATACTTCTGGATGAACGGATACACCAGCATCATCGGCAGCGTGGAGACGATGATCACGCCGTATTTGATGAGCTCGGAGATATACTGCTGCTCCTGGATCGTAGCTGCGCTGATGTCCGCGCCCTCCAGGTCGTTCTGGATCAAAATCTGGCGCAGGAACAGCTGCAGGGGATACAGGTTGCGGTCCGAAAGATACAGCATCGGCTCAAAATAGCGGTTCCACAGGCTGGAGGAGACATACAGCGCGATGACCGCAATCACCGCCTTGGAAAGCGGGAGCACGACGTGCAGGAACGTTTGAAAATTGGTGCAGCCATCGATGAAGGCGGCCTCCGTCAAATCCTTGGGGATGGACTGGAAATACGTGCGCACGATGATCACATGGCTGGCCGTGATCGCGCTGGGCAGCAGCACGGCCCACACCGTGTTCAGCAGCGCAAGATCAGAAACCACCAGATACGTGGGAATCATGCCGCCGGAGAAGAACATCGTGATCGTAATCATCACCATGATCGGGCCGCGCAGCTTGAAATCCTTGCGCGAGAGCGGATACGCCAGCGCAATGGTCAAAAGCAGCGAAAGCACCATGCCGGAAACCGCGTAGAAAATCGTGTTGCGGTAGCCGATCCAGATCTGGTCGTAATCCAGAATCTTCTCATAGCCTTCAAGCGTTACATCCACCGGGCCAAAGATCACCTCGCCGGAGGCCACTGCGTTAGGATCGCTGATGGACGCGCACACCACGAAATACAGCGGGTACGCCACCACCAGAAATACGGCAAGCAGCAAAATGATATTGACCGTATCGAAAATCCGGTCGCCCCTGCTGGCGTGAATCGCGTTTTTGCGCATGCTTTCTCCCCCTTTCTACCACAGGCTGGTTTCGCCAACGTGCTGGCTGATTTTGTTCACTGCAAAGAGCAGCACAAAAGAAATGATCGAATTGAACAGCCCTATGGCGGAGGAATAGCTGTATTGGTTCTTGAGGATACCAATTTCGTACACGTAGGTGGAAATCACCTGCGAATGGCGCAGGTTCTGCGCGTTTTGCAGAAGATACACCTTGTCAAAGCCGACGGAGAGAAGATTGCCGCTGTTCATGATCAGCAAAATCGTGGCCGTGGGCAGGATGTGCGGAATATCAATGTGAATGATACGCTGCAATTTGCTGGCGCCTTCCACGCGCGCCGCTTCATGCAATTCCTGCGAAACGCCCGACAATGCGGAAATATAAATAATCGCATTCCAGCCCATGCCCTGCCACACATCCGACCACACGTACATGTGCCGGAAATACTGCGGCAAGCCCATATACAACACGCGCTCCGCGCCCAACATTTCGCGGATGTTGTTCACAAAGCCAAACGACTGGCCAAAGAATACGTTGAGCATGGCCACCATAACCACAGTGGAAATAAAATGCGGCGCGTAAGTCACCATCTGCACGGTCTTTTTGAACGTGGTGTTCACGCACGAATTGAGCATCAACGCCAGCAGGATGGGAATGGGAAAGCCCACCGCCAGCGTATATACGCTGATCAAAAACGTGTTGAGCAGCAGCG
>DVJN01000063.1 GCA_018716755.1 Candidatus Alectryocaccomicrobium excrementavium
ATTTTGACCTGGACAACGCCCCGCAGGAAAGCTTTTTCTGCCACATGAAAGACGAAATCGGCTCCGCTATGGCGCACGTCTCTTCTTTCGAAGAAGCCAAAGCCTTGATTGATGACTGGATGGATTACTACAACAACGACAGAGGCCAGTGGCTGTTTGCAAAACTCTCTCCGAATGAGTTCTATGAGTATTGCAATACCGGCATATACCCGTTGATTACTCATTCCGAGCCAGATAGTGACAGCTCTTAAGGCAAGCCATTCCTCTTATTGCCTGTACTGTCTTGGAAAAATATCCTTGACAAAGGGGACACTTTACCAGCATCGCTGTCAACCCCTTCGGCACAATTTTACATTTTTCATTATACCAGATGGCCGCGCACGGCGCAAGCGCGCCCGCCCTGAAGAACCGTTAATTTTGCACAGGCAAAATGGCGGCCCGAAAATTTCACCACAACAAAGTGATTGCGCGCGCGGCGGTTTTCTGGTATAGTATACGCATACATTCAATAAGGAGGGGTTTTGTCCATGAAACAACGCCTTGTGTTGCCCCTTATGCTGGTTCTGCTCTTATCCGCCATGAGCGCATATGCGCAGGAAAGCGGCACGGCCATCGAACTGAAGGACTTTGCCGGGCGCGCCGTAACGCTGAGCGCGCAGCCGCAGCGCGTGGCGGCCCTGTCCGCCTCCATCGCCGAAGCATGGCTGGAGGCGGGCGGAATCCTGACCGGCGCGACGGAAGACGCCTTTGAGCAATTGGCGCTCGGCGGGGAAGTGCAGGTCATTGGCACCATCAAAGAGCCCAACGCCGAAGCGCTGCTTTCGCTTGCGCCTGATCTCGTTCTCATCACCGACGACATCGCCAGCCACGCCTCCCTGCTGGAAACGCTCGACGCGGTCGGCATCGCGAGCTACGCGGTTTCGCTGGACACGCTGGAGGACTACATCCGCGCCATGACGGATTTCACCC
This sequence comes from Candidatus Alectryocaccomicrobium excrementavium, assembly GCA_018716755.1. Lineage (GTDB taxonomy): Bacteria > Bacillota > Clostridia > Christensenellales > Aristaeellaceae > Alectryocaccomicrobium > Alectryocaccomicrobium excrementavium. The sequence goes on from DVJN01000063.1 coordinate 970, forward strand.
GCCTGACGGGCCGGGAGGATCTATACGAACAGAATGTTACAGCTGTGCAGCAGGAGACCGGCCAGCTGCTCGGCCGCCTGCCGGAGGGCGAAACCGCGCCCACGGCGCTGTTCCTGCGCGCGTTTTCCTCCGGCGTCAAGGTCAAGGCGCGCGACCACGTGGTGTGCGATATTCTGGAAGACGCCGGCGCCAGCAACGTGGCGGCGGGCAATCCCGCTCTCGAGGAGTTGAGCCTGGAGGCCATCGTTGCGGCGGATCCCGAATACATTTTTGTCGTCACCATGGGTTCTGATGAGGAAAAGGCCCTTGCCGCGTTCGACAGCATGCTGGCCTCCAACCCCGCGTGGGGCATGCTGTCCGCCGTGCAGGAAGGCCGCGTGTACGTGCTGCCGCGCGAGCTGTTCCATTATAAGCCCAACGCCCGCTGGGCCGAGGCCTACGAATACCTGCTGGCCATCCTCTACCCGGATGTCTATGCCGCCCCGGAAAATCATGAAGCAAACTAGCGCGCGCTGGCTCGCGCTGGGGGCGCTGTTCATGGGCTTTGCGGCATGCCTGGCCGCGTCGCTGTGCGCGGGGGTATCGGGCATGGGCGTGCGGCGCGTGTGGGAACTGTTAACCGGCGGCGCAGGCGACGCGGTCGAGGCGGGCATTCTCTTTCACATCCGCATGCCGCGCGCTTTTGCCGCCTGCCTGTGCGGCGCGGCGCTGGCCGTGTCCGGCCTGCTGCTGCAAACCACGCTGGGAAATGGCCTCGCCTCGCCCGGCACCATTGGCGTGAATTCCGGCGCGGGGTTCGCCGTGGTGCTCGCGGCGGTGCTGTTGCCGCCCGCGCCGCTTTTGCGCGTCGCAGCGGCCTTTACCGGGGCGATGCTTACTACGCTCGTGGTGTATGGTCTGGCGAGCAGGATGGGGGCGTCGCGGCTCACCATCGTGATGGCGGGCCTTGCGCTTTCCAGCCTCTTCTCCGCGGCCAGCGATGCCCTCGTGACCCTGTGGCCCGATGCGCTGCTCGACCGCTCCACCTTTTCCATCGGCGGCTTTGGCAGCGTGACGATGGCCTCCGTGCAAACCATCGCGCCCTTCGTGGTAACGGGCCTGCTGGCGGCGTTTCTGCTCTCGCCCGGCCTCAATCTGCTGCTCCTGGGCGATGATACCGCGCGCGCCCTGGGCCTGAACGCGCGCCTTTGCCGCTTTTGCGCCATTTTGTGCGCGGCGCTGTTGGCCGCCGCAGCGGTGAGCGTGGGCGGACTCATCAGTTTTCTCGGTCTGCTCGCACCCCACATGGCGCGCTTTCTGGTGGGGAACGACGTGCGCTGGCAAGCCCCTTTTAGCGCGCTGGGCGGCGCAACGCTGCTGCTGGCGTGCGATACGCTGGCGCGCACGCTCTTTTCGCCCTATGAATTGCCCGTGGGCATCCTGCTCTCTTTTTTGGGCGTGCCGTTTTTTCTGGGGCTGCTCTTCACGCGCAAAAAGCGGGGCGAGCTGTAGCGCATATCCACCAAATGTTCATTCCGGGTTCACAAGATGCCATACATTCGCAGTTGCATTGCCACCCACCATGCGATATACTATTTCTCGCGAGCGAAACCAAACGGAGGCGTTTTTATGTATTTCTTGAAAGAATCCAAAATATCCCTTATCATCAGCGCTCTCACGTTCATTGTGCTGGGGCTGGTGCTGTGCATCTGGCCCAATGTGGCCATGAATTTCATCTGCGTCGTAGCGGGCGCAGCGCTGCTCATCGGCGGCGCGTGGCAAATCATCGCCTACCTGCGCGGCAAAGCCGCCGCGGGACTGGCTCCCGGCTCGTTTGTCAGCGGCGTATTTGAAATGCTGTTTGGCCTGGTGCTGGTTCTGCAGCCGCAAGTGGTGCAGGTGGCAGTGCCGCTGCTGTTATCCGTGCTGTTGTTGGTGGACAGCATCGTGAAATTGCAGATTTCCATCGATCTCAAGCGCGCGGGCTATGGGCACTGGTGGCAATCGCTCCTTGCCAGCCTGGTGATCGGCGTAGCGGCTTTCCTCTTCATCCTGGATCCCATTTCCAGCGCCGCGTCCATCGTGATCCTCATCGGCGTGGCATTCCTGATAAACGGCGTTTCCGACCTGTGGATCACGCTCTATGTTAGCCGCAAGATTCGCGATCTGCTCGAAAAATAGTTGCAATCCGCCGCCCGGTTGCCTGCCGCCGCCAAATCATGGCAGGAACCGGGCGGCTTTGCGTCGAAATATTTCCAATATCCTTAGAGTATCCGCGAGGTTGGCATGAAAGTTTTGATTCTGTCCTGCAACACGGGCCAGGGGCACAATGCCGCTGGCCAGGCATTGTATGAGGAATTTGAGGCGCGCGGGGTGGATTGCGCGTTTCTGGACGCGCTCTCCCTCTCCAGCGACGCAGTTTCCAGCGCCATCAGCGGCGCCTATGTGGCGACGGTGCAAAAGGCTCCCCATCTGTTTGGCGGGCTGTATAAAGTGGGCGATATGATCAGCTCGGACCGCCGCAAATCCCCCATCTATCTCATGAACATCGCGCAAACCGGTGCGCTGAAAGATTACATCGCGCTGCACGAAATCACCACGGTGGTCACGCCGCACCTGTTCCCCGCAGAAATGCTCACCCACCTGAAGCGCCGGCATGGCCTGCGCGCCAAATGTTTTTCCATCGCCACCGACTACACCTGCATCCCCTTCTGGGAAGAAACGGAAATGGATGGCTACATCGTGCCCCACGAAGATCTGCTCTATGAATACGTGGAGCGCGGCCTGCCAGTGGAGCGGCTGCTGCCGCTGGGCATCCCCGCTTCCGAACGGTTTGCCCGGCCCATGCGCGTGCAGGAAGCGCGCGAATTGCTCCATTTGCCGCAGGACCGCCCCATTTTTCTGGTGATGACCGGCAGCATGGGCTATGGCGGCGCGGCCCGCATCGCGCGGGACCTGGCCGCGCGGCTGGAAAGCGCTCTCGTGTTGGTGCTCGCCGGGCGCAACGCGCAGCTCAAGGAGGCAATCGACGCCCTGAACCAGCCCCGCATCCGCGCCATCGCCTTCACCGATCAGGTACCGGCCTATATGCGCGCGGCGGATGTGGTGCTCACCAAGCCCGGCGGCCTTTCCAGCACAGAAGCCGCCGTGCGCAACGTGCCGCTCGTGCTCACCGATCCCATCCCCGGCTGCGAAACCAAAAATGCCGCCTTCTTCGAATCCCACGGCATGGCCCGCCTGGCCAAAAGCGAAAACGCCGCGGCCTGCGCCGTCTCCCTAGCCAGGGATGCCGTGGCCATTGAGGCCATGCTCGCCGCACAGCGAAATACCATCCATGCCCACGCCGCACGCGATAGCGTCGATTACATCCTTGCGCACGGGGAACCATAAAGCCCCCCAACCATCCCCGGGCTGTGAAAAAACAACAAAGGTCTTTTCGCAGCCCCGAATTTTTGGGGGACTTTTCCCGGCAGCGCCCGTCCTGCTTGCAATCCCGATCTGCTCGTACCGGCGCTGCTGAACCGTCTTGTGCCTGCCTCTTTAGCAGTTCTTCCAGATGCTCTGGCACATATTCCCCGTTCTTCTCCATGTGCAGGCCGCTCCAGCGAAGCTCCTCCTTGATTGCCATCAGCAACCTGGCTTATGGCCGACCGCCAGCTCCCGCAGCGCCAGGAAAAGCGGTTTCAGCCTGGGAGCCAGCACGCCAAAAAGCAATCCAACGCCGATCTGTGCCACCGTCCAGCCTGACTCGATCGTCCAGCACGCCCAATCGGAATCGTTGTTTATGCCATGCACTTCTCCGAGTTCCAAATTCACCGCGCGCGCCCATCCGCCATCCAATGCCGGCTGTGCGCTCTTGATCTGCACATCTGCGAGGAATCGCGCCATTCTTTCCCATCTTTCCCGATATTTTTCCGCACCCGTTGCCCAATACGCGATGGCAAACGCCTGGGGTAACCAGTTGGCCGAATAGAGCAGATCGCACACAGGATCCCCATTGTGCAAATAGATGGCGCTTTCTCCGGAAGAAGAACGGCTACAAACACCGGTATACCCCTCATCCCATTCCATATAGCCACCGCATGGATGCGCCCATGTTTCCAAATCCTCCGCTACCCGTTCCAGCCATTCCCGATGCTTTGGGTTCCCGGTAACGAGATATAAAAGCGCCAGGGGCATGAGTAACCGGCAACATTCCTGCGTCTGCGAATGCTCTCTGGCAGTATCCGGATAGGCCTGCATGATCGCCGCAAGCCCCTTTTGCGCCACCGCGATATATTCGTCATCCAAAAAAATTGCCCCAGCCAAAGCAAGTGCGCCAAGATAGTAAGCGTTGTAGTGCGCGGAAGGATTGTGGACCGCACGATTCCTCAATTCCCCGCATGTTGTGCGCTGGGGCTGCGTATGCCTCCATTTCCCTCCCCGCTTGACCGTTGTGGCCATCCAGACCACGTCGCTATCCGGATCCGTATATTCCACTTGATTGGGGCGCAAGCCATCCTGGCCTGTCGTGCGCAACAAATACGCCAGACTGCTTCGCAAGCGCTCATCGTCCGTCCTGTCTCCCGTGAGCATTCTGCGAATGAGCAGCGGGAAAAGAAACCCACGCGCCGTATCGTCCTGATAGCTGGAGCTTCCCCACCATCCCAAGGATCCGCGCACAAACCCACGATGCGTTCCCTGGGCAACTTGCATGCCGCGCACGGTGGAAAAAAGTCCCTCGGAAATCTTTCGCGCCTGCTCGTCTCCCGTCCGTAGCGATTGCAACAGAAAAAAAAGTGCCGTCGTTCCCATGCAGTCTGTGCGAATCTGCCTGTTAAGCAATACGCTTCCATCCGGCAACACGCGAGATGAAACGCCTTCCAACACCGCGCAAGAGCCTTCGGCATCCCAGGCCAGGAGATTTGCCCGCTGAAACCATTGCCCCGCTCGCGTCAATGCGCCGGATATCGTCTGGCCCCTGGAAAAAGTGCAGTAATCTTCCATGCTCTGGTAAATTTGCCCGGTGGAACAATCTCCCCCCAACCACGCGATCAATGCTGCTATCAAAGCGCACCAGGTGCGGCGCGGCGCAAAGCGGGCCCGAAGGAAGGTGTCCATGCGGAACGTGCAGATCAGCAAGCATTCCTCTTCCAGCCAGAGCGCAAAATCCCGCCCGTTTTTCTCCGGCAAACTTGCCGTCTGCGTGAGGCCATCCGGCCGGTCTACATATTGCAGGATCGGCTGCGCGCTGGGGCGAACATGTTGCACAGGCAGGCGTTCGTTCCACTGCTCGTCCAGAATATCTCCCGGCTGCAAGCCGGAAAATATTTCCGTCGCCCCCATGCATACGGGTCTGGAAAACTGCGTGGGCACCGGATTGGCGAAGCTCACCTCATCCGTTACCCTGCTGTATTCCGCAAATACGCGCACCCCCTGCCGCCGGGCATGTTCCAGCGCGCAGCGCGCAGACGGAAGCAGCGTTATGCCATCCGGAAGATTTCCGCCCAAAACGGCGACGGCAGAATACGCCGCATAATCCACCGCTGCATTCGCGGGCGCAAATTGCACCTCTGCAAACGCGCCGCAAAGGATATTCGCCAAATCACTTTCGCAATTTCCCACAATAAGCAAACGCCGCTCGTTTCCTGCACTCATGGCCCGTCACGCCTCCAGCGCTTGCACAAAACGGCGGGTAATATCCCGCGGACGCGTAATCGCCGTACCTACCACGCAGGCATATGCTCCACAGTCCATGGCACGGCGCAGCTGTTCCGGCGTCCATATTCCGCCTTCGCCAATCACGGGACAGGACAGCGCGCTGCTTAAACGGGACAAGAGAGAATAGCAGGGGCGCTCTTCTCCCGCGGTTTCGGACGTATAGCCGCACAGCGTGGTGCCCACCAGATCAAAGCCAATCTCCCGAGCATAGATTCCTTCTTCAAACGTCGATACATCCGCCATGAACAATTGCTGCGGATACAGCGCGCGCATCCGCGAAAACAACGCCTGAAGCGTTTGCCCGCCTGGGCGAATGCGATCGGTGGCATCCAATGCGATAATTTCACAGCCTGTCTGCACCAGCGCATCCACTTCCTTTTGCGTCGGCGTTATGTATACCTCGCTATCCGCATAAATCTTTTTGATCAGGCCGATTAGCGGCAGGGAAACCGTTTGCCGAATCGCGCAGATGTCCTCCACCGAATTGGCGCGAATGCCCGCCGCTCCACCTTCCATGGCCGCAAGGGCCATGCGCGCCATGATTTTGCTGCCGTGCAGCGGTTCTTCCTGCAGCGCCTGGCAGGATACAATCAGTTTGCCGCGAATCGCGGAAAGGCATTCCAGATTGTCCATTTCCTACACCTCACATATAATATTGGTAAATCATACGCGCAACGCCATCGTTTGCGTTGTCCGGCGCAATGGCATCCGCCGCATTTTGCACGGCCAATGTGCCATTTTGCATGGCGACGCCTATGTGCGCCATCCGCAGCATGGGAATATCGTTGTCGCCATCGCCAAACGCCATGGTGCTTTCGAGGGGTATACCATAATATTCTGCCGCCCAACGCAACCCAGTGCCTTTATCCACGCCCGCCGCGTGTATTTCTACGCTGCTTTGCAGATTGCCTTCATAGGCGATTTGCGGATAGCTCCTGCTCAGAGACAAAAGTTCCGGCAGAGCCTCCCCGGGCAGGGAAAGCACCTCCATTTTGAGAATTGCACCTGCATACTCTTCTATGGCCGTGCGCAAATCCGGCATGCTGCAATAGGCGCAGCAATACTCTGGCGGCACCTCGCGATTCAATTTCACATAAGCATCGATAACGCGATTGTCCCGGTTAAAATAAATCCGATCCGCCGCGTACAAATTGCAACACAATCCCCATTTTTCTGCAAACCCTGCGATAGCCCGACAGGGAACGGGATCCAGGCCGCGGTGAAACAATATCGCCCCATCCGCCGTGCGGATCTGGGCGCCATTGCCCACGATAAGAATTCCATCCAGGCGGGCCTGCCAAGCAATGGCGCGAACGCCCGGAAAATACCTGCCCGAGCAAAGCACGATATGCGCGCCCTTTTCCCTCGCCATTTGTATCGCCCGCAGGGTCGCGTTCGTTAAAGCGGAGGCGGGGTCAAGCATGGTTCCATCAATATCCAGTGCAATCAGGCGTGGACGCCAAAAAGCCATGCTCATCCCTCCCGCATGCCCAATTCCGGCGTTCCATCGCTTTCGGCCATTGCCATCAGGTACTGCCCCACTTCAACCGTGTGCCGGAGTGCCGTATCCCGAATGGCCGGTGGCACACGATCCAGAAACGGCGTAATCTCAAAAGTGAGATCCCCCGCATATCCTATTTGTTTTAACGTGTTCATCAGCGGCTGCCAATCCATGAGCCCATAGAACGGCAGAAGATGCTCGTCGCTGGTGCCATGGTTATCTGATACATGGGTGGATTTCAAGCGGCTTCCTACCTGGAGGAGGGACATATTTTGATCAATTCCAACCAGATTCGCATGGCCAAAGTCCCAACACACGCCAATTCTTGCATCGTGAAAAGCGTCTACCAGATCAAGCAGGTCCTCTGGCGAAGCCGTATATGTGCGCTGCAACGGATTGGGATCAAACATGTTTTCCAGCACAATTCCCACGCCTTTTTTGAGTGCGCGCTCGAAAAAAGGGGGAAAATATTCCAGATTCCCTCGCTTGGAGCGCGCATGGGAAAAGCCTTTTGTCTGCGCTTCCGTAGCGGCATGCACCGTCATCCACCGCACGCCCAGAATGGCCGAGCAATCGATGGAACGGCGCAGCAGTTCTTCGTGCCATGCCAAATTCTGTAGATCCGGGTGCAAAAAGTGGTAAAAGTGCGCATGCGACTGCGAAAATTCTATTCCCAGTTCCGCTGCCAGATCTGCCACGTGATGCGCCCATGCTTCCCAGTTGTCCTGTGCAAGCGGCATGCCCGGATTGCTCATATCGTGGCAATTCATATCAAGCACACGATATCCCGCCGCATGGCAGCGGCGAATGCAATCTTCCATGGAAACCGCAGATTGCACCTTCTGATAGCGATCCATAATGTTCGTTGACGTCGATAAACGCATTGTCCTCATCCTTTCAAAGATCCAACCATAACGCCCTTTACAAAATAGCGCTGCAACACGGGATACAAAATCAACATCGGGAGGCTTGATACGATGATAACGGCGTATTTCAGCGTTTCAAATAGCAACAAGTCCGCTGCGGAATCGACCAGTTCCGCGCCCGTCTTTTCTTGCCCCATGCCCTGCAGCAGGATTTCCCGCA
>DVJN01000064.1 GCA_018716755.1 Candidatus Alectryocaccomicrobium excrementavium
TCGCAGGGAGACACGCACGTTTTGCTGGACTGCGGCCTGGGCGTGCTGGCCCGTCTGCAGGAGCACGTTTCGCTGGGAGCGCTTTCGGCGCTGGTGCTCACGCACCTGCACTTCGACCATGTGTCGGACGCGTTCGATCTGGCGGTTGCCATGGAAGCGAGCGGGAACGATTGCCCGCCGGTATTTGCGCCGGAAACGCCCGCGCCGCAGCGCGCATTGCTGCCAGCTGGCGCACGGTTTGCGCGGGAATTCGCCGTGGGGCCGTTCTCCTTTTGCCTGTATCCCGCGCGGCATCCGGTGGAGGCGTATTCGCTTGTGATCCAGTGCGGGAAGGCAAAATTTGTCTTTACCGGGGATACCAATTGGCATGATGGGCTGATCGAAATGTGCCAGGGCGCGGATCTGCTGCTGGCGGACAGCGCGTTTTTCCACGCGGAATGGAGCCCGGAAAAGCCGCACCTGTCCGCACGGTTGTGCGGCGAACTTGCGCGGAAGGCGGGTGCGAAGGCGCTGTTGCTCACGCATTTTCCGCCGGGCAAGGATGTGCGCGCGCTGGAAGCGGAGGCGCGGACGGAATTTCCCTCCGCGCGCGCGGCAGGCCTGGGCGAAAGCTATAGCATACCATGTTGAGGAAATTTTTGCGCTGCCGCCGCATCACTGCGATCGCGATCGCGCTGATCGCGGGTATGCTGGTGGCGCATTTTTATGCCGTGCCACTGTGGTGTTGGGGCGCACTGGCGCTCCTGGGCCTGGGCGGCGCATGCGCCTGGCGGCGGCCGGGCCGCGCGGGGCTGATGCTCATCGGCGTGGCAGGGCTGGGCGCCGCGCTCCTTTTGCTGGCGGAAACGCGGCCCGCGCTGCCAGCGGAAGAAAGCGTGACGCTGGAGGGAACCGTCGTGGAAGCGCCTGCCTATCAGGAAGAGCAGGAACGCGCCGTGCTCGTGGTGCAGGATGCGGCGCTGGGCAAGGTGCGGCTCTATCTGAATGCGGCCGAAGCGGCGGTCGCGGGCGTGCGCGCGGGCGATGTTGTGCGCGCAAATGCGCGCCTGTGGCTTGATCCACCCGAGGATTTCGCGCTCTACTTATGGCGGTATGGGATTGCGGCAAGCGCGTTTGCCGATGAAGCAGCATTTGAGCCGGGCCGTGTTTCCTTTGCGCGTGTGCGGGATACCGTGCGCGATTCCATCGCCGTGCGAATCGAGGCGCTGTTTCCCCGCACGGCGGATCTGGTGACGGCGCTCGTGCTTGGCGACCGTTCCGAATTGGAGGATGAGCAAAACGACGCCTATGCCCGCGCGGGCGTGGCGCATTTGCTGGCCGTATCAGGCCTGCACGTTTCCATCATCGCGGAACTTTTGGATAAAACGCTGCGGAAATTGCGCATGCCGCGCGGGGCTGTGCTGGGCGTGGTGTTTTGTGCGCTGCTCGCCTATTCCGCGTTGGTGGGCATGGGCGCGAGCATCGTGCGCGCGGTATTGATGTACGCAATTGCGGGCATTGGCCGGCAGATGGGGCGGCCGCGGGATGGCCTGCAATGCCTGAGTGCGGCGGCGGTGATTCAGCTGCTGGCGCGGCCCTTGTGGCTGTTCGACGCGGGGTTTATTCTTTCGTACACGGCGATCGCCGGCATTCAGCTGGTGGGCGAACCCATTTTCGCGCGGCTGCAGGGCCGGCTGCGGCATAGGGCTACGCGCTATGTGGTGCAAAATCTGCTCATGAGTTATGGAGCCTGTGTGGGCACGCTGCCCTGTGTTGTGGCGGTATATGGATGGACGTCTTCATACGGCCTTCTGTTCAATCTGCTGGCCATTCCGTTGAGCGTATACGCCATGTATGCCTGCGTGGCGGTGTTGCTGGTGGGCATGGTGTGGCTTCCGGCAGGAATGCTCCTGTCCGGCATACCGGAAGATTTGCTGTTGCTTCTCGATGGGCTGACGGAGTGGGCCGCGTCGCTTCCGGGCGGCGTGCTGTTCCTTCGCACATGGACGGCGTGGTTCATTGTGCTCGTGGCGCTCGCCGCCGTGCTGGCTTCCGGCAGGCTGAAGATCCCCCGCCGCGCAGCCACAGCCATGCTGGCCGCGCTGCCGCTGTTGCTCGTTGGCTATGAAGTGGGCGCGCGGCTCCTCCCGCAGGGCGAGGTACGCGTGGTGTTCCTCGATGTGGAGCAGGCAGATTCCGCCGCCATCCATGCGCAGGGCAGGCTGTATTTTGTGGACGTGGGCGAGCGCTATTCCGATGCGGCGGATTATGCCGCCCACAATGGCGGGCGGGTGGAAGCGGTTTTTCTCTCTCACCTGCACGATGACCACGCGGGCGGCCTGGAGGAAGTGCTGGAAAGCGTTTCGGTCGGCGCGGTGTATGTGCCCGCGGGCTGGGAAAATTATGATGTGGAAGAGGACAGCGCCAACGCGCTCGCGGTGGCGCGCGAGGCGGGTGTTCCCGTGGTCTCCCTTTCGGCGGGCGATACGGTGCGGCTGTCAGAAGGCGTAACGGCCACGGTGCTCGCGCCCGGTCCGGCGGCGGAGGGCGGAGAGGACGCAAATGCGATTTCCATGGTGCTGGAAGTGCGTTATGGCGCGGCGGCCGCGCTGTTCACCGGCGATTTGCCTGCGGATTGCGAGCCGGATGCGCTGCCGGATATCGATCTTTTGAAGGTGGCGCACCACGGCAGCGCTGGGAGCACGTCTTCTATATTCCTGGCAGAAACCGCGCCATCCGTGGCCGTGATCAGCGTGGGTGAAGGCAATCCATACGGGCATCCGGCGGAGGAAACGCTCGAAAGGCTGGAAGCGGCAGGCGTGCGTTATTTCCGCACGGATTGGAATGGCAACATAGAGTGCGTTTTGCAGGCAGATGGCAGCGTGTTCGCATCGGTAGAGAAAGAAGGACAATCATGAAACGGGAAGCGTTTTTTCAGAATGTGAAGAAAGCCGCATTTGAGCGCGTATATTTTTTCTATGGCCCCGAGGAATATGTTAAGGCCAGCGCGCTCGCCGCTTTGCGCGGGGCGCTTTTGCCGGAAGGGCTGGAAATGGTCAATGAAGCGGTGCTTTCCAACCCATCGCTGGAGGATTTGGACGCTGCCGCGCAAACGCTGCCCTTTATGGCGGAACGCAGGTTGGTGGTGGTGAACGACCTGGCCGCCCTGCGGCAGGGCAGGGGGGAAGGCGAGGGCGAAGAAACTGCCACGGGCGACGGAAAAGCCCTGCTGGAATGGTGTGCGCACGCGCCGGATACTGCCTGCGTGGTGATTTACCATGAGGGCAAGCTGGATGAGCGCCGGACCCTGGCCAAGGGGCTGATTGCCCTGCCCGGCAGCGTGCGCTTTGATTACCTGGTGGGGGAAGAACTGCGCAAGTGGATTGTTCAGGCCGCTGAGCGGCAGGGCAAGCGCTTTGAAAAGGCGGCGCTCAATGAATTTGTGCCGGGCGCGGGGGAGGATTTACAGGCCATTTCGGGCGCGTTGGAACAGGTTTGCGCCTATACGGCCGAAGCGGCGGAAATCGATCTTGCGGCCGTGCGCGCCATTGTGCGGCCGCCGCTGGACGCCAAGGTGTTCGCCATGATCGACGACATCATGGCGGGAAATATGGCGCGCGCACAAATCGCTGTCAAAACGCTGGTGGACGAAGGGGAATCCCGCGTAGGCATTCTGGCGCTCATCATCCGCCAATTGCGCCTGATGACGGACATCCGCCTTTTGCAGGACGCGCGCAAAACCGCGCCAGAAATCGCGCAGGCGCTTAAACTTACCGATTTTGTCTATCGCAAAACGGCGAGTTCTGTGCGGACGCTGGCAGCGCCGGAAATCCTGGCCGCATACCGGCGCTGCGTGGACGCCGATTTCCAGTTCAAAAGTGGGCAGATTGGCGAACAGGCGGCGCTGGACCGGGCGATATTCACGCTGCATGGGCTGTTTGCGCGTGGCCGGAAAGAAGGAGGAGGCCATTCGAAGTAAAATTGCGGCAGGCTTTTGCTGCATGGCCATGCAAAAACGCCGCAATTTTAGCGGATGCTCTCAAGCAGAATCTATTTATTAGCGTAAACTAACCCATGCGCTTTGGCGCGGGTAATTTTTTTCTGCAAGGACTTGACATGGTTAGTTAGGCGTGGTAAACTACGTTTGTTTGAAGGTTAATGTATGCTAACTATCTGGGTAAATCGGAAAGCCCATGGGGAAGGGGGAATACGATGATGCCGTTGGCAATGGCGGACGCGGGCGCGAATTACACCATCCAGAAGATCACGGGCAGGGATGAAGTGCGCCAGCATCTGGCGGAATTGGGATTCGTCGTAGGCGAACCAGTGCGCATTGTGAATGAACTGGCTGGGAACCTGATTCTATCCGTGAAAGACAGCAGGATTGCCCTGGACAGGGACATGGCAATGCGGATTATGGTTTGAAGATAGGGGAGGAGGCAGCGTTATGAAAACGCTCAAAGATGTGAGAATCGGGCAATCTGCGATCATCAGGAAACTGCACGGCGAAGGCGCGGTGAAGCGGCGCATCATGGACATGGGCCTCACAAAGGGTACGGAAGTTTATGTGCGCAAGGTCGCGCCGCTGGGCGATCCGCTGGAGCTTACGGTGCGCGGATACGAACTTTCTCTTCGCAAGGAAGATGCGCAGTGGATTGAGGTCGAGTGATTTTTTGTATTTGGCGGTTAGATGATACTAATTATCAGGAGGCGGCAGTATGGCGATCAAGATTGCTCTGGCAGGTAACCCGAACAGCGGGAAAACCACCATGTTCAACGATCTCACCGGGTCCAATCAGTATGTAGGCAACTGGCCAGGCGTGACAGTGGAAAAGAAGGAAGGCAAGCTCAAGGGTGCGGAGGACATCATCATCCAGGATTTGCCCGGCATCTATAGCCTCTCTCCCTACACGCTGGAAGAGGTTGTTGCGCGCAGCTATCTGGTGAACGAAAAGCCGGACGCGATTTTGAACATTGTGGACGCGACGAACATCGAGCGCAACCTGTATCTCACCACGCAGCTGGCCGAGCTGGGCATTCCGATGGTCATCGCGCTGAACATGATCGATGTTTCGCGCAAAAATGGCGATGTGATCGACCTCAAGCGCCTGGGCGCGGCGCTGGGCTGCGAAGTGGTGGAAACCTCCGCGCTCAAGGGCATGGGAAGCAAGGAAGTGGCGCAGAAAGCCGCCGCCCTGGCTGCCAAGCGCGTACATAGCGAACCGCCGCACGTGTTTGCGGGCAGCGTGGAGCATGCGCTGGCGCACATCGAAGATTTGATCACCCACCGCGACGGTCAGGAAGCCGAGCACCACCACCACGCGGATGGCAGTGTGCACGCAGGCAGCATTGTGCCGGAGCACCTGGCGCGCTGGTACGCCATCAAGCTGTTCGAGCGCGATGAAAAAGTCCTTGCCGGACTCAACCTCCCCAGCGGCATCAAGGACGCCATCGAACAGGCGATCACCGCCTGCGAAACGGAAATGGACGACGACGCGGAGTCCATCATCACCAACCAGCGGTACGCGTACATCAACAAGCTCGTTACCGGCTGTGTGAAGAAGGGCAGAAAGCGCGGCGCGCTCACCACCTCCGATAAGATCGACCGCATCGTCACCAACCGCTGGCTGGGCCTGCCGATTTTCGTGGCGGTCATGTGGTTTGTGTACTACGTCTCGGTGCAGACCATCGGCGATATCCTCACGAATTTCACCAACGACGTTTTTGTGGCGGAATGGATCCAAACGCCGGTGATGGAGTGGCTCAGCAGCATCGGCACCGCGGATTGGCTCGTCGGCCTGATCGGAGATGGCATCATCGGCGGCGTGGGCGCGGTCATCGGCTTTGTGCCGCAGATGCTCGTGCTGTTCATTTTGCTGGCCATTCTGGAGGATGTGGGATACATGGCGCGCGTCGCCTTCATCATGGACCGCATCTTCCGCAAATTCGGCCTCTCGGGCAAATCCTTCATCCCCATGCTGATCGCTTCCGGCTGCGGCGTACCCGGCGTTATGGCCTCGCGTACCATTGAGCAGGATCGCGACCGCAAGATGACCATTATGACCACCACTTTCATCCCCTGTGGCGCGAAGATGCCCATCGTGGCGTTGATCGCGGGCGCGCTGTTCCACAATTCCGGCTGGGTTTCCACGGGCGCGTACTTCATCGGCGTGGCCGCGGTGATCATGAGCGGCATTCTGCTCAAAAAGACGAAGCCCTTTGCGGGCGATCCAGCTCCGTTCGTGATGGAACTGCCCGCCTACCACACCCCTGCCGCGGGCAACGTGCTGCGCAGCATGTGGGAGCGCGGTTGGAGCTTCATCAAGCGCGCGGGTACGGTGATTTTGCTTTCCAGTATTTTCATCTGGCTCACTTCCAGCTATGGCTGGGCGCCGGTGGTGGAAGGAACCCCCGTGGACGGCGCGGCGGAAGAAACGGTGCTGGCGGACGCGGATGCGGAGACGGACGAAACGGCGGAAAACGCGGCAATCACTTCCTATGTATTTGGTGCTGTGGAAAATTCCGATGAGAGCATCCTGGGCCACATCGGCAGCACAGTGGCGCCCGTGTTCCGGCCGTTGGGCTTTGGCAACTGGCAGTCCACAGTGGCCACGGTGATGGGCCTGGTGGCGAAGGAAGAAGTGGTTTCCACCTTCGGTGTGCTGTACGGCGTGACCGACGAAGCGGGCGAAGACGCCGCCATGGGCATTGTGGAAGACGGCGGCATGTCGGCGGACGAAATGGCCGAAGCGCTTTCGCCGATCGCCCAGAGCTTTGACGAATCCAGCAATGGGCATGGCCAATTGGCGGCGTTCTCCTTCCTGCTGTTCAACCTGCTGTGCGCACCGTGCTTCGCGGCCATGGGCGCCATCAAGCGCGAGATGAACAACGCCAAGTGGACGCTCTTTGCCATCGGCTATCAGTGTGTGCTCGCGTATGGCGTGTCGTTGGTCGTGTACCAGCTGGGCTTACTGTTCTCGGGCGCGGGCTTTGGCGTGGCGACGGCTGTAGCCATTCTCCTGGTGGCGCTGCTGGCCTATCTCGTGCTCCGCAAAAACCGGTACGACGAAAACCACCTCACCCAGAAGGTAAAAGTGCAGGCGTAAAAAAGATGAGGAGGCATTTGTATGGCAACATGGATTGTGGGCGGCGTTGTGGCGCTCATCGTAGCGGCCATCGTTATCAAGATGGTGCGCGATAAAAAGGCTGGCAAGGGCAGCTGCAGCTGCGGCGGCGATTGCGGCCAGTGCCACAAATGCCATTGACGTGCAGAGGTGCAAAAAGGGGCTGTCTCTTGGAGACGGCCCCTTTTGGGTTTGTGGGAAGCGTGTCAAAAATGTGCTGTGCGGGATAAATTTCTGTGTGGCTCTTTTCCAGGATTGACGCGGCCGTATGAGAAAGTTATAATGAAACACTGGGAACCAATTCCAGGGGCATTTCGTCAAAAAAGCAGCTGCAATACAGGTTTTGCGAATGGCTCCGGTTGTTTTTGGATATTCCTCGTTTGGGACGGTAGGGGTGAATTTTCATGTCCAAGAAGCGCAAGAAACTGAGCGCGGGGGCCATGGTGGGATGGCTGGTGTTTTTTCTGCTGATGGCCGGTTGTCTTTTCTTTTTTGCCATTGCGCGCCCGAACGCGTCGGGCGATGGCAACATCGCTATCACCCTTGCCCTGCAGGTAACGCCCACACCCGTGCCCACGCCGCCGCCTACGCCGTCACCCGCTCCCACGCCGACTCCTGTGCCCACGCCGTCACCTACGCCCGCGCCAACGCCAACGCCCACGCCTGTGCCTACGCCCACGCCCACTCCGGTGGAAGTGCAGTATCCTTACTTAATCGAGTTGAACAAGAAGGCGCAGATCGTTACGGTGTACACGATCGACGAAAACGGCGAATATACGATTCCTGTGAAGCACATGATTTGTTCTTCCGGGTACCGGCATAGCAAAATTCCTGACGGCGTGTATCCGCTCAAGACCAAATACGAGTGGAAGCTGATGGCCGATGGCACGTGGGCCAAGTATGCTTCCCGCATCACCGGGCCGTTTCTGTTCCATTCGGTTCCATACGAATCCA
>DVJN01000065.1 GCA_018716755.1 Candidatus Alectryocaccomicrobium excrementavium
TCTGGCATCTTCGCACCGTGCTCGCCTTCGGCGGCCCGGTGTTCCGCCCCTGCGGACTCCGCTTTGCCCTGTGTCCTCGGGGCTCCAGCCGCTTCGCGGCCTTCGATTGCGCGCTGCGCTACCGCTTGCAATTCTCCTTTGCTCATTGGACTTCCGCTTCGCCTGTTTCCGCCACTGGCGGCGGCGAAGCTCCGTCCCCATTGGGCTTACTACGGCCTGTTTCGCGCACTGCGCGCAGCCTTCGTGCGCCCCACTGGCTGCACCGCCTCTTTCGCCCCCTTCATATTCAATCCGCAGAACCGGCTTCCCCTATCATTTTTGGCGGATTATTCGGCTGCCGCGGAAGCCGAAGGGGAAGCCTGTGCGGAAGCGGATGCTTCCGGGGAGGCTTCCGGCGCGGGCGACGGGGAGGGCGGCGCGGTGGTGCCGGGCGTGAGCAGCGAGAGGATCTCGCCATCCTGCACGGTCATGTTGTAGCCCGCGTCGAGCGTGTAGAACGCGCGCACGGCTTCGCCGTTGTATTCGGTATCGATGCTCAGGCCAAAGATATAGGTGCCGTCCGGCAAGGGGCCCAAATCTTCCGTGCTGGTTACGACGTTGGCCACATCGAATTTCACGGAGAACTCCGCCTCATCCAGGTTAAAGGCCTTGTCGCTGGTGGGCTGGTTGCCGGTGATGTTCTTTTCCTTCACGGTGGGGTAGGCAACGTAGTGGTTGGTGCCGCGCAGCCGCACGATCAGGGTGATTTCCGATTCGCGGCCGTCAAAGCCATATACATCCGCGTAGGCCCAGCCCTCCATGGTGACGATGGAGCCCGTGTAGGAGAATTCGGAAAGCCCTACGTTGCCATATTTGTCGTCGCGGTCGCCGGGCCGGAATTCCTCCGCCATCATGGCGGTGGCGAGCGCCGGAGTGGGCGTGGGCGAGGGCTCTGGCGTGGGTGTGGGCGTGGCGTTCGGGTCGCGCGTGGGCGCCGCTGTCGCGATGGGCACGCTAGGCGCCGCCGTGAGATCCGCCTCGGGGAAGCGCGCGAACGCGGTGGGCGTGGGCGTCGCCGTGAGGGGCGCGCCGCTGTTCACAACGTAGCTGCGCGTATCCGTGCCGCTGGGGAGCAGGTGCGAATAGTCGAATTGCGTCAGCAGATAGATGATCGCGCTGGCGATGATGGCCAGGATCAATAGCCCGATCAGAAATTTGACGATCGAGCGGCCAAAATGTTTCCGTATCCATTTATGGAAGTTCATGCTGTACCTCCCAAGCTGCCGTATTTGCATTCCTGCCCTTATATTACACATAAATTGCAATAATGTCAATAGAAAATCCTGTAGGAAGGCCAAAATCGCCGCCGGAAAGCAGGAATTCTTCTTTGCAAGGGCGAACCATTGGAAAAGCGCATAGGCGTGCCTGGCGGGAAAACGAAATGTAGCGGGGATGGAAACATGGAATATAAGGTGCAATCGCTGGCAAAGGCCATCAAAGTGCTGGAGTGCTTCACCGTGGCAAAGCCGGAATGGGGCGTGAGCGAGGTTGCCCGGTTTACCGGCTTTCAAAAAAGTACGGTGCACAATATTTTGACGACGCTTCAGCAGCTGGGCTATGTGGAGCAGAACCCGGAAACCCAGCGGTACTACCTGGGGCTGAAAATTTTGCAGTTCAGCCGGGTGGTCAACACGCACATCGGCCTGAGCGAGATGATGGGGCCCTATATGCAAAAGATCGGCGCCGCCACCCAGGAAATGGTCTATCTGGCCATTCCCTATGGAAGCGATGTAATCTATATCTCTTCTTATGCGGATGGCAGCCACGCTTCGCCGCGGGCGATTCTCGGGGAGCGCGCGCCCATGTACTGCACGGGGATTGGCAAGGCCATCCTGGCGTATCTGGATGATGCGGAAAGCCGCATTCCCGCCCAGATGCAGGCTTTTACGCCGGATACCATTACGGATAAGCAGGCGCTGCTGCGCGATCTGGCCTGGATCCGCGCCCACGGCTACGCGCTGGACAACATGGAGCACGAGTTCGGCGTGAAATGCGTGGCTGTGCCCATCTTTGCCGCGGATGAAAGCGTGCGCTGCGCGGTGAGCATTTCCGGGCCTTCTTTGCGGTTTGCGCCGTCGCGCGTCGAAGCAATGGCAAAGACCATGATGGAAATTCTCGCGCCCATTCAGCACAAGGCGTGAGCAACGCGGCATTTGCGATTGACATTGACAAAGAGGCGATTTCGGTTTAGAATAGAAATAAGATTTATCAAAGGGACAGGGGTTTTTTATGGGGCAAATGAGTTATGCCGTTTTTGTGGATCTGGAGAACGCGGGGGCCAAGCAGAGCACGTTGCAGAATATCATTGAAAAGGTCAAAATCCGCGGCGACATCCTGCTGGGTAAGGTGTATGGGTATACCGACCGGTACACGGAATTGAAGGAAGTTTTGCTTTCCAACACGTTCAACGTCGTTCCCTCGCTGCGCTACGGCAAAAATCAGAAGAACAATCTGGACATCCAGCTGGTGATCGACGCGATGGAAGTGGCGTATGCGAATCCGCTGATCAACGGCTTCTGCATCGTTTCGGGCGATAGCGATTACACGCCGCTGGTCGGCAAGCTCAAGAGCATGGGCAAGCATGTGCTGGGGATTTCGCGCTCGGAGGTGGCCAGCAACATCTTTATCAAGGCCTGCAACGAGTTCATTTTCCTGGAGAGCGTGGCCACGTCCCCGGTGAAGCAGCAGCCCTCGCGGGATGCGGACGTGCGCGAGGACATCAAGGAGCTGGCGGAACTGGTGCCCACCATTTTGGGCGACCAGGCGGAAGAGCGGATGTACGCCAGCGAGCTGAAAGGCACGCTGTTGCGGCTGCGCCCGGATTTTAACGAGCGCAATTACGGCTGCGGGAGCTTTGGCAAGCTGATGGCGCTGGTGGCCCGGGAATCGCCGCAGATCCGCCTGGAAACCGTGGATTCCTCCCTCATCATCGTGCTGGACAATGGGGAAACGCCCACGCGCTCCCTGGACAAGGGCAATTGGCTGCCCGCGTTTCGCCAGCAGCTGGAGCGATTTCGCGAGGAGGGCTTTGAGCGCGTGAACCCGAGCATTCTGAAGGCTGCGATTCAGGCGGAATATCCGGATTTCGACGAGCACAAGATCGGCTTTAAGAAATTTTCGGACATCATGAAGCGGTTGGAGCGCGAGCATCTGCTGGTGATAGAAATGGATGAGGCGAAGACCATGCTGCTTCGCATCATTTCCTGAGATCCATATGCGTTTGGCGGTCATCGCGGATATGCACGGCAATTCCCATGCGTTGGAAGCCATTTTGGCCGATGTGGAGCGCGTGGGGGCCGACGCCATTGCCTTTCTGGGGGATTTTGTTTCCGATTGCGCGGATCCCGAGGGCGTGCTCGCCCTGGTTCACGGCGCGACCCGCGCATATCCCTGCTGGGCCGTGCGCGGCAACCGGGAAGAATATCAGATCCGCTATGCCGAAGGCCGGGAAGAATGGCAGCGGGATTCGCGCACCGGTTCGCTTCTGTATACCGCGCGGCGGTTGACGGAGGCGGATCTCGCCTATTTCCGCCGCCTGCCGCTCTCGCTCGTGCTTTCGGTGGATGAGGGGCCGGGCGTTGTGATGTGCCATGGTTCGCCATGGGCCACGCGGGATTTGCTTACGCCGGGTTCCGCGCCGCTGGACAGGGCCATTTCCTGGGCGGCGGAAAAGGGGTGCGGGCTGGCGTTGCTGGGGCATTGCCATGTGCCGTTTGCGCTGCGCGAAAAGGGCGTGCTCGCGGTGAATCCCGGCGCAGCGGGGTTGCCGGAGGATGGCGACCCACGCGCGCGCTGGGCGCTGGCCACCTGCGAAAAGGGTGAATGGAGCGCGCGGCTGATGCGCGTAAAGTATGACGTTGCGGGCGCGGTGCGCCAGATGGAGGAACGGGGCCTTGTGGACATGGCGCCCTGGTGGGCGCGCTGCGTCGCGCATACCATGCGCACGGGCGTCTGCCTGAATGCAAAACTGCTTTCCCGCGCACAGGCGCTGTTTGAGCAGGGCGGGCAGGCCATGGAAAATTGCTTTGCCCGTGCGGGCCGGGAACTGGGGCTGTAGGATCCAATTGCCTGCAGCGCCGCGCGATGGCGCTGCTTGAAATGGGAGGAGATGCAATGCGGCAGGACAGGCTTATTACGCTCGCCCCGCAGAACGTGCATATGATGGGCGAAAATGGAAGGATCATCGACCGGTTTTTGTATCATCGCGCCACATCGGATAAAGCGCGCCACCACATTTATTTGGAAGCGGAAAACGCGCTGATGTTCCCCTACGACGACCGGCTGAACAATGGTTCCGGCGTTTGGCAGGGGGAGTTTTGGGGCAAGTGGATGCTGACCGCCGCGCTGGCGGCGGAATATACCCGCAGCGAAGAATTGCGGGATTTTATCCATCGGGCGGCCCTGCGCGTTTGCGCGACGGCGCGGGTGGATGGCTATATCGGCACGTATGAAAATGACAGCGCCATGCTGGAAAACCCCGCGGCCGCAGATTGGCAGGCGGGGTGCAACTGGAGCGTATGGTGCCGGAAATACACGCTTTGGGGCCTGCTGGAAGCATACCGGCTTTCGGCGGATCCGGCGGTTTTGCGCGCCGCGCGGGGCATGGTGGATCATTTGATGGCAAGCCTCCAGCGCCAGCATCTTGCCCTGGGGCAGACGGGGTGCGTGGTCGGCTTTGCCAGCTGCTCCATTCTCAAGCCGCTTTTGCTGCTGTACCGCTACACGGAGGAAGCGCGGTATCTTGCGTTTGCGCGGGAAATCTGCGGCGCGTGGGAGGAGGATCCGCAAACGCCGCCGGCCATTTTGTATCATGCGCTGCGCGGCGAACCCGTTCATACCTGGTATCCCAATCCGCAGTCGTGGGCGAAGGCGTATGAAATGACTTCCTGCCTGGAAGGGATTTTGGAAATGTACCGCGTGACGGGGGAAGAAAAGTATCTGCGCGCGGTCGTCCTCGTATGGGAGCAACTGCGCAGGCACGAGAAAAACGCCATCCGCAGCGTGGGCTTTATCGATAAATACAATCGCGGCGCGGATCGCGTCAATTGCATGAGCGAGCCCTGCGACGCCATCCACTGGTGCCGCCTGTGCCTGGACCTTTTGCGGATCACCGGGGAAGCGAAATACGCGGTGGAATACGCGGACGTGTTTTACAACGCGCTGCTCGCCTCCACGACGCCGGAAGGGGACTGGGGCCCCTGCCGCATGCGCTCCTCTTACCGGCATATCTACGCGTGGGAGCAGAGCGAATTCTATTTGAACCACTGCTGCGTGAACAATCTGGGGCGCGCTTTTGTGGACACGGCGAGCTTTGCGGTCATGCAGGATGCTTCCCGGCAGGAGATCTTTGTCCATTTGTATGACGCCGGCCAGTACCACCTTGTGGACGCGCGGGGCGAACGGGTTCTCGTCACCATACGCGGGCATTTTCTGGATACGGGGACGGCGACGGTCGCGGTGAAGGTGGAGGGCGCGGACGCGGTGAAGGTTCATCTGCTCTTCCCGGAATGGGGCCCCGCTACGCAGGTCAGGCGCAACGGAGCGGTTTTGCCGGGCGGCGTGCCGGGCGAATACCTGCGCGCGGAGGCGGACGGAGGCGCCATAACCGAATTTCAGTTTGATTTTGATATGCACCCGCGGCTCGTGCCCGCCACGGGCAATGCGTATATTGGCGATGAATCGCTGGCGGAGACCGACGAGCGGTTTGTATACTTTGGCGGGGGAAACGATATTCCCGAATTCGCCGCGTATCACACACCGCGGCGCAGCGTATTCTGGGGGCCGCTCCTGCTGGCGCGGGATTTGCGCCTGGGGGATCGCATGGAAGCCATGTTTGGGGAAAGCGGGATTGCGCAGGAGAGCACCTGCGAAATTGTGCCGGAAGGCAAGGCCCCCGGCTTTCACCATGTGTATCGCGTAACGCTGCTGGACCGCGCTTTGCGGCCCTGCACGCTGAAGATGTGCGATTTTTCTTCCGCCGGGCAAACGTATGACCCTGCCACTTCGGCATTTACCATTTATGTCTAAAGCGCAGGCTTGACAAATGCCTGTAAAGCAGGTATAATAGAACCAGAAAGGCGGCGCGTGCGTCCGCTTTTCTGGTTTACCCGCCCGCTGGGCGGGTAAAGGAGAGTTTTTGGGCGCCATCGTTGGCAAACCCGGTTTGCCAACGATTTGTACACTGTCATTCAGGCAGTGTTCTTCTTTATGTCAACGGATGGAGGATGCATCAATGTCGGAGAACCACGTGGTTTTAACGAAGGAAGAGCGCGAACGGCTGGAAGAAGAACTCAACGATCTCAAAACCGTCAAGCGGCCCGCCGTCGCCCTCGAAATACAGGAAGCGCGCTCTCACGGCGATTTGAGCGAAAACGCGGAATACACCGAGGCCAAGAATGAAGAGGCGCGCATCAACGGCCGCATTCTGGATATCGAGCAGATTTTGCGCGTGGCGGAGCTGGCGGATGAAACGAAGCTGCAAAGCGATGTGGTGGGCGTCGGTTCCGTGGTGCGGGTGTACGATATGGAGTACCAGGAAGAGGACGAGTACACCATCGTCGGCTTTACGGGCGCGGATCCCATGCAGATGAAGATTTCCAACGAATCGCCCATTGGCGCGGCGCTCATGGGCGCGAAGGCGGGCGACGTCGTCACGGCGGACACCCCGGCCGGCCCCGTAAAGCTGAAGGTGCTGTCCGTGGGCCGCGCAAGCGTATAAGCACAGCAGGAGGAAGAATATGGCGGATTACAACAGCGCGGATTGGGCGCGCGAGGTTTCCGAGCAGAGCCGGATCCGGCTGGATAAGCTCCACGCGCTCGCGCAGGCGGGAAAGAATCCCTATCATCTCACGCGATACGATGTTACCCACAGTTCCAGGCAGATTCTGGATGGGTTTGACGCGCTTTCGCAGGAAGGCGTGTGCGTGGCCATCGCGGGGCGCATGATGTCGCGCCGTGTGATGGGCAAGGCGAGCTTTGCCCACCTTTTGGATCGCGATGGGCAAATCCAGGTATACGTAAAGCGCGATATTGTGGGCGAGGAAGCCTACGCCGCGTTCAAGGACTATGATATTGGCGACGTGCTGGGCGTGACGGGCAAGGTGTTCCGCACCCATGCGGGCGAAATCACCGTGGAGGCCGCGCAGATCACGCTGCTCACCAAGTCCCTGCATCCGCTGCCGGAAAAATGGCACGGGCTGAAGGACACCGATATGCGCTATCGCCAGCGCTATCTCGACCTGATCGTGAACCCGGAAGTGCGGGATACCTTCGTGATGCGCTCGCGCATTCACAATGAGGTGCGCAAGTTCCTGGATGGGCGCGGGTTCCTGGAGGTGGACACGCCGGTGCTCGGCACGCTGGAAATCGGCGCGGCCGCGCGCCCGTTTGTCACGCACCACAACGCGCTGGATATCGATATGTACCTGCGCATTGAGACGGAGCTGCATTTGAAGCGCCTGATCGTGGGCGGGCTGGAGCGCGTGTACGAAGTGGGCCGCATCTTCCGCAACGAGGGCATGGACGTGCGGCACAACCCGGAATTCACCTCCGTGGAGCTGTATCAGGCCTATACGGATTATTTTGGCATGATGGAGCTGATCGAGGCGCTGTTTAAGCAGGTGGCGCAGAATGTGCTCGGCACGCTGGATATTTCCTATCAGGGCGAGGCCATCCATCTGGGTGGCGAGTGGCCGCGCATGACGATGAAGGAAGCCGTCAAGCGCTATGCCGGCGTGGACTTTGACGCCTGGCAGAGCGATGAGGACGCGCGCCAGGCCGTGAAGCAGGCGGGTTTTGAGCCGGAAAAGAACGCCACGAAGGGCGAATGCCTGAACCAGCTGTTCGAGGAGACTGTGGAGCAGAACCTCGTGCAGCCCACGTTCATCTATGATTATCCCATTGAGGTTTCGCCGCTGGCCAAGCGCAAGGCGGACGATCCCATGTTCACCGAGCGGTTTGAGTTTTTCATGATCCGCTTTGAAATGGGCAATGCCTTCTCGGAATTGAACGACCCCATCGACCAGCGCGAGCGCTTTGAAAAGCAGGTGGCGCTGCGCAAGGCCCAGGGCATCCACGCGGAAGTGGATGAGGATTTCGTCACCGCGCTGGAATACGGGCTGCCGCCCACGGGCGGGCTGGGATTCGGCATGGACCGCATGGTGATGCTGTTCACCGATTCGCCTTCCATCCGCGATGTG
>DVJN01000066.1 GCA_018716755.1 Candidatus Alectryocaccomicrobium excrementavium
GTGGCGGAAACAGGCGAAGCGGAAGTCCAATGAGGGCGAAAGAGGCGGCGCAGCCAGTGGGGCGCACGAAGGCCGCGCGCAGTGCGCGAAACAGGCCGTAGTAAGCCCAATGAGCAAGGGAGTACTGCAAGCCGCTAGGCGCAGCAGGACGACCATTGCGAATTGAGGGTGCAATAGCCGCCGATGAGCCCAGTGAAGCAGGGAGCACCGCGAGTGAGCTTGCGAACGATGCGGAGCGACCATGCTGAACTGAGAGGTAGGAGTCTTGCAAGCGGTAGCGCAGCAAGGCGACTATTGCGAATTGTGGAACCGAAGCCCTTTCGCGCATCAATCGTCCCCGGCGGCGTGCACGGCGGGGACGGGGCGATTTTTGTGCCGGAAAATCCCATTTTCCAGAGCAAAAATCGCTTCCTTGCAGTTTCCGCGCCCGGAAATCCGCAGGATTTTAGCGGAAACTGGAGGGGGCGCACGAAGGCCGCGCGCGGTGCGCGAAACAGGCCGTAGTAAGCCCAATGAGCAAAGGAGCTTTGCAAGCGGTAGCGCTGCAAGGCGACTATTGCGAATTGAGGATGTGGTAGTGGCGGGGGAGTTTACTCCCCCGTCCACCAGCTTGTCAAAAAGACTTTTGACAAGCTGGCGCGGCCCGGCCGCTTTGGCCGGGCCGCGCCTATGCAGAACCGAGAGGAGAGAAATACCCATGCCCGTAAAAGTGCCCAACAACCTGCCGGCCGTGCAGGTGCTCCGCGATGAGAATATCTTTGTGATGACGGAGGAGCGCGCCACCGCGCAGGATATCCGCCCCCTGCGCATCGCGATTTTGAACCTGATGCCCACCAAGGAAGTAACGGAAGCGCAGCTTTTGCGCGTGATCGGCAACACGCCGCTGCAGGTGGAAGTCGCGCTGCTGCGCACGGCGACGCATCAGTCGCGCAACACGCCGTCCACGCACCTGGCTTCCTTTTATCAAACCTTTGAGGATGTGCGCGCGGAAAAATTCGATGGCCTGGTGATCACCGGCGCGCCCGTGGAGCAGATGGAATTTGAGGAAGTGAATTATTGGCGCGAACTCACCCAGATCATCGACTGGGCGGAAAAGCATGTGTTTTCCACGCTGTACATATGCTGGGCGGCGCAGGCGGGCCTGTACTATCATTATGGCATCCGCAAATATCCGCTGCGGGAAAAGTGCTTTGGCGTGTTCGAGCACAGGGTGCTTTTGCCCAACCATCCGCTGATGCGCGGGTTCGACGCGGCGTTTTACGCGCCGCATTCCCGGCACACCGAGGTGCGTGCCGCGGATGTGGAAAAGACGGAAGGGCTGCTCCTGCTCTCCGTGAGCGACGAGGCGGGCGTGTACATCGCCGCCACGCCGCAGGGAGAACGCGTGTTCGTGACTGGGCATTCGGAATACGATCCCAATACGCTGCGGCTGGAATACGAGCGCGACAAGAGCAGGGGCCTCAAGATCGCCGTGCCGAAGAACTATTTCCCCGGCGACGATCCTGCAAAGCCCCCGCTGGTGCGCTGGCGCGCGCATTCGAATTTGCTGTTTCAGAATTGGCTCAATTACTGCGTGTATCAGCGCACGCCGTTTGATTACATGTCCATCGGACAGGCGCCGGGCACGCCGGTGTAGTGCAGGAGCGTGCGGGCGCTTACGCCCCGCTCGAAGAGCAGCGGCAGTGGGCTGAGCATTTGCGCTTCTTCGACGGTTTCGATGGCGGCTTCGCCATCGAGCCCTTCCAGGGAGAGCACGGCGGCGTTGGCATCGCCGTCCAGGTCGAGGAGCGCGTCGGCGTCCTCCGCGCGTCCGGCGCGGATGTCCTCTTCCCTTAGCCACTGGCGCGCGCTGGCGATATAGCGCGGCAGGGCGCGCTTTTCCGGCGCGGGGCAGGCGATGGGGCGCATGGCGGAAATGTGCTCGGGCCGCGTGCCGCAGCAGCCGCCGATGGCGTTCGCGCCGTTTTCCGCCAGGCGCGCCATGGCCTGTGCCATGGCTTCGGGCGCATAGGGATATACCGCGCGCCCGTCCACCAGCGCGGGCAGGCCCGCGTTGGGCTGCACCACGATGGGCAAATTGCTCACCGCGCGCATGCGCCGGAGCGGTTCAAGCATCTCTTCCGGCCCGCCGGAGCAGTTGATGCCGAGAGCGTCCGCGCCCGCGTGCTCGAGGATCAGCGCGCAGCATTCCGGCGGATTGCCCGTGAGCGTGCGCGCGTTTTTTTCAAACGTCATGGAAGCGATCACCGGCAGGCCGGTTTCCCTGGCGGCGATTACGGCCGCGCGGCATTCGCCCGCGTCCGCCATGGTTTCGATGATGATGCCGTCCGCGCCCGCGCGCGCGCCGGCCTGTGCGCACGCGCGGAACACCTGGATCATTTCCTCCAGGCCGATGGTTCCGGCGGGCCGCAGGAACTGGCCGGTGGGCCCGATATCGAGCAGCGCGAAATTGCCCGCCTCGCGCGCGAGCGCAACGCCTTTCTCAATCAGTTCATCGAGCCGGTTTTCCAGCCCCAGCGCGCGCAGCTTGATGGGGTTCGCGCCAAAGGTGTTGGCGATGGAAACGTCCGCGCCCGCGGCGCGGTAATCCTGGTGGATGGCGCGGATCAGCGCGGGATTTTCCGCGTTGAGCAGCGCAGGGCAATTCGTGGCAACGCCGCGCGCCTCAATCAGCGCGCCCATGCTGCCGTCAAACAGGAGCCCGCCGCTTTGCAGGCGGGCGAGAAAATCGTTCATGGGATGAAGCCCTCCCTTCCGCTTTCAATCAAATTATAACATATTTTTCGAGGGGAAGCAATTCTGGGGCGGGTGTGCGTCTTGCAAATTTTTCAAAACTATGCTAAAATCATTGCTGGAATTGTACGGGTGAGCAGGAGGGTATTTTTAGATGAATGCAACCGTAGAAAAATTGGGCAAAGTAAAGAACAAGATTACGATTACCGTGGATGCGGATACCTTTGAAAAGAGCATGGAAAAGGCCTTCCGCAAAACGATGAAGCGCTATAACATACCGGGCTTCCGCAAGGGGCACGCGCCGCGCGCGCTGGTGGAGCGGTATTACGGCCCGGGCGTTTTGTATGAGGATGCGTTTGAAATCGCGTTCCCCGAGGCTTACGAAAAGGCCCTGGAGGAGACGGGGCTCAAGCCCATTTCCCGCCCGGAACTGGACGTGGAGCAGATCGAAAAGGGCAAGGACCTCATCTTCACCGCCGTGGTATATGAATACCCCGAGGCTGAGCTGGGCGATTACAAGTCCATTCATGCGGAAAAGGCCGTCGATGAAGTGACGGACGATGACGTGGGCGCGGAAATCGAGCGCGAGCGCGACCGCGTAGCCCGCTATGTGGATGTGACCGGCCGGCCTGTAAAGCTGGACGATGAGGTGAACATCGATTATAAGGGCTTCTGCGAGGGCGAGCAGTTCGATGGCGGCACCGCCGAGGGGCAGACGCTGGTGATCGGTTCCGGCCATTTCATCCCCGGCTTCGAGGATCAGCTGGTGGGCAAGAACATTGGCGACGAGGTGGAGGTCAACGTGACCTTCCCCGAGGAATACCACGCTGAAAACCTCAAGGGCAAGCCCGCCACCTTCCAGGTGAAGATCAATTCCATCCGCGTGAAGGAATTGCCCGCGCTGGACGATGAGTTCGCCAAGGACGTTTCCGATTGCGATACGCTGGAAGAATACCGGGCGTCTGTGCGCAAGCGCCTGGAAGAAGCCGCTGAAAACCGCGCGGAGCGCGCCTTTGAAAACGAAGTGATCGAAAAGCTCACCGAAATGGCGGAAGTGGAAATCCCCGAGCCGATGGTGGAAGACGAGATCACTTCCATGGTGCGCGATATGGAGCAGCGCATGATGTACCAGGGCATGCGCCTGGAAGACTTCCTCAAGTACACCGGGCAAACCCTTGAGCAGATGCGCGAAATGTATCGCGAGCAGGCGCAGGAGCGCGTGCACACGCGCCTGGCGCTGGAGGCGCTCAAAAAGGCGGAAGGCATCGAGGCAACAGAGGCGGATATCGACGCGGAACTGCAAAAGGTGGCGGACGCGCAGAATAAGCCGCTCGACGAGATCAAGGAAAAGCTTTCCGGCGATGTAAAGGAATACTACAAGCTGGTGGCCGAAATGAACAAGACGCTCGACGCGCTCAAGGGCTACGCGGTGGCCTCCGCGCCGGAAGCGCCCAAGGCCGCGGAAACGGACGGCGAGTAGTTTTTGCAAAACGCCCCGGCGCATAAGTCCGCCGGGGCGGCACATAATGAAAAGAGCCCGCTTGCGGGCATGCGCGCATAAAGGAGGTGCAGTCATGCACAACAATCTTGTACCCATCGTTGTGGAGCAGACCAATCGCGGCGAGCGCTCCTACGATATTTTTTCCCGCCTTCTCAAGGACCGCATTATCTTCCTCAGCGGTGAGATCGACAGCGTTACCGCCAACCTGACCATCGCGCAGATGCTGTTTTTGGAAATGGAGAATCCCGACGCGGACATCATGCTCTATATCAACAGCCCGGGCGGCGAAATCACCGCCGGCATGGCGATTTACGACACGATGCGCTATCTGAAGTGCGAAGTTTCGACGATTTGCGTGGGCATGGCGGCCTCGATGGCTGCGGTGCTGCTGTCGTCGGGCGCGAAGGGCAAGCGTAAGGCCCTGCCCAATGCAGAAGTGATGATCCACCAGCCGCTGGGCGGCACGCAGGGCCAGGCGACGGATATCGCCATCCATGCGGAGCGCATCCTGAAAATGAAGCAAACGCTCAACCAGATTCTGGCCAAGAACACGGGCAAGCCTCTCAGCGAGATCGATCGCGACGTGGAGCGCGACCATTTCCTCACGGCGGACGAGGCCCGGGAATATGGATTGATAGACGAGATTATCGCGCCGAGGAGATAAGCCAAGGAGATAGAAATGGGATATAAAGACGATTATCGCAATTCCCGCCATGTACAGTGCTCGTTTTGCGGCAAGAATGAGCTGCAGGTCAGCAAGATTGTCACTGGCCCGGGCGTGAACATTTGCAATGAGTGCATCGCGCTCTGCCAGGGCATGATTGAGGACGATGTGCCGGCGCCGGGCAATGCGCCGGAATTCGTGTTGCGCACGCCGCGCGAAATCTGCGATGTGCTTGATCAGTATGTGATCGGCCAGGAGGCGGCCAAGCGCGCGCTTTCCGTCGCGGTATACAACCACTATAAGCGCATCCACTATCAGGCGCAGGGCAGGAAGAACGAGGTGGAGCTGCAAAAGTCCAATATCGTGATGCTGGGCCCCACGGGCTGCGGCAAAACGTATCTGGCGCAGACGCTGGCCAAGATCCTGAACGTGCCCTTTGCCATTGGCGATGCCACGAACCTTACCGAAGCGGGCTATGTGGGCGAAGACGTGGAAAATGTGTTGCTCCGCCTGATTCAGAACGCGGATTACGATGTGGAACTGGCCCAGCGCGGCATCGTGTACATCGATGAAATCGACAAAATCGCTCGCAAGAGCGAGAATGTCTCCATCACGCGCGATGTGAGCGGCGAGGGCGTGCAGCAGGCGCTGCTCAAGATTCTGGAAGGCACCATCGCCAGCGTGCCGCCGCAGGGCGGGCGCAAGCATCCGCACCAGGATTTCATCCAGATCGATACCACGAACATTCTGTTCATCTGCGGCGGCGCCTTCGATGGGATCGAAAAGATCATCGAAAACCGCGTCGGCAAAAAGACCATGGGCTTTGGCGCGGAAATTCACAGCGAAAAGGATCGCACCATTGATGATATGCTCCAGCAGGTCAAGCCGGAAGATTTGCTCAAATATGGCCTGATACCGGAATTTGTCGGCCGCCTGCCGCTGATCGTTCCGCTCAAGCAGCTCGATAAAGACGCGCTTGTGCGCATTCTCACCGAGCCGCGCAACGCGCTGGCCCGCCAGTATCGCGAGCTTTTGCGCATGGACGATGTGGCGCTCGAATTCGAGCCGGGCGCGCTTAACGCCATTGCTGAAATCGCGCTGGAGCGCAAGAGCGGCGCGCGCGGCCTGCGCGCGATTGTCGAAAATGTGTTGCTGGACACGATGTTCGATTTGCCGTCCATGCCCAACATCGACAAGTGCGTGATCACCGAGGAGTCTGTGCGCAAAGGCAAGCCGCCTCTGCTGCTCGAAAGCGGGCGCAAGCGCCTGGCATAGCCTGGGAAAACATCATAAATATCATATATGGATGGAAGGCTGTTCTGCATGATGCGGAACAGCCTTTTTGCCTGCGCACAAATCTATGGGGAAATATTATGGCGCATCTGCGGCCTTTTGCGAACCGTTTGCGGCCAGGGGGTGTGGCGCGATGGCGGCGGGGATTTCCCTTGCCGGGGCGCGAAGGCGCCCGGCACCGGACGCCGCGTCCGCTTCCAGCGCCAGCGAGAACGCTTCCTGAATGCTATTTACCGGGCAGAGGCGGATGTCCGCGTCGATGCGTTCCGATGCGTTCGCGGCGGGCAGAATGAGCCGCTTCAGCCCGGCCTTTGCCGCTGCCCGCGCTTTCGCGCGCACGCCACCCACGGGCAGCACCTGCCCGCGCACGGAAACTTCGCCCGTAACCGCGAAATCGCAGGCAACCGGCACGTCTTGCAGCGCTGAAGCCATGGCAATGGCCATTGCCACACCGGCGGAAGGGCCGTCTACGGGCACGCCGCCGGGGAAATTGAGGTGCAGGTCGAAATCCCGCGCGGGATAGCCGAGGCTTTTGAGCAGGGTGAGGGCATTTTCGGCCGCGCTGCGCGCCATGCTGGCGCGGCGCATTTTTTTGCCATGCCCGCCGGCAAGCTCTTCTTCCTCCACAATGCCCGTGATGGTCACGCGGCCGCACCCGGGCGTTTTCACCGCCTCAAGCGGCAACAGAAGCCCCTCGCCCGCGCCCGAAACCGCCAGAGCGTTGACGGCGCCTATGCCGGGCGCGGTGGCCCGGGCCGGTTCATGGCGCGGCGAATAGCGCCCGCAATCGATCACCCAGCGGATCTCCGCCGCGCCGATGGCGCGCCTGCCATTTTGCCGCGCGATGGCGGCAGCCATTTGCACCATGTTTACGGCTTCGCGCCCATTGCCCGCGTAGCGCCCCACGCATGCGGCATCCCCATCGGACAGCTCCAGGCCAACGCGCTGCGCCGCGCCTTGTGCGATGCGGGCCAGTTCCCCGGGCTCGAGCGCGCGAAAAAAGATCTCCATGCAGCGCGAGCGCAAGGCGGGGGGCAGGTCTTCCGGCGCTCGCGTGGTTGCGCCGATCAGGCGGAAATCCGCCGGCATGCCGTTGTGAAACACGTCGTGTATCCAGCGGGGCGTGGCGGTATCGTTGGGATCGTAATAGGCGCTTTCAAAGCGCACCACGCGGTCTTCCAGCACCTTGAGCAGCTTGTTCATCTGCGTGGGATGCAATTCGCCGATTTCATCCAGAAAGAGCACGCCGCCGTGCGCGCGCGTGACAGCTCCCTCTTTGGGCTGCGGCACGCCGTTGGCGCCGAGCTGCCCCGCGCCCTGATAGATGGGATCGTGCACGCTCCCGATCAGGGGATCCGCGATGGCGCGCTCGTCAAAGCGCACGCAGGTGGCATCCATCTCAATAAAGGGCGCCGTGGGCAGAAAAGGCGTGCCTTCCGAGCGCTTGGCCGCTTCCAGCGCCAGGCGCGCTGCGCAGGTTTTGCCCACGCCCGGCGGGCCATAGATCAGCACATGCTGGGGATTGGGGCCGGAAAGCACGGCCCGCAGGGCTTCCACACCCTCGCCCTGGCCCACAATGTCTTCCATCCGCGCCGGGCGCACCTGCTCGCTAAGCGGTTCGCTCAGGTGAATCCGCCGCAGCGCATTCAGCCGCCGCCAGTCGGCCTGCGCCTTGCCGCCGGATTGCGCCGCGCGTTCCGGGGCGCTTTGCGCGCGCATTTGCCGGTAAAAATACACGCCCACCACAATGGTAACGGTCAATTGCACGATGAGGATAACGTTCATCAGCATATATATCCCTCCAGCGCGGCGCGAAAGCGTCGCCTGGCCTACTATGCCACGTTTTGGGTTTTTCCATGCGCATTTAAATGTGAATAAAGTTAAAATGTTTTGCACGGTTCTATCTTTTGGCCCGCTTTTATGGTATACTGGAGCGGAAACCAAGAAGGAGGTTGCAGATATGCACCAGATCAAACGCATTCTCGCATGCACGATTGCCGCGCTGTTGGCGCTGTCCCTTTGCGCGTTCGCCGAGGAGGAAGACCTCGCGGCACAGCTCGAGGCGGCCAACGCGCGCATTGCCGAGCTGGAAGCGCAGATCGAAACCTATACCGTCGCGGCGAAATACGACGGCGGCATCGTGAGCGTGGAAGAAGTGGAAGAACAGTACGATTACCTCGTGGACATGTATTCGCAGTATGGCTACGACATTTCTTCCTACGCGGATTATTATGTGGAAGATATCATTCGCCAGATCGTAGCCTTCCGCGTGCAGCTGCAAAAGGCCGCGGAACTGGGGCTGGATCAGTTCACGGAAGAAGAGGAAGCCGCCTTTGCCGAGGAGGCGCAGGCGGAATACGATGGCACAGTCGAGATGTATCAGAGCCAGTTTACGGGCACCGAAGAGGAAATCCTCCAGCAGACCGAAGAATTCCTTGCCTCGCAGGAGTACACGGTGGATGCCATTATCGGCTATTTGAAGGAAGAAGCACTGCTCGACCGCATCTACGATTACGCCATTGCGGATGTGACGCTCACCGACGACGCCGTTTCCCAGGAATATGACGCGCGCGTGGCGGCTGACCGCGAGGCGTTCGAGGCGGATCTCTCTCAGTATGAGAGCGCGGTGAACAACGGCACCCCGGTTTACTACACGCCCGAGGGGTTCCGCGCGGTGAAGCATATCCTCCTGCTCCCCTCGGAAGAGGCGCAGGCGGAGCTCGATTCGCTCAATTCCGAGCTTTCCAACGCGGAAACCGACGAGGAAAAGGCGGAAATCCAGGCGCAGATCGACGAGGTCTTCGCAGGCATGGATCCCACGGTGGAGGAAATCTATGCGCGCATCGAGGCAGGAGAGGATTTCGACGCGTTGATTGCGGAATATGGCCAGGATCCGGGCATGCAGAGCGGCGATTCCGCGCAGAATGGCTATTATGTGAGCGCGGATTCCACCGCCTGGGTGCAGGAGTTCACCGATGGCGCCATGTCCATTCCGGAAATTGGCGGCGTGAGCGACCCGGTGCGCAGTTCGTATGGCATTCACATCATCAAATACGTGGGCGACGTTGCCCCGGGCGCCACGGATTTTGCCGATGTAGAAGCGGCGCTGCGCGAGAGCCTGTTGGCTACGATGACCGAAGAAGCGTATAACGCGGCGCTCGACGAATGGGTGGAAGCGGTGCATCCGGAATATTATCCCGAGCGCGTGCTGTAAAACCCGTTTGAAAGCGGCAAAAATGCCCCTTGCGGCCATATGAAGTTGGAGCGGCTGCGGGCCATATCCCGCAAGGCGGTGAAGCGCAGATTGCTGAACTGTCAGCAATCTGCGCTATCTGGAAAATGAGATGGAATTGTTCGCGAGAGGCAAATCGATGTTTTTGGAGGCTGCCGGATGATCACCATAAAAGAAACGGCAATGGAAGATGTTAAAAATGTACAACGCCTTTGGGCGGATGGGGACGTTATGCGGTTCGTGGGGTTCCCCAATGGATTACATGAAACAGACGAGGCCATGCAGCAGTGGTTTGAAAGCCTGAACGCTGCAAGGCCGGGCAGAAATCATTTTTCAATCTATGAAAATGGGAAATACTGCGGCGAAACGGCGTATGGATTGGACAAGGAACACGGCAGCGCAGGATTGGATATTAAGTTGTTTGGGTTTGCACGAGGCCGTGGCATTGCAACACAGGCCATTTCGTATGCAATGGAAGAAGC
>DVJN01000010.1 GCA_018716755.1 Candidatus Alectryocaccomicrobium excrementavium
TGCTGTTCGACGAGCCGACCAGCGCGCTCGACCCGGAAATGGTTGGCGAGGTGCTTGATGTGATGAAAGGCCTCGCGCGCGATGGCATGACCATGGTCGTGGTCACGCACGAGATGGGCTTCGCCCGCGAAGTGGGGGATCGCGTGCTGTTCATGGATGAGGGTACCATCGTGGAAGAAGGTTCCCCCGCGCAGATCTTTGGCAACCCGCAGAACCAGCGCACACAGGATTTTTTGAGCAAGCTTTTGTAGGCTTGCGAATTTTGGGCCGTCCAGACGCTTGCAGTCTGGGCGGATTTCTTTATCCACAGATATTGTACGCGCAGGGAATTCATGGTATAATGAGCGCAACCATTTTGTAACAGAAAGGCGGCTCATTATGCGGTATCAGGGCAGAAACACACAGGCCATTTCCTTCCCGCTGGGCGGCATTGGCACGGGCAGCATTGGCCTGGCGGGCAACGGCATGCTGATCGACTGGGAAATCCGGAACCGGCCCAACAAGTGCTCGCACAACGGCTTTTCTTTCCTGGCCATCAAGGCGGAGCGCGGCGGGGAAGTGCTCGACGCGCGCGTGTTGCAGGGCGATTTGGCCACGCCATATCAGGGTACGCCGCACCTGGGGAATTTTTCCGGCTATGGCTTTGGGCCGGAGCGCTGCACGCTGGCGGGGGCGCCGCACTTTTCCCAGTGCGCGTTTGAGGGCAGCTACCCTTATGCGCGCGTGGAACTGGCCGATGAGCGCTTTCCGGGCAGGGCGGCGGTGTGCGCGTTCAATCCCTTCATTCCCTCTGATGAGGAGGATTCCGGCATTCCGGCGGCGTTTTTCACCGTGGAGGTGGCGAACGACACGGCGGAAGATCTGGACTATACCATCGCCTTCAGCCTGCAAAATCCGCTGGCGGATTCTGTGAATGGCGTGTGGACGCAGGATGGTTACACCGTGCTGGGGCTTTCTTCGGCATCGCTCGGCGAAGAGGAACCCGCCTTTGGCACGCTGTGCCTGGCCACAGACCAGGAGGGTTGCCAGGCGCAGGAATACTGGTATCGCGGCGCGTGGTTCGATTCGCTGGGCGTGTTCTGGCAGGATTTCTGCGCGCCCGGCCCGCTGCGTGCGCGCACATACGCGCAGAGCGGGAAGGAGGACGTGGGCACGCTCGCCGCGCAGGTGCATGTGGCGAGCGGGGAGACGGGGCGCGTGCGCTTTGTGCTGGCGTGGAGTTTCCCCAATTTCACCCATTACTGGAATCCCCTGCCGGAAGAAGAGCAGACGGAGACTCTGCAGAACACCTGGAAGAATTACTATGCGCACCGCTTTCCCTATGCGCGCATCGCGGCGCTCTACGCGCTGCGCCATTGGAACCGCCTGGATGCGGATACCCGCGCGTTTCACGACGCGTTGCACTGCTCCACGCTCCCGCCCTACGCCATCGACGCCATTTCTTCCACCATGTCCGTGCTGAAAACGCCCACCTGCATCCGCCTGCCAGACGGCACGTTCTACGGCTGGGAAGGGCTGCACAGCACCGAGGGCTCGTGCGAGGGCAGCTGCACGCACGTATGGAATTACGCCTATGCCATGCCGTTTTTGTTCCCGCGTTTGGAGCGCAGCCTGCGCGAGAGCCACTTTGCCTATGATTTGGATGAGGCGGGCGGCCTGCGCTTCCGCACGCAGATTCCCCTGGGGCGCAAGTATTCGTCTTTCCGCCCCTGCGTGGACGGGCAATATGGCGATATTCTCAAGACCTATCGCGAATGGAAGCTCTGCGGCGATACGCAATGGCTGAAAAACCTTTGGCCCCGGGTGAAAAAGGCGGTGGAGTACGCCTGGAATCCGAATAACCCGGATCGCTGGGATCCCAATGGCGACGGCGTGCTGGAAGGCCGCCAGCATCACACGCTGGATATGGAACTGTTCGGCCCCAGCGCGTGGCTCAACGGCTTTTATCTCGCGGGCCTCAAAGCCGCGGCGGAGATGGCCCGCGCCATGGGGGAAGCGGATGCGGCACAGCGGTACGAGCAAATGCTGGAAAATGGGCGCGCCTGGGTGGAAGAGCATCTGTTCAATGGAAGCTATTACGAGCAGCAGGTGGATCTCAAAGACCGGGCGCGCGTGGCGGAATTCGGCGAGGACGCGCTGGCTGCCTATTGGAACGAGGAAGCGCAGGAAATCAAATACCAGATTGGGCATGGTTGCTCCATCGACCAGCTCACCGGCCAGTGGCACGCGCAATTGACCGGCCTGGGCGCGATTCTGGACCCGGAGCGCACGCGCAGCGCATTGCGCGCCATTTATGAGAACAATTTCCTCTGCATGCGCGATCACTTCAACCCCTGCCGCCTGTATTCGCTCAACGACGAGCGCGGCGTGGTGATGTGCGCCTGGCCCAAGGGCGTGGAAAAGCCCGTGATCCCCGTGCCATACGCGCAGGAAACCATGTATGGCTTTGAATACGAGGCGGCCGTTTCCATGCTGCTCAACGGCATGCTGGAGGAAGGGCTGGAGATCATCCATGCCATCCGCGCGCGGCACGATGGCGGCCGGCGCAATCCCTGGAACGAAATGGAATGCGGCAGCAACTATGCGCGCTCCATGGCCGCGTATTCCATTTTGCTGGCGCTCAGCGGCTTTTCCTTCGATTTCACGCGCGGCTATATGGGCTTTGCGCCCAGGATGCAGCAGGAAGATTTCCGCTGTTTCTGGGCCGTGGACGGCGCCTGGGGCACCTATGCGCAGGACGCGCAGGGCGCGCGCCTTACGGTGCTCTGGGGCGAACTGGGCCTGCGGGCATTGCGGGCGGGGGAACGCGCGTATCAAGAGGCCGCGCTCGGCGGCGCGCCGGTTGCGTTTCGGCAAAATGGCTGGGAAATCGCCTTTGATTCGCAGATCACCTTGCAAAAAGGCGACGTACTGGCGCTGCGTGCGTAGTGCGCAAGAGGGGATGTCATCGCGAAACTTTACGCAAAACCAGCCTGCGGAAGCGCGGAGGGCGCGGCAAGCGATACCGTTACCGTCTCGCCGGCAAAGTCGATGACCGCCTGGGGAGCCTCGACCGCGGGCAGATTGCGGCCTACATAGGTTCTGCTGACAAGATCGACGGTGGCGCTTTCGGCCACGCGCGCCTGCGTCCCGTCCGCCGCCTGCTCAAACAGACGTCATTTGCGTTGATTTCCTTGAGCTGTTCCAGCGTCTTTTCGCCGTAGAAGAGGCTTTTCGAAGCGCCGTTCACCGTGGCGGACACTTCGATGGTGCGGTGTTTTTTTCGACAGACGCACCCGCGCCGAAATTGCAGGGCTGCAGGATCTGGCCGTCCACGTTTTCGATGTGGCCGTTGACCGTGGGAACGCTATCGCCCTCGCCCTGTACGCACGAATTGCTGTAAAGATGAAGCTTGCCAAACGCGCCGCCGGTGATGGTGCCGTAGCGGAGATTACTCATCGTGCCCTTCACAGTGAACGTGCCTCTGGTGATGGAGCCGTCATTTTCCATCGTGCCACCCACATTCACAGTGAACGTGCCCTCTGTGATGGTGCCTTGATTATTCATCCTGCCATCCACAATGAACGTGCCGCCGCTCTTGTCGCCGCTGATGCTGCCCTTATTTTGCAGCCTTCCGCCAGACGGAATTGTGATCGTGCCACCGGTGATGGTGGCGCCTTCGAGATTATTCATCTTGTCATTCACAGTGAACGTGCCGCCGGAGATGGAGTCATAATTATCCATCGTGGCATTCACAATGAACGTGCCGTTGGAGATCGTGCCGTAATTAGCCATCGTGGCATTCACAGTGAACTTGCCGTTGGAGATGGAACCGTTATTATACATCTCGCCATCCACAGTAAACGTGCCGCCGGAGATGGAGCCGACGGAGGTATTCTCCATAATGCCATTCACAATGATCGTGCCGCCGGAGATCGTGGCATAATTGGTCAGATATCCGCCAGCCGCGATTGTGATCGAGCCGCTGGTGCCGTCGAGAAAAGGCGCTGTTTCCAAAGAGAGCATCCCCGTCTCGGTCACTTCGATGTTCTTGACAGCGCTTTCAAAAGACTCAATGGTGCTACTCATCACATAG
This sequence comes from Candidatus Alectryocaccomicrobium excrementavium, assembly GCA_018716755.1. Taxonomy (GTDB): domain Bacteria; phylum Bacillota; class Clostridia; order Christensenellales; family Aristaeellaceae; genus Alectryocaccomicrobium; species Alectryocaccomicrobium excrementavium. The sequence goes on from DVJN01000010.1 coordinate 4,076, forward strand.
CCCGTCACCGTCAACGTGCCGTCGTCGGAAAGCGTCCAGCCCTCGCCACTATCAACGATCCCTTCCGCCATCAGCATGGCGTTCGCCAGCGGGGGCGTGAGCGTCACGAGGATCTCCGGCAGGGAAACGCCCTCCAAAAGTGCGTAGCCTTCCGGCAGGACGGCCGCAAAGGCAAACTGCGTTCCCGCTTCCGCGCTCGGGTCGTAGCCCGCCGCGCACTGCCATGTGACCGCCACTTCGCCCGCCGCTCCGTCCGCGCGATCAATTCGCGCGCGGCGTTTGCGGTGATGCCCATCGTTTCTCCGATCTTATTGACATTATACACTAACGGTATTAAGAATACAAGTATACTGTACCGTAATACGGCCTGCCAAGGTAAAATAATTACAGATGGGAGGTGGGGCAATGGATGTCTTAAAGCGTCTGGACGATCTGCTGGCGGCGCGGAACTGGACGATGTACCGGCTGGCAAAGGAGAGCGGCCTGTCGGAGTCCACGGTGGCGAATGTGTTCCGGCGCAACGCCATCCCGTCTATCGACACGTTGGAGAAGATCTGTCAGGGATTCGGCATCACGCTTGCGCAATTTTTCGCGGATGGGGAAATGGTCGAATTGACGCCGGAATTGCAAGAGGTCTTTGAAAACTGGCGGACGCTTACAAAGGAGCAGAAAGCGGCCGCGCTGGCGATGCTGCGGGCTTTCAATCACGATCAATGAAAAAAGGGAAAGACGCCGGTAAAGGCGCTTTCCCCCGATTGGGTGTCGGGCGCTGGCCCGGCACAATTTTTATGCGGTGAAAGATCTCATTTCAAGCAGCGGCCATTTCGCAATCCCCTTTACGAGCGAAAACGCTCTGAGGGCAAAGACCATATGACCGTTATCGGCCATGTTTGCCGCAAGATGGTTTCCATCATCTTCGCTGTCCTGTGGCGGAAACAGGCGGCGGCCTTCGTGCGCTTCCTCAATTCGCAATGGTCACCCTGCGTGTCTCCCCCGCGTGGGAGAGGTGTAAACGAACTTTTCATACTCATCCACAGGCAGCGGTTTGGAGAATAGGTAGCCCTGGCCTTCTTCACATCCTGCTTCCAGCAGGAGGCTGGCCTGCGCCGGGGTCTCGACTCCCTCGCAGATCACATGGTAGCCCAGGTCTTTGAGCATGCCGATCACATTTTTCAGAAAAATGGTGCTCCTGCTATCCATCTCGCAATTTTGCACAAAGCCCCGGTCCAACTTGACTGTGTCTACAGGGACATTCAGGATGGAGTTCATCACGGAATACCCAGCGCCAAAGTCATCCATAGCCGTGCGGATACCGGCCTTATGCAGCGCCTGAAACCATTGCTTTACGCTTTCATACTTATCCACTGTGGCCGTCTCGGTCAGTTCGATCTCCATGTATTGGGGATCCACATGGTAGCGTTCCAGAATATCCAGGTATTTCCGCACTGCATTGGGGTTCGAAGCATGGAGGATGGATGCGTTGACGGAGATAGGGACCTGCCGCCGTCCCAGCTGTTGGTTGCGTGCCAGAAACTGGGTCACCAGATCGAATACATAGAAGTCCAACGCCTCGATCCGCCCACTGGCCTCGCAGATGGGGATAAAGGCGTCCGGGAGCAGTATTTTCCCCTCCCTGGTTCTCCAGCGCACCAACGCCTCGGCTCCAATGACGCTCCCATCCCGCAGGGAGAACTTGGGTTGCAGATATATCTGGAACTGCCCCTCCTTCAGGGCCTGGTCAATACCATTGACAATCTCGCTTTCCAGTTTCTGTTTTTCCTTCATCTCCTCGTCATAGATGCGCACGGAGGGCGCGGAAGAGGAGGAGACGACCTGCTTCCTTGCGTAGTTAGCAGCATCGATAGCGACGGAGGCGCTCGGGCAATCCGATTCGATGAAATAGACTCCGGTGCGGATATGGATCATGGCCCCCTGAAACTTTTGGGACTGGAGGCGCTCAAATTCCCGGTTGCACGCCTCAATCCGCGGCACGATCTGGTTCACGTCGGAGTAGGCGGTCAGCATCAAAAACTGGTCGGCGATGGATCGGGCGAAAAAGATCCCCTCCTGCGGCGTGTGCCAGTCCAACATATAGGCGGCAAGCTCCTTGAGCAGCTGGTCCCCGGCATGGTAGCCGTACTTCTGGTTGAAATATTTGAACCCTGCCAGGTCGGTGGAGATCATCACATGAGAGTCCGCGAAGCGGCCCACGATCAGATGCTCCGCATCGACCATAAACCGGGAGAAGGAGAGAAGGCCAGTCAGGCTGTCGTACTCCATCCACAGCTTGGACTGCAGGGAGTCAACGTTGGTCACCTGAGTCCGCGCCAGGTGGGCCGAAATGATCTTGGTGACTTCGCTGAGTTCGATCCGATTCCTCTGAGACCAGCGGCGCTTCTCCCGGCAGACCACATAGGAGATGGCCCCGATATAGCTTCCTTCGCAATACATGGCGGCGTACAGCACTGTTTTGGCGCCTCCCTGCATCAGGAGGGCAGCCGCTGCAGGGGAGTATTGCCCCATATTGTCGCACTGGAGCACCGTGGTCTGATGCTCATCGTAACTCTGGAACAGCGTGAGGAAATCCTCCCTGGTGAATGAACCGGGCTGCTCCAAGACCTCCGGGGCGTACTGCGAGCACCACTGGTACTGGCGGCCGGCAGTCTGCCCTTTAACGTCGGTACGGACGATGGTGATCCGATCCAGGCCGAACCGATAGCCGATCACCTCCATCAATACTTTGACAGCCACGGAAAAACTGCTGCTCTTTTCAAATATCTCAAAGGCGGTAGAGATGATGTCGTTGTGGAGATAGCGGACGTCGATTCCGTTGGAGGCGGCCGTGGACAATTCTATCTCCTCGAATCGCTGCAAGTTGTCGCAGAACACATAGCGGTTCCGCCCATTTTCTTTGGCCCGGTACAGCGCCCAGTCGGCATTTTCGAACAGCTGGTCATAGGTATAACCAGATGTGTTCTCCATCAGGAAGCACACGCCTATGCTGCAGGTGATGGAGAAGTCCTCATTAGAGAAGCGAAGTTTCTGGATGGATTCCACAAGATCCTTGGCCTTTTTCACCAGGGCAGCGTGGCTGATATCCTCCAGAAAGATGACGAATTCGTCCCCACCTGCCCGCATGACCATACACTTTCGGTCAAATTTTTTCTGCAAGAGGCGAGAAACTGCTGTCAGCACCTGGTTGCCGAACAGGTGTCCGTAGGTGTCGTTTGTGAACTTGAAATAGTCCAGATCCACCATCATCATGCCGCAGGTGGCATAGGGATCCTTCTGCTTTAGAAACTCGTTGACGAACTCCCGGCCGAAGGATTGGTTATAGAGATTCGTAAGCGGATCTCGTTGGACCAGTTTCTCCAGCAAAGCCGCCCGGTGTATTTCGTTGATATCGTCCTTGACAATGAGCATCAGGCGTACGGATGGATCCACCCCCTCTAAGGGGGGAAACATGTGCATATGTACCTTCTTGCCCCCAGCGTCAGACCGCAGCCGCAATTCCACCGCGCTGGAAGTCCTGCCCAGGAGGAAGGCCCGCGCCTTTTCCCGGTCCTCCGGGTGGATCACGCTGTGCTCCCGCAGGTAGTCCATGTAATGCGGGATGTCCCGCCGTATCTTCAGATGCTCGTTATAGATGAGGAATCGGTCGTCCCTGACCAGATACTCACAGATATCCATGTGGCTCCGTGTCAATACGTTTTGCAGCAGCTCTTCATGGTTCACAAAAACAGAGCCATCTTCCTGTGAGGTGCCTTTCGTACTTGACATTACGATGCCATCCTTTCCCTAAGCGAGGTTTCCATGCTGCGAGCCGCCTGTGATCTTCGGCAACGCAAAACAGCCGCAAGTCCCAGTGCGGCTTGAAATAATATCCATTCCATAACTTT
>DVJN01000067.1 GCA_018716755.1 Candidatus Alectryocaccomicrobium excrementavium
GCAAACCTGCGGAAGCCTCCGTGTAAAAGGCAGCCAGAAATTTCTTGAATTGAGGCTCCAGTTTGCCTCCGAGCAGATCTTCACCCTGTTCGATCACACCGTAAAAAACGGAAAACAGGTCGTTATAGAAAAAACGCTTGATCCCTTCATGCCCCGTCGAGTCAAAAGCGCCATTGATGATATGCCGGTTGTTATCTACATAATCCATGACAAACCGAAGCGCTTCTTCTGTGTCAACGACAAGGTCGAAATTCTTGACGACTTCGAGGGCTTCCTGTTCAAGCATCCACTGCAGAAGGTCATAGACATTCTGAAAATGATAATTCCCGGCATAGAAGAAGCGGAAGAACCAGAGCCCGTCGTGGAGGAAGAACCTGAAAGGAACTTCCTCGAAAAGCTGATCGACCCATTCCAGTGAACAGGAGGACAGATCCGTGCGCAGATGGCTCAAAATGGGCTTCCTGGCCTTGCTTTGCATACTTACATGCCTGTGCCTGACAGGATGTGAAGATCAGGACGCCCGCATCCAGCAGGCATTGATCGACATGGGATATATGCCTGCTCCCAGCAGCACGCCGACCCCCAGCGAGACGCCAGCGCCAAGCGAGACGCCGCTTCCCAGTGTAACACCGCCGCCCAGCGACATGCCCTCACCCAGCGAGATGCCTTTGAGTAGCGAAGCACCTTTGCCCAAAGAAACTCTAGTACCCACAACGCCGGCTGCCACTGAAACATCGGTGCCAGACGAAGCGCCTTTGCCTGAGGAAACCCCGCTCCCCAGTATGACGCCGAACATCAGCGAAGCGCCTTTGCCCAGCGGAGCGCCTTCGACCGAGGCTACATCGGAACCCGGCACGGCACCAAGCGCCAGCGAGATGCCCGTGTCAAGTGAAGCGCCTTTGGCGGAGGAAACATCAAAACCCAGTATGCCGCCGACAGTCAGTGAATCAGCGGTTTCCGATGAGAGCTTACCGCATGATGAAATACCAGCAGACAGTATGCCTCCAGAAATAGGCAATACGTCTGCTCCTGACGAAGAACTGGCGTATACAGACGAACCGGTTTCCAATGACGTTCTAATTTTCTAAGGCATTCGAAACCTTCTGGAAGCATAATTAAAAGTCCAAGACGAGATCAACAAGATTCTTTGCCACCCACAATGCGATATCCGAAGAATCCTTCCCGAGGGAAACGCATTTACCGCCGAAGGAAGCTGAAAGACAGAAGGTTAAGACGCAAAGAGCGGACGCACCGTGCAAACGGCTACATCCGCCCCTTTTGCGTTTATTGGGCCGCTTTCTTCTTTTTCGCCCCTCTTGGTTTGGAAGCTGGCTTTCGCCGCACCCCATTGCGGAAACAGGCGCTTTCGTATCGATCCAAGAAAACAAATAATCCGAACCCGTCTCCCACAGGGAAGAACAGGTTCGGATTATATTGGTTTGGTGCGGCAGATGGGACTTGAACCCATACGCTCGCGCACACGCCCCTCAAACGTGCCTGTCTGCCGATTCCAGCACTGCCGCGCGAACAGATTTTATTATACCGGCAGGCATGAGCTTTGTCAACGCCGGGATGTAAATACATCGTTAATTTCCATAAAATATCCGCCTGCCCGCCGCGCATCTTTTCGCCATTTTTCCCGTGCATGCTGGAGAAACACATATTCTTTGGGGCGCCGCGCAAAATTTTACGCTTTTTCTCTTGCGATTTTGCCGCGCGTGTTCCACAATAATTTGGCTAAGGAGGATCGATTCATGTACCTTGCGAGCGGTTGGAAAGAATATGAAGTGCTGGACGCGGGCGGCGGCGAAAAGCTGGAGCGTTGGGGCGATGTTATTTTGCGCCGGCCAGACCCGCAGGCCATATGGGCTATGCAGGCGCCGGATTTGTGGAAAAAGGCGGACGCCATTTACCATCGCTCGAAGGCGGGCGGCGGCGAATGGGAATTCAAGCGCCAGCTGCCGGAGCGCTGGCAGGTGTCCTATGGCGGGAATCTGTTTTACGTGCGCCCCACGGGCTTTAAGCACACGGGCCTGTTCCCCGAGCAGGCGGTGAACTGGGACTGGATGGCCGGGCGCATCGGCCAGGCCCGGGGAGAAGTGCGCGTTTTGAACCTGTTTGGATACACGGGCGGCGCGACACTGGCCTGCGCGCGCGCGGGCGCGAAGGTCACGCATGTGGACGCGGCCAAGGGCATCATGCAGTGGGCGGGCGAAAATTACCGCCTCAGCAACCTGGATAGCACGCGCGTGCGCTGGATTGTGGACGACGCCTTCAAATTCGTGGCGCGCGAGCTGCGGCGCGGCAACCGCTACGAGGGCATCCTGATGGACCCGCCCTCCTATGGGCGCGGCCCGGGCGGCGAGGTCTGGAAACTGGAAGACGGGCTGTATTCGCTGATCGAATCGTGCAGCCGGCTCCTGAGCGACCGCGCGGTTTTCTTCCTTGTCAACAGCTATACCACGGGCCTGCAGCCCGCGGTGCTCTACAACATGCTCCTGATGACGGCGGGCGGCAAAGTCGAGGCGGATGAAATCGGCCTGCCCATCCGCTCGGGCGGCGTTTTGCCCTGCGGCGCGAGCGGCCGCTGCATACCATGCTAGCGGGCGTACATATTCTATATGAAGACAACCACCTGCTGGGCGTGGTGAAGCCGGTCAACATGCCCGTGCAGCGCGACCGCTCGGGCGACGATGACCTGCTCTCGCTGCTCAAGCGCTACATCGCCGAAAAATACCACAAGCCCGGCGATGCGTATCTGGGCCTGGTGCACCGGCTGGACCGGCCGGTGGGCGGAACCATGGTGTTCGCGCGCACGTCTAAGGCGGCGAGCCGCCTTTCGGAGGCATTCCGCACGCACGCGGTGCAAAAGACCTATCTGTGCGTGGCCCGCGGCGAAATCGCCGCGCCCATGGAACTCACGGATTATCTTTTGAAGGACGAGCGCACCGGCATGGTGCGCGTGAGCCCCGAAGGCAAGCTCGCGCGGCTTTTGAGCGAGCCCATCGCGCAAAGGCGCGGCTTCACGCTGCTGCGCGTGCGCCTGTTTACGGGCCGGCCGCACCAGATCCGCGTGCAGCACGCGCATGCGGGCCACCCCCTGTGGGGCGACGCGCGCTATGGCGGCGGCAAGCCCGGCGAGCAGCTTGCCCTGTGGTCGCACCGCCTCGTTTGCCAGCATCCCACCCGGCACGAGCCGCTGGCCTTTGTCTCCCTGCCGCCCCTGACGGGCGCATGGCGGATGTTTGAAAGCGAGCTGGGGCGCCTTGCCCTGGATTCGAACGATGGAAGTGAGAGGATTTAACGGTTATGAAGCGGCCCAACGCGCTTTTGGTCTTTCTCGTTTGCCTGCTCAGCGTGCCGCTGGCGGCCTCCGTTTTGCCGGGATTGCACGCCGCAACGCCGGAAGTTGCGCTGCTGGCTGGCGCGCTGCTCGGCGCGTTCCATGTGGTGCTGCGGCCGGTGTTGCGGCTCGTCACCATGCCGCTGGGCTGCATCACGCTGGGACTGTTCGGCTTCGCCATCGACGTAGGCCTTTTGTACGCCTGCAGCCATTTTGTGGAAGGGTTTTATATCGAAAGCCTGTTCCCCGCCGTGCTTACGGCGCTGTTCATCAACGCGCTGTGCGCGTTGTTTCGCAAATAACGACCCCCGGGAGAAAAAGTCATGAAGAAAAAACTGGTATCCCTGATCCTTGTGCTGTGCCTTTTGCCGCTGGGCGCCCTGGCGGAAATCGAGGTGGTGGCCTCGCTGTTCCCGCAATTCGATTTTGCCCGCACCATAGCGGGCGAGCGCGCCCACGTTTCGCAGCTGCTGCCGCCCGGCCAGGATAGCCACGGCTACGAGCCCTCCATGCGCGAGCTGCTGGCGCTGGGCGAGGCCGATCTGTTCCTGTTCACGGGCGAGGCCATGGAGCCGTGGGCCGCGTCGCTGGTGGGCGGCGCGCAGGAAAACCTCACCGTGGTGGACGTTTCCGCGGGCATCACCGCGGAAAGCGGGCACGAGCTGGCGGACGAAGAACACAGCCACGACGCGCACATCTGGCTCAATCCGCTCAACGCCATCGCCATGTGTGAAAACATCCGCGATGCGCTGATCGCCGCCGACCCGGAGGGCGAAGCGGTTTACCGCGAAAACGCGGAGGCGCTCATCGCCAGCCTCACCGCGCTGGACGAGGCCTTCTCCGCGCTCACCATCGACCACACGCTCTTCTTTGCGGGCAAATTCGCCTATTCGCATTTCTTTGCGCGCTATGGATTTCCCTACATGAGCGCGTATGATTCCTGCTCCGCCGAGGCCGAGCCCTCCGCGCGCCGCGTGGTGGAGATGGAGCAGGCCATGCTGGAAGAGGGCGCGCGCTTCCTCTATGTGGACGAGCTTTGCGACATGCGCGTGGCTTCTTCGCTCAGCGAAGCGACCGGCGCGCAGATCCGCGTGTTTTACACCTGCCACAACGTGACTCAGGAGCAGATGGACGCGGGCGTGACCTATCTCGACCTGATGACCGAAAATTTGAAAGGGATTTCCGAATGATCGCGCTTTCCCACGTTACGCTCAGCTACGGCGCGCGCCCGGCGGTCGAAGACGTGAGCTTTCAAATCCTTCCGGGCGAAAACCTGTGCATGGTGGGGCCAAACGGATCGGGCAAATCCACGCTCATCAAGGGCATGCTCGGCCTGATGAAGCCCACCAGCGGCGAAATCCGCCGCGATCCCGGCCTGAAAGTGGCCTATCTCGCGCAGGCGCACACCTTTGAGCGGGATTTTCCCGCCACGGTGTGGGAAATCGTGCTCTCCGGCACGCTGGGCCGCTCGCTCAATCCGCTGTATACGCGCGCGCAGAAGCGCCGCGCGCGGGAGGCGCTCGAGCGCGTGCACATGCAGGATTTTGCCGCAAAGCGCATCGGCGCGCTTTCCGGCGGGCAGCAGCAGCGCGCGCTGCTGGCGCGCGCCATCGCGCACGAGCCGGAGCTCATCGTGATGGACGAGCCGTGCTCCGCGCTCGATCCCGTGATCACGCAGGAGCTGTACGCGCTGTTCGACGCGCTCAAGCGCGAAAAGGGGCTCACGCTGTTCATCGCCACGCACGATTGGGAATACGTGCGCGCGCATGCCGACCGCGTGCTGGTGCTCAACCGCACGCTGCGCTTTCTCGGCCCGGCCGGGGACTGGCACGCGCACATGGAGGAAGGGGCGATGTGCCGGTGAACGAATTTTTTGCGGTTGTGAGCAACCCCCTGATTGCCCGCGCGCTGATTGTTGGCGCGCTCATCAGCCTGTGCGCCGCCATGCTGGGCGTGGTGCTGGTGCTCAAGCGGTTTGCCCTCATCGGGCACGGCCTGGGCGAAGTGGGCTTTGCCGCCGTGGCCATCGCCATGGCCGCGGGCGTGGCGCCCATGGCGGTGGCCATCCCCGCGGTGGTGGCGGCGGGCATCTTCATCATGTGGCTCAACGAGCGCGCGCACACCGGCGGCGACGCGGCCATCGGCATGGTGGCCACGGCGGCGCTGGCCGTGGGCGTATTGGTGTCCTCCCTGTCCTCCGGATTCAAAAACGACGTGTACAATTACATGTTCGGCAGCCTGTATGGCATTTCGGAGGGGGATGTGTGGCTGTCGGCCGCGCTGTCCGGCGTGGTCATCGCGCTGTTCCTTCTGTTCTTCCACCGCATTTTCGCCGTGACCTACGATGAGATCCACGCGCGGGCCACGGGGATCAACGTGCGGTTTTACCACTTTATGATTTCTTTCCTCACGGCCGTGACCGTGGTGCTGGGCATGCGCATGATGGGCGCCATGCTGATTTCCAGCTTTATCATTTTCCCGGCCATGACCGCGCGCCGGCTCGCGCGCAGCTTTAAGGGCATGATTGCCGCCGCCGCGGGCATCAGCCTTTTGTCTTTTGCGCTCGGCATGGCGGCGAGCTATCTCTTCGATTTGCCCACCGGCGCGAGCGTGGTGTGCGCAAGCCTTTTGTTCCTGCTGCTCTCGCTGCTTCGCCCTTCCCGCGCGCGATAGGGCAAAAGCGCCCATTGTTGCGCCCATGTTTTTCATCCTTTTCCGCATCTACTGGCCTTTTGCCGGGGAACGCACGCGTTTCCCGGCATTTTTGTGCGCAATTTGAATACAAAAGTCAAAAACGCAGCATTTACACGCGCCGCCTCCCCCGATATAATACAGGCAAGAAGCGCTTCATGGATTGTCTGTTTGTTGGCTGCCCGGTGACGACTGGAAAGGATGTGCTGGATTTTATGAAGAAACGGTGTATCGCGCTCATTCTTGGAATCATGCTGCTTTCCTTCTCCGCCTCGGCGGAAACGCTCCCCATCGTGGACGAGCCCGTAACGCTGACCTACTTTATCTCGTTCTCCTCGGAAATCATCCAGACGCTGGAAGAGAACACCATGTACCAGGAACTGGAACGCCTCACTGGCGTTGACATCGAATGGATCCATCCGGCGGGCGACGCGCAACAGGCGTTCCAGCTGATGATCGCCTCCAACGACCTGCCCGACCTGGTCGAAAACTGCATGAGCTACTACACGGGCGGCGCGGACATGCTGGTGGAAGAAGGCATCGCCATCCGCCTGAACGATTACGCGGAATACATGCCGAACTACCTCGGCATCCTGGAAGAATATCCCGATATCGCCAAGGAAGTGTATACCGACACGGGCAACCTGGTGGCTTTCTACTGCGTGCAGACCACCCAGGAGCCGCCGTGGGACGGCATGCGCATCCGCCAGGACTGGCTCGATGAGCTCGGCCTGGACATGCCCACCACGATCGACGAGCTGACGGAAGTGCTGCGCGCCTTCAAAAACGAGATGGGCGCCACCGTGCCCATGACCTCGTATGACCGCTGGAAGGACCAGTATGGCTATTTCTGCGGCGCGTGGGACATCGGCCCCGGTTTCTACCAGGTGGATGGCGAGGTGCGCTATGGACCGGTCCAGCCCGAATACCGCGAATATGTGGAAACCATGCGCATGTGGTATGAAGAGGGCCTGTACGATCCCGAATACCTCACCCGCTCCAGCGCGAGCATCCAGGAGCTGATCTCCACCAACCAGACGGGCGTTTTCAACGAATCCCAAGACCCGAACTTCACGGATATCAAGGTCGCCATGCCGTATCCCACGCTGGAGGAAGGCGCCACCCGCCACTACAGCCTGTGGAACACCCACACCAAGAACGCCAACGAGGTGTTCATCACCACGGCGTGCGAAAACCCCGAAGTGGCCGTGCAGTGGCTGGATTTCCACTATTCCGACCAGGGCTATATGCTCTTCAACTATGGCGTGGAGGGCATCAGCTATGAAATGGTGGATGGCGAGCCCGTATTCACCGACCTGATCATGAACAACCCCAACGGCTATTCCCGCCTGGACCTGTGCTATGTGCACAAGTGGCACCAGGGCGCGTACAACCGCGATTACATGGCTTACCCCGCCATGACCGAGGAATACGTGAAGGAAATGGACGTGTGGGCCAGCAACACGGACGGCGCCTATGTCATGCCGCCCATCACCATGACGAGCGACGAGGGCTCGACCTACGCCAACATCATGAGCGATATCCAGACCTATGTGGATAAAATGACCAACCGCTTCATCATGGGCCTGGAACCCATGGAGAACTACGACGCATTTGTCGAGCAGATCCTCTCCATGGATATCGAGGCCGCGCAGGAAGTGCAGCAGGCCGCGCTCGACCGCTACAACAACCGCTAACCCCTTTGCAAAACGGGGCGTCGCCGCCGCGCCGGGCTGCCCCGGCGCGGCGGCTCTGATATCGTTGACAAACCTCTGGTTTGTCAACGAAGATTACCCGGTCGCTTGTCTACGCACCGCTCTGCGCTAACGCTTGCGCGGTGTTTCGGAGCTGCGCACTTCGTGTGCTCGCTCCTTCAGCCCTTCGGGCCTCCGACGGCCAGCGACCGGGACGGGAATGCATTTTTCCGTTTCGCACTGCCCGGCGCTTCGCTTGCGCGGTGTTCCGTGCCTGCGCACTTCGTGTGCTCGGCACTTCAGCCCTTCGGGCCTTCACCTTTTTGCAAGCGTTTGCATCCACAGTTCGCAATCGTCGATCCACATCGCACGCAAAGCGTGCTTGTGGCTCTTGTTGCTCACTGGGCTTACTTCGGCTTGTTTCCGCCACAGGCGGCGGCCTCCGTGCGCCCCGCGAAAAATGCCAGAAATGACGTACATGCCGCCATTTCTGATTAGAGCCTCGTTCTTCCAATACTTTGTCGATGCTCTGCGCCGCCGCGCCGGGCTGCCCCGGCGCGGCGGCTTTCATTCCAGCACAACAGGAGGCGTGTGGTATGGCGCAGACAATGGATAAACCCCAATCCTATGGCAAACGCCTGATAGACGATATCCGGCACCAGCCCATGATTTACCTCATGGCGCTGCCCGTCATCGCGTTCTACGTCGTTTTCCATTATGTCCCCATGTATGGGATCACGATGGCGTTTCAAAACTACTCCATCCGCCTGGGCACGATGGGCAGCGAGTGGGTGGGGCTTACGCATTTCGTCGATTTCTTTGAAAGCTATTATTTCGAAACGCTGCTCACAAACACCCTGCTCATCAGCCTGTACGATTTGCTTTTCGGCTTTCCCGCGCCGCTGATCCTGGCGCTTTTGATCAACGAACTGGGCGGCACAAAATTCAAAAAGGTCGTGCAGACCATTTCGTATATTCCGCATTTCATCTCGGTGGTCATCATCTGCGGCATCATCAACCTGTTCACCTCGTCCACCGGCCTGTTCAACGATATCGTCGCCTTCCTCGGCGGGGAACGCAGCGATATGCTCGCCCGGCCGGAACTGTTCCGCACCATATACACCGCCTCGGGCGTGTGGCAGGGCGTGGGCTTTGGTTCCATCATCTATCTGGCGGCCCTGTCCGGCGTGGATCCCGGCCTGTACGACGCGGCGCGCATGGATGGCGCGGGCCGCTTCCGGCAGACGCTGCACATCACGCTGCCGGGCATCATGCCCACCGTTACCATTTTGCTGATTTTGCGCGTTGGCTCGCTGCTCTCGGTGGGCTATGAAAAAATCATCCTGCTCTATAACCCCATCACCTATTCGACGGCGGACGTGATTTCTTCCTTTGTATACCGCAAGGGCGTGCTCGATGCCAATTACAGCTACAGCACCGCCATCGGCCTATTCAATTCCATCATCAATTTCCTGCTGCTGGTTGCCGCGAACTACGCCTCGCGCAAAGTGAGCGAAACCAGCCTCTGGTAAGGGAGGGATTTCTGTGCGCAAAACAAGGGGCGAGCGCGCCTTTAACGTCTTTAATATCCTTTTGCTCTCGCTGTTGACCATCTCGTTCTTCTATCCATTTTGGCATGTGCTGTGCGCATCGTTCAGCGATCCCAACATCATGCGGCGGCACACGGGCCTGCTATTGTGGCCGCAGCAGTTCACCACCATGGGCTACCAGCTGGTGATGCGCAACCCGAACATCTATTCCGGCTATATCAACACGCTCATCGTAGTCTCCTGCGGCACGCTCATGAACCTGATCATGACCACGCTGGGCGCGTATGTGCTCTCCCGCCGGGTGTTCGTGCTCAAGGGCCCCATGATGGTAATGATTACGCTCACCATGTTCTTTGGCGGCGGCCTGATCCCCTTCTTCCTGGTGGTGGACCGGCTGGAAATGCTGGATACGCTGTGGTCGCTGATGATCCCCTGCCTGATCAATACCTATAACATGATCGTCATGCGCACCTCCTTCCAGGGCCTGCCCGCCGAGCTGGAAGAATCCGGCAAAATCGACGGTGCGAGCGACGCGCGCATCCTGTGGAGCATCATCCTGCCCGTTTCCAAGGCCATGCTGGCGGTCATCGGCCTGTTCTACGCGGTGACGCACTGGAACTCCTGGTTCAACGCCTCCATTTTCCTGCGCCACCGGGAAAAATTCCCGCTGCAGCTGGTGCTGCGCGAGATCCTGCTCAACAGCGACACGACGGTCGCGGGCTCCACGCTCAACACCGACGCGCTGCGCGCCATCGACCAGAACGATTTCTATTTCAAAGAGCTGGTGCAGTATTCCACCATCATCGTATCCATCGTGCCGATTCTGTGCGTATACCCCTTCCTGCAAAAGTACTTTGTGAAGGGCGTGATGATCGGCTCACTCAAGGGTTGACGCGCGGTATTGCCCCGGCGTTACGCCCTCATACTTGCGCATCTGCCGCAAAAGCGCGCCGCTATCCGGATAGCCAACCGCCTGCGCAATGTCCTTCACGCTCGCGGTCGTATCGCGCAGGAGCGCCTTGGCGCGGTTCAGGCGGCATTTGTGCAGGTAATCGATCGGCGTATCGCCCGTTTGCCGCTTAAAGGCCCGGGAAAGGTACGAAGCGCTGACGCCAAACCGCTCCGCCAGGCTGGCGGCGGACAAATTGGGATCGGCAAAATTATCTTCCATGTATGCCTGAATGCGCCGCATGGTGAAATTGTCCTCCGCGCCGGCCCTGGGCTGCGCGTGGACGCCGCCTGTGGCAAAGGGCTTTTCCACCGCCGCCCTGAGGCCGTCCAGCGATTCGCTTGCGGCAACGGCGCGCAGCGCCTCGCCCGCGCCCTCGCCGCACGCGCCAAACAGGCTCATCAAAACGCCCTGCGCCAGGGGAAACGAAGTGGCCTTGTTTGCATCCAGCCGGGAGAAAAACTGCCGCAGGATGCCGCGCGCGCTTTCGCCGTTGCCGCTGAGCGCGGCGGCGAGAAAGCGCTCCTGCATCGGCTTGGGGAAGACTTCGCCCACCAGGCCCGCCAGCATGTCCGGCAGATCCTCGTAGGCGAACGCGCCCCGCTGGCCCGTTTCCGCCAAAATGCGCAAAAGCATCCGCACCTGCTGATACCCGCGCCCAAGGCCTTCCGGCGCTTCCAGCCGCGCGCTGATGGCGACGCTCAAAAGCGCGTCCACGCGCGCAAGCAGGGCTTCGGCAACGGCCTTGGGCTCGGGCGCATACAGCAGGATGCAATACGCGTCCGGCATGAAGGTGCACACGTGCGCCGCGCCCGTTTCCTGCAAAACGGCTTCCAGCGCGCCCAAATCCTGTTCGCCGGGCGGCGGATAGGGGCTGAGCAGCGCGCAGGGGCCGCAGGGCACGCCGCGCTCGGAATCGCCGCCAGCGCCCAGCAGCGCGCTCTTGAGCGAAAGCGCGCGCACTTCTTCGCGCTGGTGCGCGTAGACCGCGTCGCGCCTTTCCGCCATGCTGGTAAACGCCCATTCGATCAGCGCCCATTCGTTGCGCATGATGGGCACCCCGTCGGTTTGCGCCAGGGAAAGTTCCATCAAATGGCGAATGGGCCGGTAGGCCCGGCGAATCATCAGGCATGCGGCGCCGATGCCCGCCGCGATGAGCGCGGCCATGAGCAAAACGATTTGCCGGTTGACCCGCGCAAGGTGCGCATACAGCGCGTCTTCCGGCAAAGCCAGGTGATAGGACAACCCAAGCGCGTCCGGCTCCGTGCAAAAATGCACCCAGCCATCTTTTCCGTGCGCGACGGATTGGCCCTGCACCGGCGGCGCGGAAAAATCCGCCGTTTCGTACAGGACGGTTTGCGTGCCATTTTCCCAAAGGCGGATCTGCGCGTGCCCGTAGTTGCGCGCGGGGAACAGCTGCTCAACCAGGCTGTCGACGGGAACGAGGGCAAAGGCGAAATACGGCGAGGCGCCCGCGCTCATATGGCTGCAAAGGAGAAAAGCTTCCCCCTTGCTCGTGCGCACGGGCAAAAAGCGCGCGGCGGTGTTCTGCGCCAGCGCCGCCTGCATTTCCGCCGCGCTGCCAAACCGGTTGCGAAAGTGCGCGGTGTAATACTGTTCCAGTGTGTATTGGGCGGTGGCGTTCAAAACGGCGTTGGCCGCGGGCATATAATAGCCCGGAAAGCACTGCACAAAGCTGAGCGTCTGCACGGTATTGACCTGCTGGATCAGTTCATAGGCCATATAAATGTTTTCCGCCGTCCACGGCAGGGCGGAGCGGTTGAGCGTGCTCGAGCGCGTATCCAGGTTCAGCGCAAACACGCGCTTGCGCAAATCGCTCAAAAAGGTTTCCGCCTGCATCTGCACGCGGGAGAGTTCCCGGAGCTGCTGCGCGTCTATCTCGTCGCGCATCTGGCGGTTCATGTGGAAAAACAGCAGCAGCATGCACAGCATGGCGATCAGCGCCACGGGCGCCAGCACGGCGACAAAGGAAAGGAGCGCCTTGGGCCACCGCGGCTTACGAAACATGCGCAACACCTCTATATTCATTCCCGTTATCTGGCATTATACCACAGTTTCTTCGCGCCTGCAATTGCATTAAGGAGGAGAAATTTATGAATTCCCATCCGCAACTCGTTCCCACCGTTGGCCTTGGCGGCGAACGCCGCGATTACATCGCGTATCCCAAGGCCATTCCCCCCTATCCCGCGAGCGAATATATCGCCGGGGTGAAATTCGACCGCTTCCGCTACCACTGCGGCGAAGGCGACATGTGGCCGCTCACCTGGGGCGCGGACGACTGCATCTACACCGCCGCGGGCGACAACAAGGGCAGCCCGCTGAACGTGTGGAAAGTGAGCCAGTACGCGGCCTGGCGCGGGGACCAGGTGATCCATTTGGATAAGCTCACCAACACCAACGACTGGACGATCGACCTGGTGCACCCCATGCCCGTGGATCCGGCGAAATACTGCACGCGGCCCGAAGCGCCCAGCGTCAAGCCCGCCAGCCTGCTGGACATCGGCGGGCGGCTGTATATGGCCGTGGAAGCGCAAAATTATGGGCAAAACCCCCTGTTCAACCGGCAGACCAACCATCACGGCTGGATCGTCTTTTCCGATGACGGCGGCAAAACCTGGAACACCGACGCCACAGCGCCGGATTTCTTCGAGGGGCGCGTGGCTTCCTGCCACTTTTTGCAGTTCGGGCGCGGATTTTCCGGCGCCAGGGACGAATATGTCTACGCTTACTTCCCCTGCGGCGAGGACGGCTGGAGCTACTGGGAAAACGGCGATTTTCTGCTGCTGGGGCGCGTGCCGGCCGGGCGCCTGCTGGAGCGCGGCGCCTGGGAATTCTTCGCCGCGCCGGGCGACTGGCGCCGCGACGCCCTGCTCGCCCAGCCGGTTTTCACCTATTATAAGATGACGGGCGAGGACAACGTGTGCTTCAACCCCGGCCTCAACCGCTACATTCTCGCCAATTACAGCTTTATCGACGATGAGCTGCGCCCCCGCCCCATTCATCAGATGCGCTGGCCGGAGGCATACCGCTCCCAGCTGACGCTCTTTGAGGCGGAAAATCCCTGGGGGCCCTGGCACCTGTTTTACCGGGACGATTTCTGGGGCACCTATGGCGATTATCAGCCCTCCATACCCACCAAATGGATCTTCGAAGGCGGGCGGCTCATGTTCCTGGTTTCCTCCGGATCCTGGGATGACTATAATTTTGTGGTGCAGAAAATGGCCGTCCGTCTAAAAGGCGAGGCGGATTTTCCGGCAAGCGCGCAGTATTTTGATTTTCCCATTGCCCGCCCCGCTACTTTTGTATAAAATTGCAGAATATTCCCTCACAAACGGCTGTTTTGTGCGAATTCATTGCAGCTATTCGCATAATTTTTTTCCACGCCGCAAAAAAGGAGTTGACATGCCCTCACAATAGTGATATACTACTCACATGATTTGGTGGCAATTCGTTCAAATGCGCAAAAGGGTTTAATGTGAAAGTAAATTCTTTCGCCACTGCGCGGTTGCCGCCGAAAAAAAGGAGGGTATTTCCTTGAAGAAAAATCGCCTGTTCACTATGCTGCTCTGTGCGGCGCTGGTAATCGCCGCGATGGCGCCCGGCGCGATGGCCGAAAGCGACCTCACCTATCAGGGCACCATCACCATGTATGCCCAGGCTTACACGCCCAAAGAGGCCTCTGAAACCAACCCCAAAGCGCTTACGGCCTTTGAAACCGTAGCGCAGGAATGGGAAGCCATGCACCCGGGCATCGATATCGTCTTCCTTGAGGAAGTTGCGGCCGGTACCGATTATAACACTTGGCTGCGCACCCGCATCGCTGGCGGCCAGGCTCCGGACATCTTCTGGACGCATGCCTCCAACATCAATGGCGGCTCCCTGCCGGCGGGCTGCAACATCGATCTCAATGAGTTCCTCCAGCGCCCCAACAAATACATTGAGGGCAATGAGCACTGGATCGATACCTTCCCGGATTCCGTTATCGCCACCAACGCCGGCCCCAACGGCGAGCAGCCCGTGATCAACGCGGACTACGTCGGCACCGCCGTGTACTACAATATCGAGCTGTTTGAGCAGGCCGGTATTGAGGCGCCCGGTTCCGATGTGACGTGGGCGGAATATTGCGAAATCTGCGAACAGCTCAAGGCCGCCGGGATCACTCCGTGGGCGTTCTCCTTCGGGAACAACCAGGACGATACTTCGTACATCAACTGGTGGACCCGTCTGTTCAACACCAATTTCTATTACAACGACTTTGAAAAGCTGGCCGTGATCGATCCCAATAAGTCCACCCTGAACGCCGCGGAAATCATGATCGCCTTCAAGAACGGCTACTTCGGCGTGGACAACGAAAAGTGGATGGCCTGGTGGCCGATCATGAAGGAGCAGGTGGACAACTACATGCCCGCCGACGCGGTTTCCGCCGCCTCCACGCGCGACACCATCCTGTCGCAGTTCCTCACCGGCCAGATCGCGATGATCTGGGAAGGCTCCTGGGGCCCGAACGACTTCGAAGCGGCCGGCATCGAATTTGAAGTGGGCAGCTTCCCCTTCCCGTACATGACGCAGGAATCCTCCGAATACGCCAGCGGCGCGTTCGTGTCCGGCTGCGTGGGCGGCCCGCTCGCGGCCTTCCAGTACGCGATCTCTTCCGAGCGCGCGAACAATACCATGACCGATGAAAAGCTGGAAGCCTGCATCGACTGGCTGATGTTCGCCACCACGCCGGAAAACGATTCCCTCATCTGCAACGACAACGGTTCCTTCATCCCCACGGTTATCGGCTCCACGCCCTCTGAGTCGAACGCCAACCTGGTCGCGCTGCTCGAGGCGGACGACACGGTTATCGACGACGGCATGGTGACCTTCGCCAACACCGCCTTCAACGACCTGTACTACCGCACCTTCCAGCAGTATCTGCGCGGCGACGTCACGCTCGACGAGGCCAAGGATCTCCTGCGCGACACGCAGGAAGAGACCGTCGATGACTACATCGATAGCCTGGAAATCGACATCACGCCCTATATCACCGCGGAATAAGTGACATTTCACAAAACTCCGGGTATACGCACAATGCCGTCTGCCGCCAGGCGGGCGGCATTGCCTTTATCTCGCGCGGCATTCGCCGCTCAACGTTGGAGGAATGTGTTATGGTAAAGTCGGCCCCCAAACCAAGGCGGTTGAAAGAAAAGTACAGCCGGCGCGAAATCTTGACGGCCGTCGTATTCCTGCTGCCCACCATGATTTTGCTGATCGGTTTCTGTTACTATCCGGCCATCAACGCGGTGAAAGGTTCCTTTTACGATTGGGATGGATTCAACCTGCCGGAGTGGACTGGCCTGGAAAACTATGCCAGCCTGTTTTCGGATTCCATCTTTGCGCTATCGCTGAAAAACGTCTTCAAATGGGCGCTGGGGAGCATCACCGTATCGCTGCTCGCGCCGCTCATTGGCGCGCTGATGATCTTTCACCTGAAAAACCGCCGCACGCAATATTGGTATCGCGTGATTTTCGTATTGCCCATGGTTGTGCCGTCCGTCGTCACCATTCAGATCTGGACGTTTATTTATGAACCCAACATTGGCCTTTTGAACACCGCCCTACGCACCCTCGGCGCGGAATCGCTTGCGCGCAATTGGCTGGGCGAAGCGTCGCTGGTGATCCCCGCGCTGATCTTCGTCGGCTTTCCGTGGATTTCCGGCTTTAACCTGCTGATTTATTACGCGGGCCTGCAGGACATCTCGCAGGATGTACTGGAATATACGCAAATCGACGGCTGCAATGGCTGGCAGAGGGTATTTCACATTGAGCTCCCGCTCATCCTCGGCCAGATCAAGCTTTTGCTGATCCTGGGCCTGATCAATACCCTGCAGAACATTACCCTACCCCTTTTGATGACCAACGGCGGCCCTGGCTACGATTCTTATACGCCTGGCCTGTATATGTATTTCCAGGCGTTCCGGCTGGGCTCCTACAGCATGGCCAACACCATCGCCACGGTCATGTTCGTGATCATCCTGGTACTGACGATCATCAGCACGCGCTTGCGCAGCAAGATGGACGCGTAACGGAAGGGAGGCATTCGCATGGTAGCAAGCAG
>DVJN01000068.1 GCA_018716755.1 Candidatus Alectryocaccomicrobium excrementavium
CTTGAGCAGGTTGTAGGCCTTCAGCACCTCGTCCATCTTATCCGCGCTGGCCAGCAACACATCGTAATAGTACATGGGCTGCTTTTCGTCGTCCGTCATCTGATACGTCTCTTCACCCACATTCACGGACAGCTCCATGCTGCAGGGCGCTTCTTCCTCGCCCGTCACGATCATGCGCAGCGTGTACTCGAATTCCTTCGTGGCCACGCCGTTCATCTTCATACGCGTGTACACCGTACCGCCCGTGAAGCCTTCTGTGGGCAGGGCGGTCATGTAATCGCCCGCCTGCAAGCCCAGATACTCGATGCCGGAATTGGCCAGTTGCCGGTAGACCTCGCCATTGAACTTCCATTCATATACGCATGCGCCGCTGTTCGGGTCGTATGCCTTTTCGGCGGTAAGGATCAGCGCGTTCGGCGCGGGGCCAACGGTTGCGTCATGCTTGGGATCCGGCTTCTCTTCATCCGCGTCCTTCTCTTCCTCTTCCGCCGGCTTTTCCGCAGCGGGCACAGCTTCCTCCACGCCCAGGCGGCCGAATTCGCCCACAAACGCATCGTCCGTGGCAAACCAGAAATCCTCTGTCGTGCTGCCGCCCACCACATTGAGCGTGAGAGGCAGTTCCTGCTCGCCCATGGTGAGCACGCGCATGGGCGTATCCGGCAATTTCAATTCCACGCCATTGTAGGCCGCGAGGGTTTCGTCCTCATCGGCGGGCACGTGGTCTATGCCACCGCCGCCACCCCCACCGCCACCGCCGCCATGCGGCGGTTCGGGCGTGGGTTCGCTTTCCTCGGGGAAGGCATATTCTTCTGCATTGGCGGACGTGTTGCCCGCCATATCGCGCGCCAGCACCGATCCCACAGCCAGCACCGATCCGGGTTCGCCCGCATAAGCGTAAACCGGTTCGCCATTCGATTCCACCCACGTTTCACCGCCATCCACGGAGAAGGCCGCGATGCCGCTGAGCGCATCCGTAGAGGCAATCAGGCAGGTGCCGGGCGCGTCGGGATAATCCAAAAGGCCCACGGCCTGGGGCGGTGTGAAATCCAGGCTCACCGAGTAGGCCTGCGAGCGGGCGACTTCCCAGCCCTCTTCATCCAGGATCACGAAATACAGCATAAACGTGCCTTCCTGGCTGAAGGTATATTCCCCGCTGGGGATCGTTTCATAGCTTTCTCCGGTTTCTCCATTGATGCAAACCGCGTAAGTATATCCCGAGCCTTCCGGAATGCCGGAAAGCCGGAACACCGGCGCCACGTTGCTCCATCCGCTCGCCACATAGTTTTCGCTGGCGACGCCCAGGGTGACGGAAGGAGGAGGCCAGCTGCCTTCCTCGCCCACCCAAACGTACACGGTTTCGCCCACCGGCGCGTCCGGATCGTACTCTTCGCGCGGATCCGAGCTGGAAATCAGCACCACGCCGCCGGAGAACATGCCGTCGTCCGGCCGGATATCGAACGCTTCCAGCTCTTCCACGGTGTATCCCTCAATCTCCAGCACGCGGGGCGTTTGCAGATAAATCACGGATCCCGGCGCGGCCTGCTTCAGCACGTCTTCCAGCGAACCGACGATGAATTTGGTTTCCCCTTCCGCCGCGTTCGGATCCTTCATCCACGCGTCCTCCGGCAGAGGCCAGGTTCCCTTGCGCCCCACCCACACGTAGACGTCCGCGGAATTGGAAGCCGTGCGCATGAGTTCCCACGTCTTGGGCAACACGTCCGCCTGCGGGTCTTCGGCAGAAATAAAAACCGTGTAGCTATCCGAATACAGACTGGGGTCGGGTTGCAAATGGTATGACTCCAGTTGGTCCACGGTATAGCCGCTGAGCTTGATGACATCCTTGGTGGAAAGGTAAATGGTATAGCCGCCATATGTACCCAGCAAATCCGCCAGATCGCCGCGAACGGGTTCCTCGCCCCCTGCGTTGACCCAGGCCTGCGCGGCGGGCGCTTCTTCGCCACCCTCTTCCGGCGGCTGCTCACCGGTTTCTTCGCCACCGGTCTGTTCGCCGCCGGTCTGTTCGCCACCGGTCTGTTCGCCGCCTGGCTGTTCGCCGCCTGGCTGTTCGCTGCCTGGCTGTTCGCCGCCTGGCTGTGTGGGTTCCCCGCCCGGCTGCGTGGGTTCGCCGCCTGGCTGCGTGGGTTCGCCGCCTGGCTGCGTGGGTTCGCCGCCCGGCTGCGTGGGTTCACTACCCGGCTGCGTGGGCTCTCCGCCCGGCTGCGTAGGCTCACCGCCCGGCTGTGTGGGCTCACCGCCCGGCTGCGTGGGTTCGCTACCCGGTTGCGTGGGTTCCCCGCCCGGCCGCGTGGGTTCGCTACCCGGCTGCGTGGGCTCTCCGCCCGGCTGCGTGGGTTCGCTACCCGGCTGTGTGGGTTCCCCGCCCGGCTGTGTGGGCTCATTGCCCTCCGTCACAAAAAACTGATCCAATACATTGCCGCCCTCTTGCGTTCCTTCTTCCACCGGTTCCGCCAAAGCGACCGGCATGCAAAGCAGCGCGACAAGCAACCATGCGATCCATCGTTTCACAGTATCCAACCCCCTCGAAAAGCATTTTTCGCGCCTCAAACTCACGAAAAATATCATTCACCATAGTATTAGACGTATATGGCATGGCCCACGTTGCCATTTATTTATAATTTAACCACAAAATAACTTCAATCAACCTTCTCACAGGCTGCGCACCAGTTTCACGCACAACCCCAGCACATACACATCCTGCGCGGGCAAAATCTCGCTCACAAAATCCACGTCGAAGGACTGCACGTTCAGGCGGCCGCCATCCATCTTGGTAATTTTGCGCGCAATGCGCTGTCCATCCCTCTGGATCAGCATAATCGCGTTGGAAACCACGGCTTTGGCCGGCACGGTGAGCAGCAAATCGCCCGCATAGATGCGGAAACCGCGCAGAGAATCATCCGGGCAGCGGTAATAGAGCACCTTTTCCGGATGCCCGCCCTCGATTTTGCCGCCGATCACGGGCGTGAGCACATGATCGATCACCACATTGTCCTCGCCAATCACGGGCACGCGCTTCACCACGCCGCCCAGCGCGTCGAGCCAGGCGTCCGCCGCTTCTCCCGCGGCATGGGTTTCTTCCGGCGTTTCCTTCTTTTCCGGCTGCGGCACGGGGATGATGTAGGGGCGCGGCTTGGGCCGCAGTTTCACTTCGCCCTCGTTCGCCACTTCCAATTCCGCGGACACCGGGTTCTTCACGCCCAGCGCCTTCAAAATGCGCTGGGCCTGGTCGTCGGAAACGATGCGGCGGCCCGCTTCCACTTCTTTGATGAAGCTCTCCGCCACGCCGCACTTTTTGGCCAGGGCCTTTTCCGTCATCTTTGCGCCCAAGCGGGCCTTTTTGATGGTATCGCCTAAACGGGTCATTCTTCTTCCTCCTCCTGGGCGAACAGGGCTGCGTAGTCGTATCCCTCGATCATCGCCCGCTGCGCTTCTATCCGCGCGTCCACATTTTCCAGCGTGAGCTGGTATTCGCCCTCCGCCGTAATGGCAAAAATTTCCGAAGCGATTTCCGGCACAAAGTGCACGGTATCGCTATACAGATCGAAGTCCATGGCGATCTCCGCATCGTCAAAGAAGCTGAAAACGCGCACATTTTCGTAAGGCGCGAGCGCCTCAAAAATGATTCTCTCCGCTTCCAGCACGCGATCCAGCTCGCCGCGCCGGATCACGCCGTCCCAATAGAACATGTCCACCGGCGGGAACACGAAGGTAAACTGCGTTTCCGGATGCGCTTCCACAATTTCCACGATGTTCTGCTGCACATTGCCCGTCACAGTTTCCACAAACGCCTCGTCCAGCGGCAACGGCTCCGCCGCGGTTTCCGGGCGCTGGTATACGGCGCGAATGGCCTCCACACCCGTAGGATCGCGGAAATCGCTGGAATCGAAGTCCAGCGGCGTGTGGTTGAGCACCATGCGCAGCATCCAGGGAAACATGTCCTTATTGAACCAGTAATTCACATCGTTGAGCAGATTGTCATCGTACAGATAAGTAGGGATGCCATCGTAATGGTAATCGTCCTTACCCATGAGGATGCCCTGCGCGTCCAGCGCCCAAAAGACATTCTTGAGCGTGCCCTTTTTCTCATAGGCAAAGCGCAGCCAGTCGCTCTGCTCGCGGTAATAGCCCGCGATGAACACAATGCGCGCGGCATTGGCATCGTACAACGCGTTATAATCGCTCGTTTTCGCATAGCGAAATGTGCTCGCGCCCAGAATCACGGAATCGAATTCCATGTGCCGGGCAATGCCGTAATTGTTATAGCGGGACGTCCCGTTCTGCGGTTTCAGGCCAAACCAGGGCGCGTGGTACTGCATCACCGGGTCCAGCACAAAGACCAGCGCCATATACAGCGCCAGCAAAATCACAATGCCCGAAAGCACTCTCTTGGTCCAGCGGCGTTCACTCATAGTTTCGCTCCTTAGAAGTTAAAGTACAGGAAGGTCGATACGCCGGAAAACGACAGGATCGACAGCGTGAGCAGCACAATGGTCGTGATCATCGTCCGCGCGGTGGGGGCAAAATCGCGGATGCGCTCGCTGGTGTTCTTGGCAAACAAAATCAGATAATAAGCCAGGCCAAAGAACAGCGCCGCCCCCATCCAATCCGGCATGTTCACGAGCCTGCCCAGGATATCGTACAGCACGAATTCCACCTCCGCCGGGCGGAATCCTTCATAGATTTCCTGCGCGAGCGGGCCGAAATCAAAGGCAAAAATCCGCTGGATCAGCGTAGCCGCGTCGCCCAGCGTGACCGCGCGGAAGAGCACGGCGTTCAGCACGGTGAAAAGATGCAGGCACAGCCATTGCAGCGCGCCGGGTACCTTTTTCCACCACTTGCCCACGAACATATCGATCAGCTGCGTGATGCCCCAGTTCACGCCGAACAAAATGTAGCCCCAGCCCGCGCCGTGCCATAGGCCGCTGATGGTGAACACGATCATCGTGTTCACGCACGTGCGCAGCGTGCCCTTGCGGCTGCCGCCCAGGGGAAAATAAATGTAATACGTAAAAAAACGCGTGAGCGTGATGTGCCAGCGCTTCCAGAATTCCTTTACGTTGCGCGAGCGCAGCGGGGAATTGAAGTTGTTGGGAATATCGATATTGAACATTTTCCCCAGGCCCACGGCCATATCGCCATAACCGCTGAAATCAAAGTACATCTGAAAGATGTATCCCACCGCGCCGATAAGCGCATTGGTGGAATTGAGCGCGGCAGGGTTGCCAAAGGCATAATTCACCGCGATGCCGAACACATCCGCCAGCAGCACCTTTTTTGCCATGCCCAGCGCAAAAGCATACAGCCCGCGGGAAAAATTCTCCCATTGAAAGCGCCGCTTGCTGTTATCCATAAACTGCGGCACGATCTCTTTATGCAGCACGATTGGCCCGGCGATCAGCTGCGGGAAAAACGTCACGAACAGGGCGTAATCCAGCAGCGGATAATCGGGCACTTCGCCCTTATAGCTGTCAATCATGTACGAAACCTGCTGGAATGTGAAGAAACTGATGCCCAGCGGCAACACGAGGTTGAGCAGCGTCCAGTGCGTGCCGAACAGGCTGTTCACGTTCGTGGCGAAAAAATCGTAGTACTTGTAGTAAAACAGCACGCCGATATTGATCGCCACGCCCGCCAGCATCACGGCCTTGCGGGCATTTTTTGCCGTAAAGCGGCGCATGAGCTTATTGAGGGAAAAGTTCACCAAAATGCTGCCCACGATCAGGGGCAGATAGGCGACGTTGAAATACGCATAAAACCACAGCGACATACCGAGCAGATAGGCCGTCGCCAGGCGCGTGTTGCGCCGGTTCAGCAGAAAATATCCCGCTACGCTCAGTGGCAGGAACAGCAGCACGAATATGTACGAGTTGAACAGCAAAGCGCGTATGCCTCCCAATCCATAGCATTCCCCGAAACGCGCCCCCACAGGCCGCGCTTTCGCGCAAAACGCGAACGCGGCGAAAGTGGGCAGCGCCTTTTATGGCGTTGTTTGGGCGCAAATTCCGGGAATTGCATGATACTCTGTGCATAATCATAATCGCAAAAGCGAATTTTGTCAAATGAATTCTGCGTATGGAGCTTGTTGTGATGCGTTGCCCGCAAAACACCAAACATTCTTGCGAAAACCCTGCGAGGATCCACGAAAATATGCTATAATATAGGTAACGCAAAAAGGAGGACTGCATTTATGCGCCTGCCAATTTTGGATGGAAACGAATTGCTCGATGATATTGTGGGCTATCTCGGTGTTTTAAATCGCGAATACCGCGTTTCCGTGCACGGCATTGAACAGGTGCTTGGGCCCTATTTTCAG
>DVJN01000069.1 GCA_018716755.1 Candidatus Alectryocaccomicrobium excrementavium
GAGGATCAGCCGCAAAAACGTTTGCAATGGCTGCAAGGTCCGGTCGTTCACATAAATCAGAGCGTTGAAGTAGTCATTCCAGTGCCCCAGACCATAGTACAGCGCGAGAATGGCCAAAACAGGCTTGGAAAGCGGCAACACAATTTTCAGCACAATGCCAAAATCATTGCATCCATCAATGCGCGCGGCCTCTTGCAATTCCAGCGGAATGCTGCTCTGAATGAAAGTGCGGCATATCACGCAATTGTACATGGAAATCGCGCCCAACACCACCAGCGTATACGGCTGGTTGACGAGTCCCAACCGGTTGACCACCAAAAATGTGGGGATCAGGCCGCCGCTAAACCACATGGGCAACAGCATGTACACGCTCACAACGCTTCTCCCCCACATGTCGCGGCGCGAGAGAGCATACGCGGCCGTGAAGGTCACCGCCAGGTTGAGCAATGTTCCAAAGAAAGTGTAAAGCGTGCTATTGCGATAGCCAATCAATACCCAATTGTTTTCAAAGATGTAGCGGTAGCCCTCGAAATGCAGCCCCACAGGCCAAAGCAAAACCTGACCGCTGTTCACTGCCGTCGGATCGCTCACAGAGGCGGAAAGGACATAAATCACCGGATACAGGGTAACCACGCCGATCAAACCCAGGATGAAATAAATCACAGCCAGGGTGATCCGGTCGCCGCGCGTTTCGCGCACGGCATTTTTCTGTCTCATCGTATTCCCCCCATCCTTGCTAAAACAGGCCCGAGCCGCTCAGGCGCCTGGCAATGGCGTTCACCGTCAGGAGCAGAACGAAATTGATGGCCGAATTGAACAGTCCAATGGCCGCGGTATAGCTAAACTTTACCGAGAGGATGCCCACCTTATATACATAAGTGGAGATCACTTCTGAAACATCGATGTTGAGCGAGTTTTGCAACAGGTAAACTTTTTCATAGCCCACGCTCAGCAGGCTGCCGCAGTTCAAAATGAACAGCAGTACCATGGTGGGCAAAATGCCCGGCAAATTGATGTGCCAGATGCGCTGCAGTCGGGAAGCGCCATCAATTTCCGCCGCTTCATACAGCTGCGGGTCCACGCCCGCCAATGCTGCCAGATAGATGATGGAATTCCAGCCCGTGTGCTGCCAGAGGTCGCTGACAATATACAGCGTGCGGAAGTAGCGCGATTTGCCCATAAAATCCACCGCTTCTCCGCCCAGCCGCACGATGAGGTTGTTAATGATGCCGTTGCTGGTCGAGGTGAACAGAATGATCATGGCGCACATCACCACCGTGGAAATGAAGTGCGGGATATACGTAGCGTTCTGCACAAACTTTTTAAACGGCCCGGACTTCACTTCGTTGAGCATCAATGCCAGCAGCACCGGAATGGGAAAGCCGAAAATCAGGCTGTAAACGGAAATGCGCAGCGTGTTATTCAGCAAAATCCCAAACTGGATGGAATGTATGAATTGCTCGAAATGGCGCAGACCCACCCATGGGCTGTGCGAAATGCCAAATGCGGCCGAATAATTGCGGAAGGCGATCTGCACGCCATACATGGGAAAATAGGAAAACAGCGTGATATATAGCAAAGCGGGAAACAGGCAAACGTAGAGGCGCCAGCTGTGCTTCACATGCCTGCATACGCGCCGCATACCCGTGGGAAAAGATTGCACGCCGCTTCACCTCTCTTCCGGGCGCAGGCCGATGCCGTGTTCCGTCCATTCCGCGCGCAGAAAACGCGCCCGTTCCCGCGGGCCGTCATTGGGCTGGTGCAGGCTGAGGCGAAGTTGCCCCTGCAAATCGGTGAACAGCATTGCGTGGCCGCCATCCTGCGCAAAAACCGGCTCCGCCTGCTGCCGCCAGGGGCCGCAAACGCCGCCCTCGCTGAAGGCAAGCCCCACGGTGTACCGCCCTCCGGCAGAAAAACTCGACCAAAGCATCTTCAGCCCGCCATCCTGCCCCCGAAACAGGAACGGCCCATCCGTCACATACGGATCCGCTACCGCGCCGTGTTTCACGCCGCTCAAAGGGCGGCACCAGGGGGCTTCGCTGGCCCGAAAAAGAAATACCGGCTCGCCCGCGGCGCCCGAGAGATCCTTCTCCATGGGAACGGCCCACATTTCTCCATCGCCGCACTCCACCCACTCGTGGCAGAACACCATATAAGGCGTATCTCCCTCGACATGCAGCGTACCATCCAGGCACTGCCAGTCCATGGGCGTGATCTGCTCGCTGCCATAGGGCACAAACGGACCAAGGGGGTCCTGCGCGCGCAACACCGCCGTGGCGCGCTTGCGCCGGTCTGCCGCAAAGCTGGCGAACAAATAATAAGCGCCTTCATAGGCGTGCATTTCTGGCGCCCAGAAATCGCGCGTGCCCCAAAAATTCGATCCCGCCTCAAATATGGTCACCGGATCCGACCAGTTTTCCATATCGCTGGATGTGCTGGCCACAAATACGCTCTTTTGCTTAGCGCCACATCCCACAGATGTAGACCCATAAAGAATCAGGCGATGTCCATCGTTATACACAAACGGATCCCGGATGCGCCAATCCTCCAGTTTCATAACAAACACCTCCCATGCCTCGCGCCTGTTAAAATGGTTGCGCCCATTGTAGCACATCCCTCCTACCCGCGCAAATGGTCATTTCGCGCACAGCATAGAATCCGCTCGAAATGCCAC
>DVJN01000070.1 GCA_018716755.1 Candidatus Alectryocaccomicrobium excrementavium
AAAGGAGAAGAAGATGGACGAAATATACTGGATGCCCGCCACACAACTCCGAAAAGAAATGCAAAACAGAAATATCGGCGTTGAAGAAGTTACAAAAGCCTTTCTCAATCGAATCAAAAAATATGATCGCAGATTCAATGCGGTATCAGAGATCCATGAGACGGCCATAAAACAGGCGAGAGCGTTGGATTCTGCCACACGGGGGCGGGATGCCCTATTGTTTGGCCTCCCACTGCTTGTAAAGGATAATATTGATGTCGCCGGGCTTCACACGACGGCGGGAAGCATGGCTCTGGCGGACAATCTGGCGGAGAGCAATGCCGCCGTTATAGAAAACATTGTCCATCATGGCGGCATAATTCTGGGAAAGACCAATATGACGGAATTTGCGAATTTCACGTCCCAGGGCATGCCAAACGGATACAGTTCAAGAGGCGGCTTTGTCAAAAACGCATACGATCCCAATAAGAATCCCGGAGGCTCAAGCACGGGTTCGGCGGTTGCCGTTTCGGCAGGATTTTGTCCTATGGCAGTCGGAACAGACACATCGTTTTCCGTTGTGGCATGCGCCACGGAAAATGGCGTTGTGGGCTTCAAGCCGCAGCATGATTCTCTGTCTGCAGACGGGATCCTTCCGATCGCCAGCACGCTGGATTCTGCGGGGATGTTCAGCAGAAATTTATCGGATGCGATTTTGTTGTATAACGGAATGGCCCACAGGCCGATGGCTCCCGTGCATCCGATTCCGGCAAAAGAGCTGAAAATTGCCGTGAACCAGCACAACCGGGACATGGTATCCGAAACGCAATGGCAAAGATATGAGCAGCTTTTTGAGGCTTTGCGCCGGGATGGCGTCCGGTTTTCTGAAATCACGCAGCCCTATTCCCCTTACCAGAGAAGCATTATGCTATGCGAGTTTCGCAGAGATTTGGAGCGGTACCTTGCAGGCGCTTCTGCGAAGTTGAAAAAGCTGGACCAAATCATTGCGTTTTACGAAGCCAATCCTCAATCCATGATGAAATACGGCATATCCACCCTGCAGGAAGCCGCCCAAAAGAGCGTTGATGATTTGCTGTATCAAGAGGCCATGGCAGAACGCGAGCGAATGCGCGGCCAGATCTTTGAGGAACTGAAAGAGTATGATGCCTGCATCATGACCGGCCCCACCAATATCATGCATTTTGTGGGCTTGCCATCGCTGGCGCTGAGGCTGTGCGAGGATGAAAGCGGTATTCCAAGAGGGATTATATTGTATGGCGCGGACGAACGCAGGCTTCTATCTGCCGCGCTCACCCTTGAAACGTATTGTTCGCCGTTTGTCCCGCCGCATTTATGAGTGAAAGCCAAAGATGGCATAAGAAAGGCGCCGCCAGTTCCGGCAGAGCCTTTCTTATCAGAGGATTTGCTGCGCAGCTGTGGTAAAACCGGCGGCACCGATTTTATCGGCCTCATTGGCCTTTGGCAGCCCATTGTATCGCCTCAATTTTTGCGGCGGTCGTGCCTGCGGTCGCTGTAATAGCGCTTTTTGCTTTGATACATGTGCGCGTCCGCTTCTTCCAGTTGTTCCTTCACGCTGCAATGGGCGGCGCGCCAGGCGTACCCGCAGGCGATACGGATGTGATCGTTCTCCATGCTCTGGCACAGGGCCTGGATGGCGCTGGCGAATGCAGCCTCGTCCAGATCCTCGTCGATGATGATAAATTCGTCGCCGCCGATGCGATACCCCTTTTCGGGAAACGCGCGGCGGATATGTCCGGCGGTGCGCTGCAGCAGCGCATCTCCCGCGCTGTGGCCCAATTGGTCGTTAACTTCTTTCAGGCCGTTGAGATCCAGGCTCGCCACGCCCAGGCGGGTCTTGCCCTCGCTCAGATAGTTGTCCATATCGTGGTTGAAGCGGTTTCGATTGAAGAGCCCGGTCAGCGAATCTTCAAAGCTCAGGCGGCTGAGCAGCGTTTCCAGCTCCACGCTGCGGGATACATTGAACGCGCTGTATTGAATGATCTGGCCATCTTCGCCTTCGCTGATGAGGTTGATTTTGCAGCGCAGATGGATACACTGCCCGCTCCGGTCGCGCACCCGATAGGTCACATGGGTGTAGTCCCCGGGATTTTTCAGGCGCCGCAGGGCGGCATGGATGGCGCTGGCGTCTTCCGGCACCACGTCGCCCAGCAGGCCGGAAGAGCAATCCATGGCCTCGATTTCTTCCCGCGGATAGCCCAGGATATCGGCCAGCGCCTGATTGAAGGTGAGCATGCGGTAAATGCCGCCCGTGCGGGCCAGGCGGAAAATGGCGCAGGGTATCGTTTCATAAATGCTGGCGAGCTCCGCATTCTGCGCGTCCGGCCGCTTTTCCTGTTCGCGGAGATGGCTTTCCATATACTCATAGGTCTGGCGCGCCATTTGCGTGGGGAAGCCCACATCGTCGCTCACCATTTCGGAATAGGGATTGGAAATGTGGATATGGCAGCAACGCGCCGTGCCATTTTTCCAGCGGAAAACGGTCGTAATGCGCTGATGTACCCGCAAATACACATGGGTTGCGGGATCGGTGGCAATCCACATCCGGCCCGTGCACAGGTACACATCGGGCGCAAGCTCCTCCGCGCGGTATTCTTCCTCCGAGACAATACATTTGGGCACCTTGCCCGCGAATTCCCGGAAAATGGCGCTCACCGTGTCGCGCCCCGATGCGTATTCATTCTCTCCCGCGCCGAACCAGGCCAGCGGTTCATCAAACAGGGCGATCAGGGCTTCCGGATCATTTTCGCAATAATGCTTATGCACCATATATTGTGTGAGCTCTATCGCGGCGCGCTTTTTATCAGTGGAACTGCCGCAGGCTTCGCTGCGCTCCATGGCCATTCTCCCCCTCTCTTTTTTGACGTTTGGGCTGCGTTTTTCGGTAAGGGTATTTTAGCAAAAAACGCTTGGTTTGTAAAGGGCTGATTTGACGCATGCAGAGGAAATTTGGTTTGCAAAAAAACGGGAATTTGTGTATAATGGAAAAAAGAGGGCGGAATGCGCTGGAAATCGCTTTTTCGCCGGGAAGGCGGTACGCATGGGCAGAAACAGGCAATCGTTTTCCGCGCATCGCGCGTTGGGCGGCGCGGCGCTCAATATCGCGCTGCTGGGCGTGGTGGCGGCGCTTCTGGTGTTCAGCGTGGTGCTGGTGCGCGGCAAAATGCTGCAAAATACCCATCAGCTGGGCATGGCGCTTGCGCGCAGCTACGCGGTGGAGGAGGAAATGCGCCTTTCCACCCTGCAAAAATATGCGCTGCTGGCGGGGGAATATCTGGATGAATTGCAGGATGGCGGCGGCGATCCCGAGGCGGCGCAGCGCTGGCTCAAAAGCTATTTCGCCAAGCTGACCGGCATCATTGGGGCAAACAGCGTGGATCCCTATGCGGTCGTTGGCGGCGCGATCGTCGCGGCCAATCCCTGGGAGGGCGACGCGGATTATGAATACCAAAATGCGGCCTGGTACCGGCAGGCGCTGGAAGCGGGCGGCGAAGCCGTGTGCGGGGATGTGTATACCGACGCCGTCACCGGGGAGAAGATCTTCACCATTTCCCTGGCGTTGGCGAACCCGGGCGACGTATTCGCCATGGATGTGTTTTTGGAAAATTTGGAATTGCACAATGCGGCGGCAGGCCTCCCCGAGAACAGTTCCTATTTTCTGTGCGACCAGAATGGCGTGCTTCTGAGCGCGGATACGCACGCGGATGCGAGCGCAGCAAAATTGCAGGAGCATGTGGATTTTCTCCTGCGCGGCATTGAGGACGGATCCCTGCTCGCGTATGATGCGGTGTATAAGGATCTGGACGGCGAGTCGCGCGGCGCGTATGCCTGGGAAATGCAAAATGGCTGGACGGTCATTTTAACCATGCCCATGCGCTCTGTGCTGATGGGCGACAGGAACCTGGTGGTGTATATCATGGCCGGCATCGCGGCGCTGCTGTTCACAACGCTGTTGTTTATGACCATCCGGGATATGGTGCAGAGCCGCCGGATCCGCAGCACGGCCGATACCGCGCATCTGCTGGGCGATTCGTTTTACGGGATTTTCCGGGTGAATTTCCGGGAAGGCACCTATGAGGCCATTAAGGTGCTGCCGGATATCCAGCCCCTATTGCCCCGAAAGGGTCCGTATGTTCTGGTGTTTCAGGCCATGAAAACCGTGGTGAAGCCCAGCACGTATCAGGCGTTCGAGCGGAGTTTTTCGCTGGAGAGCATCCGGCAGCGGGTCGCGGAGTGCATTGCCGATTATGGCGGGGATTACGAGCGCAAATTCGGCCAGGAATACCGCTGGGTCAATGTCCGCACGCTATACGACCCCTCGCGCGCGCCCGACGAAGTGATCCTGTGCTTTCGGGATGTGGATGAGGAAAAGCGGCTGGAATTGCAGCACGCCATCCTGTTGCAGGACGCGCTGGAGGCGGCGCAAAAGAGCACGAAGGCCAAAACGGATTTTTTCAGCCGCATGTCGCACGATATGCGCACGCCGCTCAACGCCATCCTCGGCTGTTGCGGGCTGGCGCGCCAGGATTGCGAGGCTGGCAATGTGGACAAGGCCCGGGCGCATCTTGGCAAGATTGAGTTTGCGGGCAAGCAGCTCCTTTCGCTGATCAACGATATATTGGAGATGTCCAAGATAGAGGCCGGAAAGGATGATTTGCAGGAGAAGCCCTTTGATTTGCGCGGCCTGCTGCAAAACACGGCGGATCTGTTCCGCGACCAGGCGGCCATGGGCGGAAAGCGCTTCGTGGCCGAATGGGATTTGCGCGAGGACTGGGTGACCGGCGATGAGGCAAAGGTCGGCCAGGTGGTGAACAATCTTTTGTCCAATGCGTTTAAGTATTCCAATCCCGGTGCCAGCGTCCGCCTGGAAGCCCGGCAGTTTGGCGAGGGCAAGCACAGCAAATACCAGATTGCCGTGGAAGACACGGGGATCGGCATGTCCGAAGGATTCCTGGAGCACCTGTTCGAACCGTATACGCGGGAAACGGCGTTCAGCGCCAACACGCGCGTGGGCACCGGGCTGGGGATGCCCATCGTCAAGAATCTGGTGCAGCGGATGAACGGCGAGATTTCGGTGGAAAGCGAGTTGGGCAAGGGCAGCCGCTTTGTGGTAACGCTGCCGATGGCCGCCGTGGAAGCGAAGCGGGAGCCGGGCGCGGCGGACGCGCCGGAAGAGTTCGACTGGGCGGGGCGCACCATTCTCGTGGCGGAGGACAACGCGCTGAATATGGAAATCGTGAGCGAGGTTTTGCAGCAGCTGGGCGCGCGGGTGCTGCAGGCGCAAAACGGGCGCGAGGCTGTGGAGGCTTTTGCGGGGAGCGAGCCATTTTCCATCGACGCCGTTTTGATGGACATGCAGATGCCGGAGATGGACGGTTGCCAGGCTGCCAGCGCCATTCGCGCGCTGGCACGGCCGGACGCGCGCTGGGTGCCCATCGTCGCGGTGACGGCCAACGCCTTTGCGGAGGATATAGACAGGACGACGCGCGCGGGCATGGACGGGCACATTTCCAAGCCCCTGCAATTCGATCAATTGGGAAGAACGCTGCAAAAGATTGTCAGGACCCGGGCAGATAAGCCGGAAAGGAATGGGGAAAACCACCATGGGGGAAACGGAAAAAAAGCCCCTGCTGATCGTGGATGACGACGCGATCAACAGGGCCATTCTGGCCAACATTTTTGAAGAGGATTATGCCATCTGGGAAGCGGAAAACGGCGAGGAGGGCTGGGAACTGGCCAGGGCGCGCGAGGAGGAGCTGAGCGCGGTTTTGCTGGACGTGGTGATGCCCAAAATGGATGGCCTGGAAGTGCTGCGCCGCCTGTCGCAAAGCGGGTATATGGAGCGGGTGCCGGTGTTTCTCATCACGGCGGACGATAGCGGCGCCACGATGCAGACGGCCTATTCCCTGGGCGTGATGGATGTGATCACCAAGCCGGTGGTGCCCTATATCGTGCGCCGGCGCGTGGAATCCGTGGTGGAATTGTTCGCGGCGCGGCGGCGGCTGAGCGCACAGGTGGAGCGGCAGCGGGATCAGCTGTTGCTCCAGGCGCAGCAGCTGGCGGAAATGGGGATCGGCATGGTCGAGGCCCTGGCCACGGCCATTGAATTCCGCAGCGATGAGTCGGGCGAGCATGTGCGCCGGATTCACGGCATTACGCGCCATTTGCTGGGCCGCACGCCATTGGGAGAGGGGCTTTCGGAAAGCGATATTCAGCTGATTGGCATGGCTTCCATCACGCACGACGTGGGTAAGATCGCCATTCCAGACGCGATTCTCAACAAAAACGGCCGCCTGACGGGCGAAGAATTCGCCATTATGAAAACCCATACGCGCAAGGGCGCGGAACTTCTGTCGAGCATTCCGCAGATGCGCTCGCACGCCGCTTTCCGCTATGCCTACGATATTGCGCTGCACCACCACGAGCGGTGGGACGGGCGCGGGTATCCGGATGGGCTGGTGGGGGATGAAACCCCCGTGTGGACGCAGGCCGTCGCCTTGGCGGACGTGTACGATGCGCTGGTCAGCAAGCGTTGCTATAAGGAGGCGTATTCTTTCGACACGGCGCTTGCAATGATTCTGGAGGGACAATGCGGCGCGTTCAATCCCCGCCTGCTGGCGGCTTTCCAGGCGGTGGAACCGTCGCTGCGCAACCTGTACGGGAAGGGCAAGGAGGAGAACCCCAATGGATGAGGCGAAAAAACGGCGGCTGGTGGAAGCGGGCGTGGATGTGGATGGCGCCCTGGCGCGGCTTATGCAGAACGAAGGGCTGTTGACGCGACTTTTGCGGGCGTTTTTGCAGGATACCAATTTTGATCAGCTGCAACAGGCGCTGGCCGCGCGGGACGGCAAGGCGGCGTTCGCCGCGGCGCACACGCTCAAGGGCGTGGCGGGCAATCTTTCGCTGAACGCGCTGTACGAGCGGGTGAGCGGAGTGGTGGAGTGCCTGCGGGGCGGGGATATGGATGCCGCCCTGGTGTTGATGCCCGCCGTGCAGGAAGCATATGATAACGTGACGCTTGCATTGCAAGAGGGTTTATAACCGATCTTAATATGCTATGCAATTGGCGAATGCGCAAAATTCGGGGGAATTTACCGGTATACACTTTTGCGCATAAAATATGTGGTATAATAGAAAAGAAGTATGGGCGGAACGAGCGGGCCACCATCTTTGCGGACGAGGCGAAAACCGCCAAAATGGCAGGGGATAGCAAAATGCAGGGCAATCAGGGCACGAGTGCGGCAGGGATGCAGAATTTTCAGCACCGGCTGGCGGAATTGCAGGAACAGGCGGCGAAAGACGCGCTTTCCGGCCTCCTCAACCGGGCCACGGCGGAGCAGCATATCGCGCGGCACCTGGAGAGCATGGCCGCGGCGGACACCTGCGCCATGTTTATCGTGGATCTGGATGACTTTAAGCGGGTTAACGACACGCTGGGGCACCAGGCGGGGGATCAGGCCATCCGCCAGGCCGCCCGGATTTTGTCGGGCCTGTTTCGCGCCAACGACATCGTCGGCCGCCTGGGCGGAGACGAATTCGTTGTTTTTCTGGTGGGGCAAATCACCGAGGAGGTTGCGCGCGCCAAGGGCTCGCAGATTTGCGCCCAATTGCAGCTGATTCTGGGCGATGCCCCCAGCGTAACGGTCACGGCCAGCGCGGGCATTTATCTGGCCCGGGGCAAGGGGCACAGCTTTGCGGAATTGTACCGGGCCGCGGATCAGGCGCTGTACCAGGCCAAAAAAGCGGGCAAGCATGGCTATTCTTTCAAGCATGACGATTCGCTCTCCAGCCAGGAAAAAGGCGGTTTTCACCCGGTGAGCACCATTTCGCTGGGCGGGTTGCTGGAATATCTGGATAGCGGCGTCAGCCTGCTGGAAATGGGCGCTGCGCCCAGGCTGCTGTACGCCAGCCCCAGTTTTTGCCGGCTGCTGGGCGTGGAAGAGGGCGAATACGAAATGCCCTGCCCGGTTTCCCGCCTGGTGCATCCGGACGATCAGGCCGGGCTTTTGCGCGCGCTGGAGCAGGGACTTAAGCAGGGCGGCATCGTGGAGCATATCCACCGCGTTTCGCCGGACGGCGAGCGCTGGCGCTGGTGGCGCATTCGCGCGGTGCGCGTGCCCTATGAAAACCCGCTCCCCGTGATGCTGGTCACCGCCGCCGATATTTCCCAGTTCAAAGAGCACGAGCGCCATCTGGAGGAGGAAGGGGAGCGGCTGCGGCTGGCCTTCAGCCAGATGGATCAACTGCTGTGGGAAGTGGATGTGCCGGCGCGGGTGCTGCGTTTTTTTGCCACGGAGGAGCGCATGCGCGCCCTGCCGGAAAAAGACATTCAGTTCCCGGAAGGGCTGATCTCCAGCGGATGGATTCACCCGCATTCCATCGCGCAATTCCGCACCTTCGCGCACGAGTTGCTCGGCGGCGCTTCGCAGGGGTTTGGCAATTTTATCATTCAGAATCAGCATACGGGCTGCTACGCCTGGATAGCCGTTTCGTACCGCATGCTCTTTGGCGATACGGGTGGCGCGCGGCGCGCTATTGGCGTGCTGGAAAAGCTGCCGCAGGAGGTCACCGGCGTGAACGGCAGCATGGGGGTGCGCTATCCTTTGCCTTCGGTCATGATCGCGGATATGGTGGCGGGGCTGCAGATCGATCTCACGCGGAACCGGGTGTGTACGCAGTGGGATGAAGGGCGGGACCGCACGGCCATGCAAAAGGGCGAAAATGGCGCGGAGGCGCTGCGGGAAGAGGCGGCGCGGATTTTTCCGGAGGATATACGGTCGGAACTGCTCGCCGGCTTCGACCGGGACCAGCTCCTCGAGCGTTATGCGCGGGGCGAACAATGGTTCACGGCGCGCTACCGGCGCGTGGACAGAAGCGGGATTGTCCGCTGGGTGAACCACACGATTTACATGGTGGAGGATCGCGCGTCCAGAAACGTTTTGCTGTCTTTGTATATTGGCAGGCAGGATTTGCGCCACGGCTGGGAGGATATGGTGGGCGTCCCCCTGCGGCAGGATCCGCTCACGCATCTGTGTGAAGCGGCGTATGCGCGCAAATTGGCGGAAATGCTGATTTGCCAGGCGGATGGTTCGCGCATGTGCGCCCTGGCGATGGTGCAGCTGGGTGGATTGGCGCGCCTGTATGCGAATGACCTTCCCGGCATGCAGCGCGCGCTGCGCGCCATGGCGGCGGCTCTGTATGTGTCCATGGGCGGCGATTGCGTGCTCAGCCGCTATGGGGCCGACCGGTTTGTGGCCTTTTTCCCGGCGGTTCATTCGCAATTTGATTTGCGCGGCCGCCTGGAGGAATCCCTGGCGTTCGTGCGGCGCCTGCTTTCCGATGTGCTTTCCATGGATTACCTGCGGCTGGTCGCGGGCACCGTGTGCGCGCAGCCCAACCGGGCGGAATACGCCGTGCTGCTCAACCAGGCCGCGCACACCTGCCAGATGTGGCAGAACGCGGCGGTGGACACAGTGGCCTTCCCGGCGGAGGGGGATGAATGGGATCTGTATGAAACGCAGACGGCGGGCGCGGACGCGCGCACGCTGGCGCGCCCGCAGGAACTGTACCGCCCGTTGACAGGGCGGGAGCGGGACGCTGCGCTGCGCTGCATGTCGGCCATGCTCTCTGCGCGGTCGCCAGAGGAGGCCGTGCGGGAAGCGCTGCGCTGTCTTGGCGCGTATTACCGCTCGGACCGGGCATATGTCCTCAGGCTGTCGGCGGGGCGGCAGGCGATTACCATGCCCTATGAATGGACCAGCCGGAAGAAGCGCAGCATTCAGCAGTCGGTTTCCGGCATGATGCTGGACCGCTTTCCGCTGCTCAAGCGCTGCATGGAAGAGCGGGCGCCGGTTTTCCTCAGCCATGCGCCCACGCTTGTCCCCATGGGGGAGGGTGGGGATGGCGCGTGGCGCTACACCGCCGTTCCGCTGATGGAGCAGGAGGATATAGCGGGCTTTTTGTGCATTGAAAACGCGCGCGAGCATGCGGAGGACGCGGCGCTGTGCAGCGCCCTGGCCCCCTACATCGCGCGGGAACAGGGGCAGCGCCGGGAGAAGGACGGCCGCGAGGCGGACGCGAAGGACCTGCTCAATATGCCCAATTTGCGCTCGTATCTGGACGCGGTGGGCAACCTGGATTCCGACCGCTATGGATCGATGGGGATCGTGTGCGTAGACGTGCCCAATTTTTCCGCCATCAACAGCAGCCTGGGCTTTGCCTATGGCGGGCAGCTGTTGCAATATGTGGTGCGCGCGCTCACCGATATCTTTGGCCGGGAATGGATTTTCCGCACCTGGGACAGCGCCTTTTTGGCGTTGTCGCCCAATATCATGCGCCAGGCGTTTATGGGCCGGTATGCCCGCCTGCGCGCGGCGCTGTTCCGCCGCTATCCCAAGGAAGTGCGCGTGGGGAGCGCCTGGGCCAGCGGGGAATTCCAAACCCGTTCGCTGGTGCGGGAGGCGCAGGCGGCCATGCGGGAAGAGACGGCGGAAGCCATAGCGAATATGGAAGCCTTTATCCTGGGGCGCAACCGCTTTCGCGGCGTGGCCGATGCGGCCCGGGCGGGGCGGTTCACCGTGTATTTCCAGCCGCAGGTGGATGTGGTCAGCGGCGCGCTGCTGGGCGCGGAAGCGCTCGTGCGGGGATTGGACGAGGATGGCTCGATCCTTCCGCCAGGGCAGTTTATCGACGCGCTGGAAAAGAGCGGCGAAATCCGGGATCTGGATCTGTTCGTGCTGGACCGGGCAATGGCGCAAATGGAAAGCTGGCGCGCGGCCGGGCTGGGCATGGTGAAGACCGCCGTCAACCTTTCGCGGGTGACGCTGTTCGCACCCACGACGCTGGCCTCCATTTTGGCCGTCGCCAGCCATTATCCCAGCATCCCGCTGGAAATGGTGGAGCTGGAAATCACCGAGAATGCCGGGCGGCAGGATATTTCCAGCCTGCAGGCGCTCGTGGAGCAGTTCCGCCAGTGCGGCCTGCGCTTCAGCCTGGACGATTTTGGCTCCAAATACGCCAATATGCAGATTTTTGCCAGCGTGAAGTTCGATACGGTCAAGCTGGACCGCAGCTTAATCGCCGGCATGGTCGGCAATCCCATCAATGGGATGCTGGTGCAGGACATCATTCGGATCTGCCAGACCTGCGGCATGGTTTGCGTGGCGGAGGGCGTGGAAACGCGGGAACAGGCCTGCGCTTTGCAGGAAATGGGCTGCCATTGCGCGCAGGGGTATTATTTCGACCGGCCGCTTCCAGCGAAACAGTTTCAGCAAAAGTACTTGCAGGGCCGGGAACCGGCGCGGCAATCATAACTATAGGAGGCACAAACCATGTGTAAGGAAAAGGAAACCCGCCCGGAGCAGAGCGTGGAAACAACCGGCCGCCCGCTGATCATTGGTATTGGCGCCTCCGCCGGGGGGCTGGAAGCGCTGCAGCAGTTCTTTGGCCGCATGCCCAGCAACAGCGGCCTGAGCTTTGTTGTCATCCAGCATCTTTCGCCCGATTACAAGAGCCTGATGGTCGATATTCTGGGCAAGCACACGGGAATGACCGTGGTGCAGGCCGAGGAGGGGATGGCCATTGAGGCGGACACGGTGTATCTGATCCCGCCGAAAAAATTTATGACCGTCGCGGATGGCAAGCTGGTCCTTTCCGATTATGCGCCCGGCACGCTGAACCACCCCATAGACATCTTCTTCTCCTCCCTGGCGGAAGAACGGCGGGAGCACTCCATCGTGGTGGTGCTTTCCGGCACGGGCACGGATGGCACCAACGGCGTGAAGGCCGTGAAGGAGCACGGCGGGCTGGTCATCGCGCAATCGCCCGAGAGCGCCAAGTTCGATGGCATGCCCAGGAGCGTTATTCAAACCGGGCTGGCGGATTTCATCCTTTCGCCGGAAGAAATCGCCGAGGAAATCCTCAATTTTTCCACCACGCCCACGCTTTTGCGCGCGCCGCGCATCTCGGAGGAAGATATGCTCTTTTCCGAGGAGGAGACGCTTTCGCACATTTACACCATCCTGAAAAACGCCAGCGGCATCGATTTCACGTATTACAAGCGCTCCACGATTCTGCGGCGCATCGAGCGGCGCATGCTGGTTACGCACAGCGCTTCGCTCACGGAGTTTGCCCGCCTGCTGGGGGATAACCAGGAGGAAGTGAACATCCTCATCAAGGAAATCCTCATCGGCGTGACCAATTTCTTCCGCGACCCGCCGTTTTTTGAAAAGCTCAAGTACAACGCGGTGTATAAAATCCTGGAGCGTTCCAAGGAAGACGAGCCGGTCCGCGTGTGGAGCGCGGGCTGCTCCACGGGTGAGGAAGCCTATTCCGTGGCCATTTTGTTCCGCGAGGCCATGGACGAGCTGCAAATGCGCCGGGATGTGAAGATCTTCGCCACGGATGTGGACAGCCGCGCCATCGAGCAGGCGGGGAAGGGCGTGTTTTCCGAAAACATCATCGACGATGTGACGGGCGACCGGCTGGCCCGCTTCTTCGTGAAGCAGAACGATCAATACATGATTTCCAAGGAAATCCGCCGCATGATCATCTTCGCCACGCACAACATGTTTTCGGATCCGCCCTTTGGCAAGCTGGATCTGATCCTGTGCCGCAATGTGATGATCTATTTCCAGCCGGTGATGCGCCGCGGCCTGTTCGCCATTTTCCATTCGGCGCTCAAGGATGGCGGCTATCTGTTCCTGGGCAAGAGCGAAAGCGCCGGGGAATATGCCAACCTGTTCAAGCCCGTTTGCGGCCCGGAAAAAATTTACCTGCACAAAGGAGAGGGCAGAGTGGAAGACCTGAACCCGCCCACTTACACCATCCCCACCATCCAGGCCATTTCGCTCAAGCGTCTGGCTGGCACGGGCGCGCCAAACAATCCGGGCGTGGAGGAAAGCCGGTATACCCAATATCTGGAACTGTTTCTGCCCGCGGCCGTAGTGCTGGATGCGGACGATATGGTGCTGCACTTTTTCGGCAATTATGCCGATTACCTGTCGCTCTCGGGCGGCAAGGCCACGCTGAATTTTTTCAGCATGCTGCACAAGGATCTGTCCCTGGTGGCGGCTACGGCGCTCAGCCGCTGCCGCGCGGAGCACGAAGCCGTGACCTATACGGGCATCCGCGTGAATTGCCCGTCCGGCGCCCGGGTGATCGACCTGCGCGTGCAGCCCATTCCCGGCGAGCAGGAGGACGATAAGGAGCTCACGGCTGTGCTGTTCCTGGAGAACCGGCTGAGGGTTGAGGAGGGCGTGAAGGAAAAATACGATGTGGATGCCACCGCGGCCCGGCGCATCGCCGAGCTGGAGCGGGAATTCCAGGTTTCGCAGAGCGATTTGCGCGCCACCATCCAGCGGCTGGAAACGGTCAATGGCGAATTGCAGGCCGCCAACGAAGAATTGCTCACCGCCAATGAGGAATTGCAAAGCTCCACGGAAGAGCTGCAATCGGTGAACGAAGAACTGTACACCGTCAACACCGAGCACCAGCTGAAGCTGGACGAGTTGACCACCATGACCAACGACTTGTCCAACTTCCTCTCGTCCACCATGATTGGCATCCTGTTTGTGGATAGCTGGCTGAACATCCGCAAATTCACGGAATACGTGGGCCGGGAATTCCAGCTGATGGAGCACGATATCGGGCGGCCCATCCAGATTTTCGCGCACAGCTTCCCGGATGAGGACATCGAGGAGGATGCCAGGGCCGTTTTGAAGGATCTGGTTTCCATCGACAGGGAGGTTACCGCGATGAATGGCCGGTATTACACCCTGCGCATCGCGCCATACCGCACCACGGAGAACAACATCCGCGGCCTGGTCATCACCATCATCGATAGCCTGGGCGCGGGGCAAAAGCACGAGGCCGAGTAGAGCGGCAACCCCAGGAAGGGAATTCTGGCAGCGGAGATGCCAGCGGCGAAGCGGAAGTCCAATGAGGGCGAAAGAGGCGGCGCAGCCAGTGGCTGCAATAGCCGCCGGTGAGCCCAGTGAAGCAGGGAGTGCTACAAGCGAGCTTGCGAACATCGGAGGCCCGAAGGGCTGAAGGCGCGAGCACACGGAGCAAAGCGCAGTGCGCAGCCACGGAACACCGCGCAAGCGTCAGCGCAGGGCGGTGCGAAGACGCGGTACGACCATGCTGAATTGAGGATCGGTAGAATGCTCATGTGCAATAAAGTAACACACACAAGAATTTGATACAC